>OZ260079.1:2442894-2748256 GCA_965284365.1 Phragmitibacter sp.
GTTGGAGGGACTCTATCCTCCCGAGCCGATTGGAACCGCGCCGCTCGCGCGTGTGCCGGGTCTGAATCTTAAGCGTACCGCCATCATGCTTCGCGTCCGGCAGGTCCGTGAAACCGGCGACACCTTGGACGGCATCATCGCCGGCAAGCCCGACTTCTACCTCACCTGCGGCGCGCACTACGGCAAGACGCGGATCCCCGAGGAATCCCTCTCCATGCTCACCAACTGGCGCCCCATTAGTGAGCCCTTTTCGCCGCTCAAAAACCTCGCCCCGCTCAACGGCGTCTTCCGCGATCGAGTCATCCAGAACAAAGTAGCCGCCGAGAACCCTTGGCAAACCCTCCTTATCGCCGACAACCAGCTCCTCGATCAGCACCGCCAAACTCTCACCTTCTTTCTTAACGTCCGCGACGAAGATCCGATCCACGACGAGATCGCTGACCTCTCTCCCGCGCCCCATCAAAGGACCCTCTACGTCTATTACGACCTCCGCCGCAATCAACTCACTCTCCCGGAAACCGGCCAAACCTTCGCGTGTGGCCAGGGAAAGCCCATCACGCTCCAAGGCGACCACCGTCATCGAGTGGCGCTGACGTTTGAGATTTATCAACTCCCGACGAAGTGAAACGCGTGCAAACTGGTGTACGGATATTTCTCAATCGCATAAAATATAAGCGCTCCTGCTCAAAACGCTGACATTGCTCCGTTGATCTGACTATGGAGAGACAAGGGCGCATCAGGAAGTCAGCCAGTTTTCACAGTGCTCTGAATTCGGCGGCTATTTTGGCTTTGGTAGCGTCCGCCATTGGTGCGGAACTCGGAGATGCTCGTGATAAGGCAGGAACGGTCCAGACGCCCATCATCCCGCAGGAACTCATCCCGCCGTCTCCAGTTCTACCTCCAAACGAAGCACTGAAGTCACTTCAACTCGCCGCTCCCGATCTGAAGATCGAATTGGTCGCCAGTGAGCCCTTGGTCGGTGATCCTGTCGCCATGAGCATCGGTCCAGATGGCCGCATGTGGGTGGTGGAAATGCGCAGCTACATGCCAAATCTGGATGGCATTGGCGAAGACCAGCCCACCGGCAATATCGTGACTCTGGAGGATACGGACGGCGACGGTGTCATGGACAAGCGAGTCGTCTTCCAGGATCAGTTAGTGATGCCACGAGCAGTGATGCCCGTAGGCAATGGCGCCCTGATCGGAGCGCCGCCGTTCCTTTGGTATTGCGTGGACAAGGACGGAGATGGCAAAGCCGATGAACGCACCGTCGTGGCCAATGACTTTGGCATGGCAGCGAGCCGCGAGCGCCCGGAACTGGCCAATCCCGAGCGTGCTCCTAATTCGCTCCTCTGGGCCTTGGACAACTGGATCTACAGTTCAGCCTACACGAAACGTTTCCGGTTCGTCGGCGGACAGTGGCTCAATGGCCCAACAACGTTCCGCGGTCAATACGGCCTCTCTCAGGACAACGAAGGGCGCCTCTACTACAACTCCAACAGCGACCAGCTCCGCGTGGATATCATTCCTGCTCATTACACAGGCCGGAACCCTTTCGCTACGCCGGTCGGCGGAACGAACGTCAATCCCACCGAGAACCAGTTTGTGTGGCCCGCTCGTGTGACCCCTGCTCTGAATCGTGGCTATATGCCGGAGGTTCTGCGCGGACATAAGCTCAAAGCCTTCACCGCCGCCTGTTCACCCTGGATCTATCGCGGAGGCTTGTTGGGCGCCGAGTATGAAAACAATGCTTTCGTCTGCGAACCCGCCGGCAACTTGGTGAAGCGCAACATCCTGGCTTCAGCCAGCGGCACCCTTACCGCGAGGGAGGCCTACCAAGAACAAGAGTTCTTGGCTTCCACCGACGAGCGTTTCCGCCCCGTCTTCCTCTACACTGGACCAGAGGGGGCACTCTACGTTGTGGACTTCCATCGCGGCCTCTTGGAACACCGCACCTCCCTCACCACCTATCTTCGCAAGCAAACCGAAGACAGGGGGCTTGATAAACCCATTGGCCTCGGCCGCATCTACCGCATCCTACCAAAGGCTGGAGGTGCTCCGGCAGCGAAGCCCGATTTACACCGCCAAACGCCCGAGCAATGGATTTCGCACCTCTCATCGCCGAACAGCTGGTGGCGCGAAACTGCCCAACGGCTTCTGGTCGAGATAGGTGGGGACAAGAGTATCGAGGCCCTGAAAGCTGTTGCTGCAAACGGGACGAACCCCTTGGGTCGGGTGCATGCTCTATGGACTCTGGATGGCTTGGGCCGCACTGACGCTACTACGTTGATTCGAGCGATTGCGGACGCCGATCCGAGGGTCAGAAGGGCGGTAGTACGTCTCAGTGAACCCATCCTCAAGACGGGTGAGAAGCGAGACGAGATCAGAGCACTTTTGATTCAACTAAGCAGTAAAGAAGTCGATTCGCTCGTGCAGCAGCAACTTGTGCTGACCCTGGGTGAGGCGCATTCGCAGGACGCGGATTTTGCCATGACTAATCTCGTGGCGAGGGCAGGGGGCACCGCCTTCCTGAAGGATGCAGCCCTGAGCGGCCTAGCGCTCAGAGAGTGGGAGCTTCTTGAGCGAATTTCCGAATCAGATCCATGCCAGCATCCGAACGTAGCCATGAAAGAGTTCCTAAGTGGACTGGCTCGCAGCATCATGATGAGCCGACGGAGTGAGCCCACCGTGAAGTTGCTGGATTTGATTTTGCGTGATGAGCCTAGGGGCGACTTTGGCGTGGCTTTGCTTGAGGGCGTTCTCGCCTCGGCGCCAGCCACGGTCAAAAAGCCCATCAAGCTTGGCGCGAAGCCCGCGCTTCTTGAGCAATTGGAAAAAACCAAGGATGCGAGGCACGGGAAGCTGGGCGCTATGATCCTCTGGCCGGGGAAGCCCGGAGTGCCGCCAGAAGTGCCTGTTCCGGCGCTTACTTCCGCGGAGCACGAGCGCTTCACTCAGGGCAAGCTCCTGTATACTGCCATTTGCATGGCCTGCCACCAGCAGCACGGCATGGGCATGGAGGGACTGGCGCCACCCCTGGTTGACTCGGAATGGGTGTTAGGCTCGGAACAACGCCTGGCGCGCATCGTCATGCACGGGCTGACTGGTCCCGTGAAAGTGCAAGGCCGCACCTACAATCTGGACATGCCTCCTCTCGGCGTGCTCAATGACGATCAGATCGCATCTGTCCTGACTTATATCCGACGCGAATGGGAACATGGCGCCAGTCCTGTCTCGCCTGATTCCATCAAAGCCATTCGAGACACGACTGCCGCCAGAAACACGGGTTGGCGTCAGGATGAACTTCTGCAACTGCCATGAAATCACGACTGCCTCTTCTCTCTACCATTGCTGCCTTTTCTCTCGCGAATCCGGCAGCCACTCGACTCGCTTTCGCCGCAGACTCGGGCCTCGCCTCATCGCTCTCTTTCCATGCCAGTTTTGACTCTGGACTGAACGCGGACTTTAGCAAAGGCGATGCGGTCTCTGTGATCCGTAAAGGCAAAGACCTGGTGCCTTGTGAGCCGAATGAAGATGTTCGTCTTGCCCCCGGCGAAGGCCGCTTTGGCGGAGCGCTTCACTTCCCCAAAAAAGGGGTGACACGTCCTCAGTTCAGCGGCGTGAAAACGCTCGACTACAATGCTCAGAACTGGAACACCACCGTCTCGGTCTGGCTGCGGCTGGCCCCAGATGAAGACCTCGAACCCGGCTACTGCGATCCCGTGCAGATTGTCGGAAACGACAGCAAAAAAGGCTTCATCTTTCTGGAATGGTCCAAAGACGAAACACCACGCTTCTTCCGCTACGCGGTGCGCCCGCTCTTCCACATTTGGAATCCGACGAACGTACAGTGGGCCGACATCCCCTACGAAAAGCGGCCCATGGTTCAGGTGGCCAATGCACCCTTCCGCCGCGACCGCTGGACGCATGTCGTCTTCACATTGTCCAACCTGAACAACAAGGACGCCAAACCAACCGCCAGCCTCTACCTTGACGGCAAACGGCAAGGCACCATTCAAAACTGGGACCTGACCTTTGACTGGGATCTATCTCAGGTCGCCCTCGTCCTCGGCGCAGCCTATGTTGGCTACATGGACGACCTGGCCGTCTTCACCAAAGCGTTGAACGATGAAGAAGTGGCAGCACTCTTCAAACTGGATAAAGGCGTCGCCGGTCTACGCTGAGACCGGAATGAACGACAAGTGTACCGCGAATCGCAGGCTTAATCAGCCCACGATAATGCCCTTGGCGATCCGTTCGCGCTCGCGCTCCAACAGCGGAATCTTCTCACCGGTATCCATGACCTGCACACCGAGTTCACCGATCGCGCGAAGCGTCAGACCACCGAAGATCTCGAACTCTCCCGCCAGTTTCTTGAAGACTTCATCCACGGCATAGAGGCCGTTGGAACCCGTCAGTTCCAGAATCAAATCGCGCAGGATTTCCCAATCTTCGCGTGCCTCGCCTGGCAGTTCGATCGCCTTATTCAGGCGTTGCAGGCGGCCCGTCACATTGATCATGCTGCCGCGTTTCTCGGCATAGGTTGCTGCAGGCAGCACCACGTCGGAAAGTTCAGCCGTGGCATTGGCCAGCACATGGCTCGAAGCCAGGAAACTCAGCTTCTGCAGATCAGCCTTCTCGAGACCGAGCTTCAGTAGGTTCTCCCCGAGCGCCAAGACCGCCTTGATAGAACCGTCGGCAATGCCCTTGAGGATGCCATCCAGCTTTGCTCCGGGTTCGTCGCTGGCCCATATTACCTTCACACCAGTGGTGTTCGGGTTCATGTCTGCGGCACGGAGATAATTGTCGGGCTCGCGGAAGCGGGGGACCGTATCGAAGTGAGGCGTCTTCAGCGCCTGAATCAAATTCCGGGCGAGATAAAGTTCTTCATTCGTCATGCGCGCGGAGGCGATGACGGCGATCTGATCCGCTGGGACCGAGCGCAGACCGTCGGCCACCTTCACCAGCGCCTGCTTCCAGGTCGCAGCTTGATGCTTGCCGTCCACCTTCACCAGCGGCTGGGTCAGGCGGTAGTCACTGTTGACGTAATGAAAATCGAGACGGCCTCGGTCGCACATCCAAGTGCTGTTCACCTCGTTGTTTTCGCGTGGCGTCTGGCGGTAGATCGTGCGTTCGCGGGAACTGACTTCCATGTTGCAGCCACGGCCGCATTGCGTGCAGATCGTCTTGGTCTCCTTCAGGAACCAGACGCGCTGCTGGAAGCGGAAATCATTGGAAGTCAGCGCTCCCACCGGGCAGATATCCACGGTGTTGAGCGAATAATTGTTCTCAAGGCGCTTGCCGGGATGCACCGAAAGGGTCGTGTGGCTGCCGCGCTCGGTGAAGCCCAGCACCGGATCATCCACGATTTCCGCCGTGAAGCGGATGCAGCGGGAGCACATGATGCAGCGCTCGTCGTCCAGACGCACGCGCGGGCCGATGTCCACGTTCTTTGGCTTTTTGACCTTTTCCTCGCGGAAATTGCTCTGGCCGTTGCCGTGTTCCACGCTGAATTCCTGCAGGCGGCACTCGCCGGCCTGATCGCAGATCGGGCAGTCCAGCGGGTGATTGATGAGCAAAAGCTCCATCACCCCCCTGCGGCATTCTTCGCTGAGTTTGCCTTCCGTGCGGATACCCAGGCCCTCGCTCACGGTGTTCGCACAGGCGATCACCGGGCGCGGCATCCAGCCGATCTTCGCAAAACCAAATTCGTCCTTCTCCGGCTCCTGTCCGGGCGTAGGGCGGGGCGGCATCCCCATTTCAACCAGGCACATACGGCAGTTACCAGGAGAGGTAAGCTTCGGGTGGTAGCAGTAATGAGGAACGTCGGCGTCAACCTGCCGGCAGGCCTCGATCATGCGCGTTCCTTTGGGAAATTTATGCCAGACCCCGTTGATCTGGACATTGACCATGTCCACGGCGGGAGGGGCCGGAGCGGCGGGCGTGGCAGCGGTGCTCATGATGCGTTCTTTCTACTGGGGAGGGTCAGCAAGTTACTATTTGTCCGCCCCGGTTTCCAGCAAGGGGATTTTGTGAAAAATTTCACAAGCGGGGGTTTGGGGAATGACAGGACGGAGTAGGTTATCCACGGCTGAGGCTTGACCCTTCACTTTGAATAGGTGGTTTATTTAAGGAGGTGCGTATCCAGATTCTAATCCATTACACCTGCCTCTAACCTTTTGTTGACACGCCGATGCCAACGGACTTTCATGGCGCGACGGTTAAATCGGTTCTCTTGAAAATCTCTTACATGGCCCTCAAGGATCAGCTCAGAGAGGTTTGCGATGCGTTCCTCGACTCAGAAGAGCCAGACATTCTCTGGCGGTCGATTCCGTCGATCATTCCAGCATTGCGTAGCGAATTTCAGAGTAGACTCGGAATCACACCCGAAGTTGCAGAGGTTTCGTTGATCCTCGCTTCGGTTGCCCCAACGCTTGCATGCGGAACAAATATTCTAATTTTTCAGCTCTATTTTCCCGATCACAGCGGACTCAAGATTCGATGTGAGTGCTGTCTTGAGCATCCGAATGCCAAGGTTTCAGTCGTAAAGACACCGGATCAAGAGGTTGGAGCAGCGGCGGATGCCGTCAGCCGCATCAATCGAAATTCCATCGGCAACACGTTCGAAGCGAACCTCCTCAGAATCGAATGACACCAGAAAAATACGGGGAGAACGGTTCATTTGCCTAATCCCCTTTGAGTTCGGGAGAGCGGGTGCAGCCTCAAAAAAGCGCCGATTGTCCTTGCCAGCCCCGGCCTGTGCCGCCATCTTCCAAGCCCGCGATTTCCGGCCTTTAACTCAATGTCTGCTGCGGGGTAGGCAGGGCGGACGCGTCACCAAGGTGGCGTTGAGGTGCAAACTACAACAACCAATACTAACACATGAGCGCAACGCTCGCGGAACTGATCGCAGGATCATTTCGCACACTTAACGAAGGATCCATCGTCAAAGGCAGGATCCTTGAAATCAAGCCCCAGATCGTCCTTGTGGACATCGGTTACAAATCCGAAGGGGCTATCCCTCGCGGTGAGTTCGAAGACGAAGACATCCAGGTCGGAGATGAAATCGAGGTTCTCCTCGAGCGTCTCGAAAACGACGAAGGCATGGTCGTCCTCTCCAAGGAGAAAGCTGCTCACAAGCAGAACTGGGACAAAATTTATCGCGTCTTCCTTGATGGCGGTCTGGTAAAAGGCAAGGTCAAGAGCGTCGTCAAAGGCGGCCTCATGGTCAACGTGGGCGTCGAAGCCTTCCTGCCTGGCTCCCAGATTGACATCATTCCTCCGAAGGATCTTAACGAATACGTGGGCAAGGTCTACGAATTCAAGATCGTCAAGGTCAACGACGAGCGCCGCAACATCGTCCTGAGCCGCCGCGAAGTCATCGAAGCCGAGCGCGCCGAACAGCGCCAGCGCTTCCTCGACAGCGTCAAGCCCGGAGACAAGGTCGAAGGCGTCGTCAAGAACATCACTGACTTCGGTGTGTTCGTGGACCTCAATGGCATGGACGGCCTGCTTCACATCACCGACATGACGTGGGGCCGCTTGAACCATCCTTCCGAACTGCTCAGCATTGGCCAGAAGGTCAATGTGCAAATCCTGGAAGTGAACCGCGAGAAAGAGCGGGTCAGCCTCGGTCTCAAGCAGTTGCAGTCCAATCCTTGGGAAAGCATCGAAGCCCGCTACCCAGTTGGTCAGCGTGTGCACGGTGTGGTCACGAAGCTCGTTGCTTACGGCGCGTTTGTGGAAGTGGAAGAAGGCGTCGAAGGCCTCATCCACGTCTCCGAACTCTCCTGGACGAAGCGTATCGCCCGTCCTTCCGATGTCCTCCAAGTTGGTCAGCACGTGGACGCCCAAGTGCTTGGTATCAACAAGGAAGAGCGTAAGATCAGCCTCGGCGTTCGCCAGCTCGACAGCAATCCTTGGGACAACATCGAGGAGCGCTTCCCGATTGGCACCAAGGTCAATGGCAAGGTGCGCAACCTTACCGCTTACGGCGCCTTTGTGGAGCTGGAAGAAGGTATCGACGGCATGATTCACGTGTCCGACCTCAGCTGGACCCGCAAAATCAACCATCCTTCCGAAGTCCTCAAAAAGGGCCAGGAAGTCGAAGCCAACATCTTGGAGATCGACAAGACCAACCAACGCATCAGCCTTGGTATCAAGCAGCTTGATGATGACCCATGGAGCCGCATCGACGACCGCTTCAAGGTCGGCGACCTCGTCAAAGGCCGTGTGGCCAAGATCGCCAGCTTCGGCGCATTCGTGGAACTGGAAGACGATATCGACGGCCTCGTCCATATCAGCCAGCTCAGCGAAGACCACGTTGCTCGCGTCAAGGACGTCCTCAATGTCGGCGACGAAGTGGAAGCCCGCGTTATCAAGGTGGACAAAGTCGAGCGTCGCATCGGCCTCTCCGTCAAGGCGGTCAACTACGACGAAGAATCCCTTAAGAAGGAAAGCCAGGCATTCGAATCCCTCCGCCCCAGCACCGACCTCGTCGGCCTGGAGCAGGCGTTCAAATTCGCCACCGAGGAATACCGCCCCGGTCAGGGCTAAGCCTCGGCTTAGTTTCCGTCTTACGATTCTAGCGTAAATCAGTTTAGAGGGAGGTTCCGTGAGGAGCCTCCCTCTTTGTTTAGAGGCCTGTTTTTCCTTCTGGAAGGCAGGGACACTGGGCGAAAACGCCCCGGCGCTTGACTCTCCTTGTCCTCTGGCTTAAATCCCTCGCCCCATGCCTGACCAGACCACCCTCATCCTCCTCAAGCCCGACGCCGTGACCAAGCAAATCTGTGGCGAGGTGCTGAAGCGCTTCGAAACGGAAGGCTTTAAGATTCGTGGCCTCAAGATGATTCAGTTGGATGATGCCGTTCTGACGGACCATTACTCCCACATTGCCTCACGCCCATTTTTCCCAGAAGTCGTGACTTTCATGAAGAGCGCTCCCGTGCTGGCCCTCGCCCTCGGTGGTGACGATGTCATTGATAAAGTCCGCACTCTCCTTGGCCCTACAGACTCCACCAAGGCTGACAAAGGCACCATCCGTGGTGACTTCGGTGTGAACAACATGATCAATGTCGCCCACGCCTCCGACTCCCCTGAGAACGCCGAAGCCGAACTGAAGCGCTTCTTCAAGAGCGACGAAATTTTCGCCCGGGAATAGTCCCTGGCGGCTGATTGCTATTCAGCATCCTGAAGGGATGCCATGTTGTAGCCGGTGGTTGAGCAAAGCGACACCACCGGATTCACGAGATACCGGAACCTGCATGCCGGAGGTATGCCATCAAGGGGATGCCACGCTCCTCTATTGGTACAGGTGGGCTGTTTGGAGGTGGATGTTATACGCCACCAACCAGCCCATCGCCGAAACGGCCACAACCGTTCCGGCATTCACCCTGATAGGTTCTCCCGTGCCTGATAACTTCGATGGCAACGTTACCGACCACGGAAACTGGGCCAACCCCCATCGGATCACCACGATCAAACAAAACATCGTAGGTAAAAACTGGGTGAGAAAGAACCGGTTTCGATTCGAAATCGTTCCCCACCAGGCATAGAGCAGATAGTTCCCGGCCAGACAAACGGCAGCAAAAGCGATGGACCAGCCGTGCTCGGCCAGCAACCGGCGCCAAGCGTTTTTGTCCAAACGGAAAGCAGCGGCAATGGTGATCAACAGGGCAGCGATCATGGCCACCGTCATATAGGGCCCGTAGCCATCGGGATGTTTGTAATTGCGCTTCACCAAATCATTCATACCCCACTTCAGGCGTTCCCAGGCTTGGGCCGGGGTATGGTCGCGCCAGTAGTTTTTCGGGCCAGGCATGACGTCCCATTCTCCTTGTAACCGCACCTCTTCTTTCTCTCTCACGAGTGCTACTAATCGCGCCCGCTTCGCTTCGTCCGGCACCCACTTGCTCAGGAATTGCTGCATCTCCGGTTTATCCACGTGATAGATATCCAGATAGGCTGGATGTGCCGAGAGCCCAAGATCCTGCATGGTCAGCATTTCTGCCTGCGTGTCTGCCCACATGTAATACCGGCTTGCGGGATCATAAACAGGACTGCCGTACCAACGGTAAGTGTTGATGGTAAAGACTCCCACTACGTTCAGCACGCCTGCTACAAAAGCCACGAGGGGAAGAAATTGCTTCCATTGGGGACCGGCCAAACCGGCAGAAAATGCGGGCAGCGATCTGCCCCTTTGATACCAGTCCCATAGCGTGCGAAGCGTCAGCAAGGCAATGAACAGCACGAAAGGCGGCAGGACCGATCCTTTGACCAAGAAGGTCAATCCTGTGAAGAAACCCAAAAGCGCTGCCCGGGGCCAGGTGGGCCGATGCAGCACGCTCATCATGCCCACGAAGACGCCGAAGTAGAGGCCGAAAAAAAGGAGCTCTGGCTGCACCAAGGCGGCCTTGTACAAAAAAACATGGAACGCCGCCAACAACGCCAGCCAGCAGGACCAGAAACATCCGATCCATTGGCTCGCAAAGATGGCGACCCCCACGAGCACCAGGATGGAAACCGTGACGTTGAAGGTAAGGTAGCGGTCTAACTGTTGCTCCTTGGTAAGATGGTCATCATGCAGGAAGGCCAGCAGCCACGGGTAAACAGGCATGCGGCTCCGTGCGATGCTCAGATCCGTTCCGGTCGCAAACTGCCTTGCTTCCTTGATATAAAAGGGCTGGTCATAGGTGCCCTTTTTTTCACCCCGGATGAGAGGATTTAGCATCCACTGCTTCTCGACGCCTTTCAGGTAATGGACGCCAGCAAATGAGATCAAAACGAGCCACAAGCCCAGTTGCATCCAGTGCCACTTCTTGCTGGCAGGCGAGACCGTACTCATTTCAGGGACACGTGGATTTACAAAAGAATAACCCGTAAGCGAGTGGTGCAGAAAGGAAAGGTGGGTGCACCTTCATCCTGACCATTCCGCGCAGTTATTCTTTCAGAAGTCCCGTCGCACAAATGAATTTACGTTTAAAAACACGCCGCCTTGGACGGTTTTTACGTAACAAGCCGGACGCCTCATTTTGTTCTACCAGCCCGTGGTGATCCCGTTGTTACCTGGATCTTGGACTCGGTCGTCCCGATCTCATTTGGATAGACCCGCTGCTCTGGCGAGGCGAACGCAACTGCGTCCGGCTGGGTGGCCGCACCTGGGAAGAGTAAGGAAGGTTGTATCCGCTGTTGTAATTGGAAGACGGAGCGTTGTAGAAGAACGGATCTACGTAAGGCGGATACCCATTGATCAGGTAGTACCAGTAGCGGTCCTGGCGATACAACTGATCGGCCTTCTTGATTTGGGGTGCGTAGGGAGGACCCAGCGGCGTCACAAAGGGAAAGCCAAAATCGGCTGGCCGCCGTACGGCATTTCCGAGGACGGTTCCCACCGTGACTTCGGCTTTCCTGACTTCCTCTCCAGGCAAGGGTTCTAATGATGGCAACAATGCATTTTGTTCCCGCGATTCAGCCATCGCTTGGGCGGCTTGCTCCGCCATTTCACGCTCGCGGGCATCCTGCTCGGCTACCCGTCTGGATTCTTCCTCAGCAATCTCCGCCAGGAAGCGCTCCTCCTCCCGCTCACGCCGTTCGTTCAGTTGCTTCCGTAGGATCTCGGTCTCGCGCCGCTCTTCTGCTTCCTGAGCAACAAACTTTCGGGCCTCACGCGGGTCGTATTTGAAGGCGGTCCTCCAGTGTGCATTCAGAAGATCGAAGCCCAATTTTGCCACCCCGTTGTCATGCACGACCGTCAACGCGGCAGGGGTTGCCTTGATGATCTGGCAATTTTTGAAGGTCTCTCCGTAGACGGTCGTAATGCTGGCGACGAACGGAGACTGCGTTTCCGCCAAGACTGGCATGATCGGCAGGGCAAAGAGCACGGCGAGGGTAACCGCTTTCATCGTCTGCAGTTTTCCACAAAAGTCTTTCGCGGTCAAGGGTTTGAGAAACGCCCTGAGCGGACGCCCTGCCCACTACTTGACCGTAAATTGTACTCGGGCTGTCTTTCCGTCAGCCACAATGTTGGCTCCGTACAGTCCCGGCGTTAGGCGAGACTGGTCCATCGTTGCGGTGAGTTTCGCTTTCCCACCGTCCTGGATAACGATGATTTTGGGCTGAGCCTGAGCTTCGTCAGGCACGGTGCCGTCAGGTTTGCTTGGGAAAATATTGACGATGATCATGCCCGTCACTCCAGGAATTTCCAACTCGGCATCGGCGCTGACCGGCATCGCGATCTGGGCAAAAGGCACGTCCGCCTTGTTTGCGGTCGCCAGCTGACCATCGACCTTCACATCGAAGGGATAAAAGTCAGCCCGGTCTGCAGCACTCAGGCCAGTGATGGAAATTAAACTAAGGGTGAGGAGAATAGCGAAGAATGGGTGTTTCATGGTAACAAGGATTGCATGTCCACTGCCGTCGCCAAGTGACGAATCAGTATCGATAGAGCTGTTGGGCGTATTTAGTCTAGAAGTTCGTACTTTCCGGAGCTTCCGCTTACCTTGGGGACGCGGCGTTCATTTTCAAAGACTTCGTAAGCCGGAAGGAGTTCTTCCCAGAAGGCAAAGGCGTCATGTTCATCAGCGTCCAGCATGCGCTCCGGTGTCATGCGAAAAGGGAAGACGTGCACCGGCACGGCGGCTTTGTCTTTTTTTAAGGCTGCTTCGACGATCAGGTAGATCTTCTCGATGACCGGATCCGTCATGGCAAAGCAGCCGATGGACACCTTGTTCCCGTGTACCATGATCAAGCCGCCGGTGCGTTTGTGGGCCTGATCGTAGGCATTCGGATAGCCGATATTGAAGGACAGATGATATGAACTGCGCGGGTTCAGCGCCTTCGGGACTACTTCATAAAAGCCCTCGGGAGCCTGCATATCGCCCTCCTTCTTCTTAGGGCCCAGTTTGCCAGACTTGGCGGCGATCGGCCATGTCTTCCAGAGAAGATATTTGTTGGAGCCGGCAGGTTTCAGCCACAGCTCCAGCTCATCGGTTTCCTTGAAGATGCGAATGAAGGCAGGATCTCCTAGGGCGAATCCTTTGTCCGCCAGTTCCTTCTTGAGAACCGGCGTCGCCCGCGAGCGGACTTCATCGATGCGTTCCTGAGCCACAGCTTTGAAGCGGAAGACGAAGGCTAGACCACCGAGAACAAGGCCGATGCCCAGAATTCTCAGCAGGCGCCAAACGAAGGATTGCATGGCGCCCGTTTAACTGACCGTGGGTCAAAAGTCGAGACTACTTACTTCGCGGGCAGGATTTGCACCGCGTCGATGTGGGTATTGCCACCGGCGTCCTTAGTTCCAAAAGTCACCGAGGCTTCTTCACCAGCGTTGAAGGTGAAAGTCCCGAGCGAGAAGAAACCGTGAGCCAGCGGAGCCTTCTCGGTCTCGTTTACCGTCAGCGTCTTATTGCCTGCAGCGGAACCAACCGTCACGGGAACGGTTTTGCCGCGGTTTTCGTGCGGCTGCCAGTTCACGCGCACTTCATACTTGCCGCTCTCCTTCACGCTGAAGACAAAGCGCGCTTTGGCATTGGCTTCCCTGGTGTAGCGGTAGCCTTTGGCTACATGCGGCTTAAGGCCTTCGCCCTCGGTCCAGTTCCCGGTGAGTTCGGCTTCTTCGTCATCGATGACAATGCCGTCGAGGTCTTTGACCCGGATGGTGTCATTCACCACAGGTGGGAGTTTCACCGCATCTGCAGGCAGGTAGAGGGCCGCTTCCATGTTGTCGCGGCGCTTCGCGCCGGGCTCCTGCATGAGCTTGATGAGGTTATCCAGGTATTGCTCGTACACGCCGCGCGGGGTCGTTTCATGACGCACGCAGAGGTAAGCGGCTTTGCCCACGACTTCGCCCATCATGCCGCAGGTGCGCATGACGCGAATGGTACCCAGTGCCTGGTGGTCCACGGAGATGTTGCGACCGGCCATGAACATGTTCTCGATGTCCTTGGAGTAGAAGCAGCGGTACGGGACGGGATAACCTTCGTTCCGATCCACGCCTTTGCCAAAAGCGGCGCGGGAGATGAACGGATTGGTCGCATAGGTCTTCATGAACTGCTCTTTCGGGTAGTGCAGATCCAGGTCCCAGGTGGTGGGGACACAACCGTCGGGGAACATCTTCTTGTTCACGATGTCATCCTGCGTGAGCACGATGTCGCCACGCAGGAGGCGGCTTTCCCGCGTGCCGCCAATGTAGGCGAGCCAGTCGAAAGCGAACGCTTCATACTTGGCGGGATCCGTTTTGCGAAGCGTACTGAAAGCGCCATAGACGGCGCGCAGATTCCAGTCGCGCACCAGTTCCAGATCATTGATCGGGTGCAGATCAAAGCCGGACTCCCAGAACCATTCACCCTTCAGGTGATCTTCCGGTTTGAGGGCTGACAGATCGGCGAGAGGGAAGCCTGCCATGTTTTTTTGATTGCCAGAGGCAGCCTGTGGTTTCATGGCGTGAGGCTCTGGGAATTCATCCGGCTTCAGTTGCAATGCCCATGGGGTTTCTGGCCAGGGTTGAGCGGAAGATTTGCGGGCGATCACCCACATGTTGCTCATGCCGAGGTGACCCTTTTCCAGCATCTCGAAGCTGGCGCCGGACAGCGCGCCCAAGGTGCCGTGACCGGTGCAGTCCACGAAGAACTTGCCGCGGAACGCCTTCTCCGAGCCTGTCTTTACGTCCAGCGCAGTGGCAGACACAATGCGCTTTGGTCCGGAGTCCGACATGGCGACCTTCCATACGTGGTGGTTGAGGAAAAGATCGAGGTTCTTCTCTTTGCGAACCGTCTCCTCTTTCAGGGCATCGCCGTATTCCTCGACGCGCCCGGGACTGTTGCTGGCGCGGTCGGCGAACTCTTCGACGATCTCACCAAGGTGAGGATACAAGCCGCGGCGGGTGCCGCCCATGGCCCAGACCTGGACTTCACTGGAGCCATTGCCGCCCAAGACAGGGCGATTCTGAATCAAGGCCACGGAGAGGCTCTGGCGGGCAGCGCTGAGGGCAGCGGCCACGCCGGCGTAACCACCACCGACGACCACGAGGTCATACTCCTTTGTCTCGGGTGGCGTCAGAGGCAGCAGGAGTTCCTCGTGCCGGAAGTCGGCTACTTCCTTCTTTTCTGTTGGTGGTTTGAAATCCAGATCGCTTGTCAGGTAGATCGCATCCACGCGACCGTCGAAGCCGGTGAGATCATGCAGGCCGATGGTGACTGAATCGCCCGTGTGCTTGATGACGCCGCCGTCTTCCCAGAGCCAGTCTTTGCCCGTTTCACCGAAGGTCTTTTTCAGCTTTTCACCCTTGATGGAGACTTGAAATTTCCCCGGCGCTCCCGGTGCATCCCAAGGGCCGACCCAGTTCTTGGTGCGCACCCATACCCGGTATTCACCGGAGGTGAGCTTGCGACTCGTCGTGGCGTCCTTGACCGGCTTGCCCATGCCGTGAGCCAGCAAGTAGGGCGAGCCCATGATCTCGATAAACTGGGTGTCGAGCATCCAACCGCCGGGATCATCAAACGATTCCGCTTCGATGAAGGTTGAGGTGGCGGCATGTGCCTGGCAACAGGCCATCAGAGCGAGGGAGAGCAGGTACTTTTTGATCATGATTGATAAGAGAAAAGACAGTGGATGGGGGCCAACTGAAGGGGTTAGCCTGTTTTGGGGGCAGCAAAAAGGTACGCAGTGGAGAGGGCGTTGCGTTCAACGGAAACGCATTTTCCCGGGTGGTGACAAAGTGTCGCGTCGAGTCGTCAGGCTTTTTTCTTGGGCAAAGCACGGGTGGCGCCGCCGCTGATGCCGCCGTCCACGAGGAGCGTCTGGGCGGTAACGTAACGGCTTTCCTCGCTGGCCAGGAAGAGGAGCGGGCCTTCCAAGTCGGCCATGGCGCCGGGGCGCTTCAGGGGGATGCGGTCGCTGAGGTATTCGACCCATTCGGCGTTCTCATACATGACGGCGTTTTGGGCGGTTTTGAACCAGCCGGGGGCCAGCACATTGACGGTGATGCCGTGAACACCCCAGTCGTCGGCGAGGGCCATGGCCATCTGCTTTACGCCGCCGCGGCTGGCGCCGTAGGGAGCGAGGCCCGCGTAGCCTGCCACGCAGGTAACGGAGCCGATGAGGATGATGCGACCATAGTCGGCCGGGATCATGAGTTCTTTGGCAGCCTGCTGGGCGAGAAAGAAGGAGCCGCGCAGGTTCGTGTCGAGGATGAGGTTCCAGTCGTCCCAAGTCACGTCCACGGAGGGCTTGCGCACATTGCAGCCGGCGTTGCAGACGAGGATGTCCAACTTACCGAAGTGAGCCTTTGCAGCCTGCACGGCGGCCACGATGCTGTCGTAGGAGCGCACATCCAGTTCCAGGGGCAGGACCTTGCGTCCCATGTCCTCGATCTTGGCCTTAATATCATTCAGGGAGGCCAAGGTGCGGCTGGTCAGCACCAAGTCAGCCCCGGCCTTGGCGAGGGTGAGCGCGAAACGCTCGCCGAGTCCGCGGGAGGTGCCGGAAACGAAAGCGATCTGGCCAGTGAGATTGGCGGTGAGGGAAGGTGCGGCGGATGACATGGAGAGTGGAGAAATGAGGGGCGATATTGAGCCTTCGGAGGAAGCTGCTCAAGATCAAACTGAGCGAGGCGAAAGGCTCAAAAATGGGTGAGCAAGTGCGGTGGCTGTTTCTACCGGGCCAAAAAGGCGTCTACTGCCGCTGAGGCGTGTCGGAATACGCGATATTGCGTACTATTTAGTACGGAATGGCGGGAAAAGTAAATTTTCCGGGGCCGGACGTGGCGGGGGAGGAGAGGGAGGAATGGCGGCGGGATGACACGCATTCAAGGTGCCAGAGGCCGGGGGTGCTTGCAATGGATGACGGGGGCGTTTGGGGCGTCCGGGGTGTGTTTCAGTGGCAAGTTGAACCGCGAAGGCGGTCCGAGCCGGACTGTCAATGACGCGAAGGCTGAAGGCATTAATGGTCCGGTAGTCGGGTGATTCTCAATCTGCTGAGTTAGCCTTCCATGGTCTCCACTCTGATCCAGACGGGGGCGTCGAGGACGCAACCGAGGGCATTGATGGCCACGATGGCTTCGCGCATGACACCGAGGGGCGCGTCATCGAGCATCAGGACGAGTGGGGTGAAGTCTGCTTCCAGATCTTCCGGCTGCATGACACTTGAGATGCCGATCTTGCGGTCGCCCAAAAGCGTGGCGACTTGAGCCAGAACGCCAGGTTTGTCTTCCACGTTGAGGCGGACGTAGTGATGGCTCACCGTTTCTTCGGCGGGCTTGCTCTTTCCATAGAGACCGTGGGGCGAAAAGCCGCTGTTGCGCGAGCCATAGACCAAGGTAGCGGCGGCTTCGGCGAGGTCGCTGATGACACTGCTGGACGTGGGGTCTTGGCCGGCACCCTTGCCGTAGAAGAGGGTCTCACCGACGATGTCGCCATTGACCAGCACGGCGTTAAAGGCGCCGCCGACGCTGGCGAGGATATGAGACTTCGGGACCAGGGAGGGTTGGGTGCTCACTTCGACGCGGCTCTGCTCGTCGGCACGAATGACGCTCAGTAGCTTGATAGTGTAACCGAGTTTGTCCGCGAAGGCCATGTCCGTAAGGGAGACGCGCTCGATGCCTTCCACATAGACGTCCTCCGGTTTGACCCAGAAGCCGTAGCTGAGCGAGGCGAGAATGATGGCTTTGTGCGCGGCATCCCACCCGCTGACATCCAGGGTCGGGTCGGCTTCCGCGTATCCCTGCGCCTGAGCTTCGGCGAGCGCTTCTTCATAGCCGATGCCGCCCTGCTTCATCCGTGTGAGGATGTAATTGCAGGTGCCGTTAATGATGCCGTGGATGCTCTTGATGTGGTTTCCCACGAATCCTTCCTGGACGGTCTGGATGATGGGGATACCACCGGCGACGGCGGCCTCGAAATAGATGGGCGCACCACAGGTTTCCGCCAGCGCGAACAGCTCCCGCCCGCGCTCTGCCAGTAGAGCTTTATTTCCGGTGACGACCGGCTTTTTGGCTTTGAGGGCGGAGCAGACCAGATCGTAAGCCTGGGTCGTGCCGCCGATCAGTTCCACCACCACATCCACATCGGGATCATTGACCAATTCACGCCAGTCGCCGGTCAGAAGTGCCTGGGTTTCAGGCAATCCGCGATCGCGTGTGACATCGGAAACGGCGATTTTGGTCACTTGGATGCGGCAGCCAGTGCGCTCCCGGATGAGGCCGGAGTTTTTGATGAGATTTTTAAAAACACCGGCTCCGACATTGCCGAGGCCCGCGAGGCCGACACGGATGATGCGAGGAGATTGGTCAACGTTGGACATAAAACAGAGCAAGCGAAGCGTGGCGCGTTCGCGGGAAAAGCATCATGAACACACAGCGGGGTTTAGCAACCGGCAAGCGGAACAGAAGGCAGCAAAAAGTGAAGGCACACGAAACTCAAGATTCATTAATAAAAACTTTTTCAAATTTAGCCTTTTTATCTCCGAGGCAATGTGGTGAAGTATGCACTATGTACATCCTGAGGGTATTCAGTCTTAGCACAATGCTTATGGCGGCTACGCCAGCATTCGCCGAGTCTGTCCTTCCCGCTGGGACCAGTTCACTGGCGTCGGTGTCCATGCCAGCCTCAGCCCCTGTGGCGAGCCGGTTGCCCGCGTCCGAGCGTACCGCGGTGTTAATCCTGGGAATTGCCGCCGTGTGTTTTACGTATTTTCAGGCTGTGCGCTCTTCGTCCAGCCGCCGGAGCTCCTAGAGCCGTATAGGGTGCATGGATATAGGTACGGCAGACGACGCTGATCTGCTTGATTCTTCAAGCGCTAGCACCACCGGTCTCATTCCGCTGCCGACGGCCGTGCAATGGATGCACGGAATTCTTCAGGCGCGTTTGAGCCCCGGCGACATCGTAGTGGACGCCACGGCGGGGAATGGTCACGACACGCTGTTTCTGGCCCAGAGAGTGTGCCCCGGCGGTCATGTGTATGCCTTCGACCTACAGGCAGATGCGCTGACTTCATCGCGAGCCCGACTGCGAGAAGCGGGATTCGATGCGGAGTCCGTGACTTTCATCCATGCCGGACATGAAATGCTGGCGGCGAACCTGCCTGCCTCCATGGCGGGACAGATTCGTGCGGTGATGTTCAACTTAGGATACCTGCCCGGAGGGGACAAGGCGCTGATCACTCGGCTCGAAACCACGCTAGCGGCGCTGACGCAAGCGGCGGATTATCTGGGAGAAGGCGGACTCATCACCGTGGTGGCCTATCCTGGTCATGCGGGTGGACGAGAGGAAGCGGATGCGGTGCAGGGCTGGATGCAACGGCTGTCACCGGATGGGTTCGCGACGCAGAAGTTTGGATATTTGAACTACCGACCGACCACGCCGTTCGGGATGGTGGCGCAGAAACGGACTTGGAAGAGGACGGGGTATGGGGGGTGAGATGACTATTTGGCGGCGCCTGTTTTGTCACCTGTTGCAGAAAAGTTCGGGTCTATGTATGGCTACACTCACGTCTGTAGAATGGAGATGCTCAGGTGCTCTAGGCAGTAAGCGGATCCCGTAATCGCCTTGTTGGGACAGCAATTTGAAACACAGTTTTGGCTCGAGAGCTCATAAGTTCTCGGGATATCTATGTCGGTTCGTAAGCGCTTTGTAGCTAGCCATTCGCGCAAGCGCGTTAGGATAGTCCTTTGTTCCTCTATTGGAATCATCTGGTTCCTCGGCACCTGCCATACTCGCAAGTCCAAGGGGGCGAGAAGTATATCAAGCTCTGAAGCGCCCGACATTTCCCAACCGAAACCAACGTGTTTGTCGTCTTCGATGTAGGTGATGGTTCCGCAACGTCCCGACACCGTCATAACGAAATTGTAGATTTTCCGAGGGGGAGTCATGTGATTAACAACCCAAGTTAGCGAGCACGAAGACGTGACTGCATCGTATGGTTAGGCGATCTTTATGTCTTGGATACAGGTTTTGGAAGAGTCCCAAACCAATTCAGAAACAATTCGGGCCACTTCGCAGGGGGGAAGCCGTTCTTCACTCGCTGGGGGATGAGGTTGCCGACGCCGTGGCCGCCTTCGTTGAAGACTTCCATCCGCACTGGCACGCCCAGTTTCTCCAGATCAGACTTGATGGCCCTAGGCAACTCAATGGGAGCGCCTCCAGTGATACCGTCATTGGTGGCGTGTACCAGAAAGACGGGCGGCGTGTTTTTGCCGAATCGGAAAGGGGAAGCCTTCTGCCGCCAATGCCAGGTGGCCAGTCCGATGGCAAAGTCGGGACGACTGCTCTCGCGCTCGATTGGATCGGACTCCGCTCCGTCTCCGTCGTCAAAGTGAGCGGCCAGATTCATGGCGAGATTCGCACCGGCGGAATAACCGGCGATGCCGATCTTGTGCGAATCTAGACGCCAATTCCCGGCTTGATGCCGGACGGTGCGGATGGCGCGCTTTGCGTCCTGCAACGTGACGGCTTGAATGGCCTCATTGGGTCCCTTGTAGGGCGGGCGTGTGCGATACTTCAGGCCGATGACCGTCACTCCCTGGGGGCACAAGGCCTGAGCTGCATAGACTACATGCGTCCTCCAATCCAGGGCGCCGTAACCTCCGCCTGGGCATACGATCATCGCCATGCCGTTGCCGCGATCTTCTGAAGGAAGATAAACACTGATGGTTGGCTTCGAAACATTCGTGATGGTGCCCTTGTCGTTGGTCACTTCGGCGGGCGGCTGCTCCAAGGGGTAGAGTGGGATTTTACCTACCCAAAGAGGGAGGGGTGTGGGGATTTTGCCTTCACTCCAGTTTGCAAATTCCGAATTGGTCGCGTCAGCTTCCTCCGCGCGGGCTACGAGAGGAGCGACTATCATCGCGACCATTGGGAGAATGGCCGCGATGAGATAGTTGGTGGCGATAAATGGCCGCATTGCGGATTGTGACACGACCGCGGCATTCTATTCAGCCGAGGCGTTGTTACAGCTGAATGGCTAGAGACTGTCGGATACAATCAATGCCATCAGCAACACTGACGGTGAAGAAGCCACCGCGCTCCTGTTGCCACTGCAGGTAGCCCGCTCTGAAATCTGGAACTGGGCCGCGATCGCGCATCCGGGTGATGACGCTACGGTCAATGGCGGCCTCTGCAAACGGCATATGTCGGATGGTGGTGGTGCTGTTGGGAAGAATGATTCCAGAGATGGCGATATGAACGATTGGTCCATGTTGATCGCCGGGCTCAACATGGAGGATTGTGAGAGTGGCATTGGGTTCGGCTTCCGCACCTTTGAAGGTCCAGACCTCGCCCGGAGTATACTTATACTTGGGAAGTGGAGGTGGAGGTGGATTCGGCATGGCTGGCAATCCCGATCCGCCGTCAGCGTTCACTATCGCTTCTGGTGGTGGCGTACCGCTGGCAAGCTGGATCTGGAAGGAGACGTATCGTGGAATGAACGTGTCAATCCGTGCTTCGCCCTGCGACAGGAAGGTGTCGATCTTTTGGCCGGTGTAGCCTTCGACGCAACGTCCCCAGAAAAGCGCGATGAGATCACTTAAAGTTTCCGGCGAGATTTTTCCCGCAGATTGGATAAATGAATCATACCGACGCCATCCCTTGATTAGGGAAGCAAGCGTGTCAGGAAGTGTCGTCTGCGAAAACGTGGAATAGGCGCTGAGCTGCTGTTGCCGTTGCTGGCCAAGCCAGTCACCAAAACGTGTCTCAAAGGAGCGGATCAGTGCTTCGCCGTTGGTTTGTTCGCCGCCTGACAAGGCAGCACATCCCGCCCAAGCACGAAGTGCGGCTATCTCACACTCGATGAGTGTGGTCGCCCACTTGCCTGCGGGGGGGCGATTGGCGGCATCTAAACCACTCGCGAGCAACTTTGCATCGCCCGCAAGACCGTGGGTCACGAGTTTCCATAAACGCTCTTCGGGAGGAACTGGCTTTGCCAGAAAGGATTTTAGGAAGTTCCACATTCGTTGTAACTGAAATAATGGAGAAGGTACGGCATCGATTCTACATCAATCAGCCAAAAAAATCGTCTGCCGCGAGTCGTCGCAAAAAAAGCAGCCTGATGGGGGACCCCGGTTCAGCCGATGCAAAATGTGCTATGGAATCGAACGGAAAAGCGGCCGAGAGACTCTCCATCAAACGGGCCCATTTCTTGATTCGCTCTGAGACTTCAAGCAGAGGCAGATCTTGCCTTCTCACGCCGCCGGGTCATCCAGCGGTTGATCATGACGGCGACTGATGCCGCTACAAACACGCTGAGGAGCACGGCAAAAGCGTAGGCGAGTGAATCGGTGGCGCCCTGGAAACTGATGACCGCACGAGGAACGTCAAGACGCACAAACAGCACTGTGAGGCAGTAAGAGGCGAGGACCGCCAAAAACAAGAAAAGCGTGGCACGGCCAAGCTGGCGGTAGTACCTGTCGAATGTTGGGTTCATCGGATTGGCCTCTTTGTGGGTGCTTGCGCTTGTTTCTGATAGGTTGAGCGGTCTCAACCTCCATTGCTTTAGTGGGATCATAGGTCCCAAAGGTGCAAGGAAGCAAGCCCACATTTTGTCCTGGAATTCTGCACCGAAAGATCCGGATGGTGCACTACCTATGATTGCGACATCTAAAGCCGATGGGGCGGGCTTACAGCCCTAAACTTCATTATTGTGGCAATCCTGGGCCGACGCTCCGCGTTGCCTCGCTTTGACTCTATCTACAATTAGAGCGGGCCGTTGGCCCTTAGACTCGAAGTCTTCATGCGTTCGAACGACGACAACTCACGCTGCATACTCCTGCTTGGCGGTTGGCGCCAATGAAGCGGCCATTGGCCGTGGGTTGATGATTGCGTCTTTACCAGTGTAGCAATGCCGACACTGATGCAGGCAGAGAGGTAATATTACAGAACGCTTATTAGATGCCACTCTCGGGCGGCTCGGACAAGCTCGGGCCGTCAAAATTGGCAGACATCATCTTGAAGGCTTCCACCAAGGCGGTATTTAACTCATCGACCGTGGCTTGAGCGAGGAAAGGATCGGGCTCGGCTTCATGCAAAGCGACACCGGGCGCCGTGAAGTCAGCTGCGGTGAGATGCACAATGTTATCCGCAGCGGAATCTAACCAGGAATTGGCGTCCTTGGAAGACGGGGCCGGAGACTGCAGGGGTGCTGACGATGGCGACGGACGGCGCTTTGCTTTTTGCGCTTCTGGGCGCGCGGCGGGGCTGGAACTGGATTGGTGGAGGGCGCTTTGCCAGCCACGGATAAGGGAGATCTCGCGTTCGAAATTTTCCATGAAACGCGCGCGAGAGTCGAGCAGCATGGTTTCTACGCGGAGCAACTGTTGCAGGAGAAGATCCTGAGTCACAACCGGGGGGATTGAGGCGTTAAGGAATGCACTCATGGTGAGCAGAATATCATATAATTACCATAATTAACAAGAGATTTGATCCTTTTTATGCTTATTGGACTATGAATTTCAATAAATGTTCAAAATTAATTCATGTTAACTAATTTCGCCATGGCTCGGGCTGAACGGGTTGCAGAGTCCATCGCAGGGACTTGGATTATTTCGCCGATGCTATGAGAGTTGAGTCTCAATTGCGCGCGCTAATTGCGATCACTACAAGAACGTAAGGTGTTTTGCCGAGAGCAAATCCTTTAGGCCTCGGACCAGTCTTTGCAGACCAATCTAAGCGGTATTTCCGCCGGACCAAGGTCGGCAAGCCATTGCGCCACCGATTGCGAATCCGACGTCAAGGTGAGGGCGGGACGGATGTCCGTCAAGGGTTGTAAGACGAAATGCCGCTCCCTGATGCGCGGATGAGGTAAAGTGAGCCGCGCGCCGTGCAGAGTCAGACCCTCACCATATAAGAGATCCAAGTCGATGGTCCTGGGAACGTGGAAGGCATGTTCCTTCGGGCGGCCAAGATCGACTTCGATCTGCTGCAGGATATCCAGTAGTTCATGCGGTGTGGCTTTGGTGCTGACCTCGATCACGGTATTGTAGAAAGAGGGGGTGTCGTCTGCACAATCCACGGGCGCGGTTTCATAGACTGGAGCTGCTTCAATGAGAGTGGCTTCGGGCGTGCGATGCAGAATCTCACGAACAGCCTGGCGGAAGTTGCCGAGGCGGTCACCGAGATTTGAACCGAGAGCCACGCCGTAGATCATGAGCCCATCATGAGTCAGACATTAGCAGGTGCACGCGATTTTCGTACACACGGGGTGCCGCACGTCCGTTATTGTGATTGGATGGAACACGTATTGCGCGCGGAGCTGGAACTGCCACTGCCTATTGACGAAGTATTCGCATTCTTCTCCCAGGCAGAGAACCTGGAGAAGATCACGCCGCGTGAAGTGCAGTTCAAAATCGTGACGCCCGTCCCTATTAAGATGGAGCCCGGGACCATCATTGATTACCAGATAAAGATCCAAGGCATTGCCTTCCGCTGGCGAAGCCGCATTCCCGTGTGGCAGCCGCCGTATGAATTCATGGACGAGCAAGTGAAAGGCCCGTATGCCAAATGGGAGCACACGCATCAGTTTGAAACCACGCCCGGAGGCACCATGATTCGCGATACCGTGCGCTACCGTCTGCTCTTTTCGCCTCTGGGCGATATCGTTCACCCGTTTGTCAGGCGGCAGTTGACCGGCATTTTCAATTACCGTCAGGAAGCGGTGGCCAAACATTTGTTAGGACGGGACACGACCGGGCTTCACAGCAAAGTCGAAGTGCGGTAGTGAAGACGAAGACGGGTTCACCCAGGAGATTGAGTCTGTGCGCTGCTTTAGGCGCGCTGGCCCTCGTGTCCTTTGGATGCGCGGGCGGTCAAAAGACGATGTTGCCGACCGTGGCCAATGTGGAGTTGGATCGCTACATGGGACACTGGCATGAGGTCTTCCGTCTGCCGAACAGTTTTCAAACGGCCGGGGCGCAAGCGACGGCGGATTATTCGCTGGAAAAAGATGGGACGGTCAAAGTTCTGAACAAGGAAAAGTCGCCAACAGGCAAAGTGCGAGTGGCGACAGGCCGCGCAGAAGCGGTGCCCGGCAGTGGGAATGCGCGGCTGCGCGTGCAGTTCAGTTGGCTCGCATCGCTCGTTCCTGTCTCAGAGGAAGGAAACTACTGGATCATCCGCCTGGCGCCGGACTATTCCACCGTGCTGGTGGGTACGCCGGATCGCAAATACCTGTGGCTGCTGGCGCGCAATCCCGATCTGTCCAAGAAGGAAGCCCGGGAGTATGAAGTGGCGGCTAGGAGATTAGGATTTGATACCTCGAAGCTGATTTACGCGAAGTAGGGTGACTTAAGCCGCACCAAAGAGGTGAAGGACTTTCAGGATCCAGTAGCCGAGGATGCCGGTGATGGGGAGGGTGAGCACCCAAGCCCAAATGATACGGTGGACGAGGCCCCATTTCACGGCGCTGAGGCGACGGGTGGCGCCGACGCCCATGATGCTGGTGCTGATCACGTGCGTAGTAGAGAGGGGAATACCCCAGTGACTGGCGGCCTGGATGACGATGGCAGCGGTCGTTTCAGCGGCGAAGCCATGCACCGGCATGAGCTTAACCATTTTGTGGCCCATGGTTCTGATGATACGCCAGCCGCCAGCAGCCGTGCCGGCGAACATGGTGATGGCGCAGATGATGATGACCCATTGATGGATTTCGATCTGGCCGTTTACTTTCTCGGTGCGTAGGAAACTCAGCCAGCCTGGTAGATTGTCGAAGGCTCCGCTGGAATTTCCCGTAAAGCAGGCCAGGGCGATGATGCCCATGGTTTTCTGCGCGTCATTCGTGCCGTGGCTTAGCCCCATGAAGCCCGCGCTGGCGATCTGAAGCCGGCCGAAAAGCTTGTTCACGAAACTGGGCCGCGCTTTGAACAGGATCATGTTCAGAATGCTCATGATGATGGCCCCGAGGAAGAACCCGATGAGCGGGGACAGAAACATGGGCTTGATGAGCTTCGGCCAAAGTCCTGTGCTCCAGTGAAGCACATGCCAGTCTCCGGAGGAAGCCAACGCCGCCCCGCACAATCCGCCGACCAGCGCATGGCTGGAGCTGGATGGGATCCCAAACCACCAGGTGATGAGGTTCCAAATGATGGCGCTCACCAAACCGGCCAGTACGGTGCCCATGGTCACGGCACTCGTTTGCACGAAATCGCCGCCCACGGCTTTGGCCACGGCGGTGCCCATCAGGGCGCCGAAGAGATTGCAGACGGCGGCCAAGATGATGGCCTGACGGGGAGTCAGAACTTTGGTGGAGACGACGGTGGCAATGGCGTTCGCCGCGTCGTGGAAGCCGTTGATATATTCAAACACCAGTGCCGCCAGCAGCACACAAAAGAACATCGTGAGCATGGCGGACTAGGAGTATTTCAACACCATCTGGAAGATCACATTGCCAGCGTCGCGGCAGCGGTCGATGGCCTTCTCAAGCAGTTCATAGAGATCCTTGAGAATGATGACCTCAATGGCCGCCACCTTGCCGTTATAGAGTTGACCGAGAAGATCGAGCAGCATTTTGTCACCGTCGCCTTCGATGTGCTGCAGCTTGTCCTGTAGATCCTGGATTTGTTCCAGTCCGGCTTTCGTGCGCAGGCCATTGACCATCTCCACTACGGCGGCGGTTCCCAGGTCGAGGAGGTTGATTTGTTTGGAAACAATATCGGTGGTGAAATTTCCGGGACAGAGGGTGAGTCGCTCGGCGATTTTTTCCACTGTCTTCGGAATCTTGTGAAGTGAGCTGCTCAACGCCTCGATGTCCTCGCGATCCAAAGGCGTGATGAAGGTGCGGCAGAGCTTCTCGGTGATCTCTTGCGTCAGCTTCTTGTGCCTGCGTCGGCTTTGATGGAGCGCGTCCATCTGCGCGGTCGTGTCACCTCCCAGGTGCGGCAGCACGTCTTTGAGGAGAAAAGCGCATTGCCTGGCTTCGGCGGCGCTGGACTCCAGCAAGGTGTACATGGTATCGTCGCCACGGAATAAGCTGCGGAGCATAATGGGTCAGGAAGTAAAGTGACAGTCCTGACACCTGGAGGAGCCCATTTCAAGCGCGGATTTCCGGCATTTGAGTAAGTGGGGGAAGAAATCGGCAGGGTAGCAGAAAACCGCGTTGGGAATCCGGGGAGAGCACCCCTCGGTTGACAGAACGGCGGAATCCGTGCGGATATATAGTATGCAAGCGTCCAGCCGCCAGTTGATTTCCGACCCCGCCGAGCTTCGTCCGGAGACTGCCTGGGAAGACACGGTCTGGGCCTATACTGCCGAGGAAGACTTGGTGGATCACGAGCGTAAAACGCGGTTATGCGTAGCGGCGCTGCTGCCTTTCAAGGACGGCCAGCCGGACTGGGATGGATTTGTGCGCAGCATTGCCTGGATGCAGCGCTGTGCGGCGCGTTACGGTGTGGAGATCGTTTTTGTCCTCAATGCGGACACGGGGTACATTTTCGAGCTTTCCATGGAGGAATATCGCGAAGTGCTCAGGCGCTTCAGGGAGGCGTTTCCGGAGCAGAAGTTTATTGCAGGCGTAACGGCGCGTGATCAGGGCGAAAGCGAGTTCAAGGCGGAACGCTATTATCCGATGATCGATGCCGTGCAGGAATACGGAAATGCCGAGGTGATGATCATGACCTCCCGCACGCTGAACGTGCTGGATCCTCAACGTCGTCGTGATGCCTATTTTCAGCTCGCGGATCATCTGACGCTGCCGGGTATCGTGCATGCCCTGGAGCCGTCTTTTGTGCCCTGGGCTTCTCCTTATGAGCCATGGCTGCTGCATCAACTTGCGCTGCATCCGAAGTTTGTAGGTGGCAAGATCTCCACGCTGGACGAGCCGCACTTTCTTTACTGGGCGGGCATGTGCAAAAGTTTGAACCTCGGCTTTGATCCACATAGCGGTGATGACTTCGGCATCTGCACGGCGATCCGGCTGGGTCTGCCTCTGCTCATCGGAGCTGGGGTGTCGGCCTGCCCGCTCATCTGTGCTGCCAAAGACATGTGGCTTTCGGATGACGCTGAAAGAAAGGTTTCATCTACGGGAACGGGCCTGGGTCATTTCGACTCGCGCGTGTACAAGCTGTTTGAAGCCATTCAATCGTTTGAAGACATGGTCTTCCGTCTGGATGACCGGATGAGCGCGGCTGCGTATAAACACAGTACGGCGCATGTGCTGCATCAGCTGGGATTGATTGCCGCGCCGGAAGCGCATCCGCGTTGTACGGATTTGCGGGGAGCGGATGAAGCGCAGCGCATGGCAGAAGCCATGCGCCGGCCGCTGCGGATGGCGAAGCGCTTGGGGATTGCGGAGTTTCCGCCGGGGTAGAGTGCGCTACAGATCGGACTACGGGGGAAGCAGAGAGGCTTTGGGGTTCCGGATCATCGTGGGCTGATCGTCTTCACCGGGATTTCACGCTGCGTTCATCATCGGTTTGCATTCACGAGAGATGCTCTGGGCTTTATGAAGCACAAACGTCTCTTCTACCTCCTGGCTGTCCCAACGGTCATCATGTCCCTGCCACTTGTGGCGATGCAGTTCACCCACGAGGTCAACTGGTCACCCGCGGACTTCGCGATCGCCTGGTCGCTCATGGCGGGTGTTGGCATGGCGTATCATCTGGCAACCTCACGAGAGAGGAACTTCCTATACCGCATGGCTATGGGATTGGCGCTTGTCACCGCCTTTGTCCTGGTCTGGGTAAACCTTGCCGTAGGCATCATCGGGAACGAGGACCATCCTGCCAATCGCATGTATTTTGGCGTCCTCGTCATCGGGTGCCTCGGCGCGGGTCTGGCGCGTCTGAAACCTTTGGGAATGTTTCATGCACTGCTCTTGACCGCAGAGGCGCAGTTTTTTGTTCCCATCATCGCTTTGAGTATCTGGAAGCCCGAGATTACCCTTGGTGTGTTGATGGTGATCGGGTTTAATACCGTTTTTGCGCTCCTGTTCGCGGGGTCAGCGCTGTTGTTCCGGCGCTCAGTAGATGATCGAACACAAAAGGATGCGGCTAACGGTGAACCGGGTGCATCGTAGAGGTAGACGGCAAGACCAGCACTGGTTTAAGTCGAAGGTGGAGTGCGGTCGTCGCCAAAATATTTTTCACTCCGGTAGCGCAACCAGACGCGCAACACCTGCGGGACTTTCTCACGCTCGGCTTCGCTCAGCGATTCATAAAGGGCCATTGCTTTCGTGCGCTCATGGCGACAGGCACGATTATTGTGGGCATCCCAAAGGCTGCGCGCCTGGCGTATCCGGCGGTTAACCTCCTTGATCAGGGCATTACCGGTGAGAGGCTTGTCGTTTTTCTTCTTTTTGGCGGGCATGGGTTAGATTAGGATGGTACTCCCTAATTCTGGTCAATCCTGCACCGCACCAAAGCTAATGATGAATTCGACTTTAGCTTTGGGTTCAAGAAGCCGATGCTGCCGCTTTCTCCAAGACACGTCGCAGTCGCTTCAAACAAAGGGCCTGATATCGCGAACGCAACTCGTGCTCCCAAATTCGTAGTACATTCACCCTGCTTTGCGGGAGCATGATAACAAGCGGGTCGATATTTGTTGCTGCGCCGTTGGTTTAAGGTGGTGTATCTCAACTTGCCCTGGAAAACGGCTTTGCTGGGAAGGCAATACCAGGAGCTAGTTTGTTGGCAAGTTCAACCGCGTCGGCGTAAGTTGCGCGGTCGGCAATATGTTCAAGCAGGTCATCCTCTTGGACGCCATAAAAGCCAAAATAGGGGGCACCCCACCTCTCGTCGAAAGGATCGTCGTCGATGGTGAAAGCTTGAATCAAGTTGTCACCACGAAAATCGCGCACTGTCTGGATGCGAAATCTCCGAAATCCGGCTCCTGCAACGGGATTCTCAGCAATCACATCTACAGCCACCGGCAATCCGGCATTCGCCCAAAGAGGCAAACGGAGTTTCGCCGCTACACGTAGGCAATCCCGTTTGTTGAAGCGCATTAAAATTCCGACCCCACCCATGACTGAAAGGCACGCAGGTCCGAAGTCATCCTCCAATCGGTATGGCCATACATCATCAAGCTGATCGAAGGCAACATGCTCGCACGCCCACGCTTCAAACTGAGTGGCCACGCGCATGACTTGCCGCAGGAACTCGTCACCTCCGTTGTAGCACTCGCTAAGATTGATGCCCGGTTCGATTATTGTTTGTTTCTTTACTTCGTGGTAAAGAGACAGTGCTGCTCCCAACACCGCTGCAGGGTCGGAGGGTAAAATATTGTTGTCCACGACAGTAACAACGCTCTATTCCACTTTTTCCTGGGCTTCGTGAGCAATATTGCTCGCTCAATTGCGTCTTCGCGCCGCGTCTGCATGCAAACGCAGCAACTCTGGATCAGGAGTGAATGTGGAGGGCAATTGCAACTGCTTACCGTCGAATCCGCAAAGCCAGCGCGCATTCTCTAATTCTCCGGCGCGGACAGCCATGAGCTTTGGCGAGATGCGAATGACGAAACCGTCTTCCACCCACATCAATCCGCGATCAAAGGCACGATCGTGAAGAGCATTCAGACAAAGCCCGTTCCGTGCGTTTAGTCGATTTTTAGGATCGTCACACCAAGGGATAACGTGACTTGCGACAAGCAATTCGGGCATGGCGAGTCCTGTGACACAACATTTGTAATTGTAGGCTGAGAGCACGCGGCGGCGAAAAAACCACTGATTCACGCGAAGCCTAACAATCGCCTCACGCTCCACACCAGGGAGCAATACTTCCTCCTCATCGACTTCGGCGACCTGTTCGACTTTGCAGCCAAGCCGAATAGCGAGAAGGCGGGCACTCTCAAAGGCTAGATCTTCAGGATAATCGGCAAACTCTTTCCAAACCAGTTCCTCTCCCTTGGAGCCGTGTCCCAGTCCTTTTACATCGCGCGCCTGATGAACCGGATCTAGACGCGAAAAGTTTGCCAGTTTGCGCGAAGCCGAGCCGACCTTTCGTCCAAGGAGCGCAGCCAACTCGATCACAGCCGGGTTCCGCTCATGAATCCGCCCAAACGGAATGGCGCAGTAAAGATTGAAGGCAAGGATGTGTTCGTCGCGACTCCAATCTTCACCATCCCTCTCGATTGGAATCGGAAGTCCAACGGCTCCGGATCCACAGTTCGGACATTTTCGCTGCCACCCATCGGTGCTGTTGCTGCCGTAGATTGTGGAGCACTGCCTGCATTTCAAGATCCAGATCCTAGAATTGAAATCACTTCCCGGTTCGCCGGTGATGCGGAGAAGCTGCTGACCGTTTTTGTTGATGTCACCGGGCTTATTCATAGCTAAATACGCGAGAAATTCAGAGCGATGTGTCGGGCGACGGCCAACAGGCAGCGATGACCTTATAATAATCCGTGTAGCCGAGCGCTTTGGACTGATTGAGGTAACCCTTATCCTTCGAGAATTCCCGGCTGTCCGCAAGTTTTTCCAGGCAGCCCCTCACTCCTCCCCCCTCGCTTACGGATGCGAGCGGAAGGAGGTGGTTTCGCAATCGAAGAGGTGGAGGCGGCAGTGGGTGGGGCCGTTGCGGTTTTTGGCCAGGTCGAAAAGGATGGGACGGAAAGCGGCATTGGGGGGCTGCGCAACTTTGCCCACTCCGCTAAGCAGAATGTCCGGGTGGCAATTCGTCATGATTATTGATCCATTCTGACCAGGCTGACGCTAACTCCGAATGGTTCACCAATACCTTTTTCCGCGTCCTGTTGCAGAAGATCATGATTGTGTTGCCCAAATTGCCGTAGGCTTCGACTACATCGGTCTTGGCGATCTGCTTTTTTAAGTGATCTGGCATCCAGCCGCACAAGCGCAAATGGAACGGGCGCGGTTCGAGGTGGTGACGGGCAATGAATTCCGATGGACTCATGCCTCATAGGAGGAGGGGTGAGTCCTCAATCAACTGTGCACGCGAACTTTGAGCGGCACTTGGCGCACGCCGCGATTTGCTGCGGCCAGGTTTCCTCACTCCTCCCCCTCACTCACCGGATGCGGCCGGAAGGAGGCGGTTTCGCAGTCGAAGAGGTGGAGGCGGGAGAGGGTGGGGCCGTTGCGGTTCTTGGCGAGGTCGAAGAGGATGGGACGGAGGGCTGTGGGGTCGTGGGCGTGGGCGTGGTTATTGTCATGGCCCTGCTCATCCCTGTCTGGGCCTTGCGCTTTAGAAAGCAGGACGATGTTATCCCCGTCCTGTTCAATCTAGCCGCAGCCATCGAAGTCGCTCATGCGGGGAGCGCGTCCGGGGCCTTTCTCGCATTCGCGGTTAAACTGGGCCAGCCAGACCATGGGGTGTGTTGGGCCTAAATAAATGAGGGTGGACATACCTGTCCACCTACAAAGCTCACGTGGCTACGCGCTCGATAAAGAACAGGGACAGGAATGTCCCTGCTCCTCAAGGGCCGCAATCCATCGGTTCCGGTCTTAAAGACTCGGGATCTGTCCTTCCAAGGCTGGATTCTTTACGTTGATCAGTTTCCAACTGCTGGGCTTCCAGTTTTCTTTCCGCCAGGTGAAGACCCATGGTTCTTTGACCTTGTTAGTCTCGTCCATGACCGCCTGACTGAAGCCGGCGCCAGAACCAGTGATCTTGGCATGGCCTCGCACTTTGACGGTGCCGTCGTTTTCAGACAGTTCGATGGTCGTCCAGTCGATATCGAGCACGATAAAGCCCATGAGCAGTTCCCGGGCGACGTTGATGGCCTCCGGCGCACGGTTGCCCCATTGATCCTCATAAGTCGAGGCGAGAAAGACCGCCGCTTTGTCCCACTGCCGACGCTCTGCGGCGCGAAACAGGTCACGGTGGCAGGTCTCGGCCTGGGCTTTGCCTGATTTCAGGAAAGGCCAGACGAACCAGATGAGCAGGGCCAGGACTGCTAAAATACCAAGGCGGATAAGCCAGCGCATGGGGCTGGTATATTCAATGGTCCCCGAAAAGGGAAGGCTGAAATTCAGGGAAGGCCGCGACGGCTGCCGACAAAGCGGCCAAGGGAGTGGGAGAACGGCGTGCCACTTCCAGCCATGGAGTGGGCTCATGCCGATGCGCGCACATGACGCGGGCAGTCGCGGCCAAAGATTGCCCCAAAGCTTCCATGATCTTCCGGCAAGCCACGTCCGGGTCGTTGCAGTCATCGCTCAAATGACCAAGCACGATGTGATGAAGACCGTCATGCGCGAGGCATTGGATCAACTCCGCCGCCTGATCATTGGAAAGGTGTCCATGCCTGCCGCTGATGCGCTGTTTGGTGGACCAGGGCCGTTTCGTATCGGCTTCCAACAGCGGCACGTCGTAATTGGCCTCGATGAAAAGGCTGTGGGATCCCTGGAGCCGATCGCGAATGAGATTGGTGATGAACCCCACATCACTGAGCACGCCCAGACGCGCTTCGTGATCGGCGATGATGAACCCCACGGGATCCACGGCATCGTGCGGCACCGGAAAGCATTCGATGCGCAGATCCCGGAACTCGAAGGCCGAGCCGGTCTGCATGAGTTTCCAGGGCGGACAGGCTTTCCGGAAGGAACCCCGCACGGATTCCTGGGTCAGGGCCGTGGCGAAAATGGGCAGGTGATGCTGGCGGCACAGAACCTCAAGCCCTTGAGTGTGGTCGCCATGCTCGTGCGTGAGCAGGATGCCATCGATATCCTCCAGCGTCAGGCCCACCATGCCGAGGCGTTGCACGATGCGCCGGGCGCTCAGGCCCGCATCCAGGAGCAGGCAGGCGTTTTCACTCCGCACGACCGCGCAGTTCCCTGAACTGCCGCTGCCGAGCACCGTGATGGAAAGCATCCGCACAAGTAACGCAAAGCTTGTGGTCAGCAAGAGTCACGTCGCCAGATTCTCAGAATTGCAGTTCCCATCCGAATGGGGAATGATAAGCGAATGCGTCGGGTGCGCCGGTTTCTCTCATTCCTCGTGCTGGTCTGCCTGACCGGCGCCGTCGCCTATGGCTTTACGGAGCGGTTTTCCCGGCAGTGGCGGGATCTGGTGGAGGAACAGTGTGCGCAGCGCGGCATCTACCTCACCCTGGAGAGTCTGGCCCTCAGTCCTTTGGAAGGACCTGTGGCTTCCGGCATCAAGGTTTACCATGACCCGCAACACCAGGATTTGCTGGGAGAGATCGACCGGCTGAATCTGGACCTGGATTACAGCAAGATGCTGCGGAAGGAGCTCTTCCTGGAGGGGCTCGACCTGCGTGACGCGGATGTCCTGCTGCCCATCGATCCCCAGGATCCGAAATCAGAATCGCTCGCCCTGTCTGACATCAATGCCCGCATCTATCTGGTGGGAGACCGGATCGAGTTGCGGCGTGCGGAAGGCACGATGTTTGGCCTGCATGTGAGTGTCACCGGTTCGCTGCTGCGCCCTCCTACGCCGCCGGGTCCGCGTGACCCTGAGGCAGAGCGTGACCTGCGGCGCAAGCGGCTTGCCGCGATTCACGCGAAGAGGAATCTCATCATCGAAGCGGCCAGGATATTGAAGCATTTTGAGTCCGCGACGGCACCCCGTCTGGATCTCGAGGTGTCCGGGAACCTGGCGAATCTCGATGGTCTGAACGTGAACATGCACTTGAGAGCCAATGGGCTCACGCATGGAACTTATGTCTGCGAGGAAGTGGAAGTCATGGCCAGCTACGCAGGGGAGACGGTGGATCTGGAACGGTTGTATGTGAAAGATCACCTGGGCGAGATGGAGGCAAACGCCACCTGGCGGCTGGGAGGCGAACAAGTGGACTTTCAGATCCGGTCCAGCGCGGACCTGCCGAAACTTGCCGAAGCAGTTTATCAAAATGAGGGACTGCGCGAACTGGTGTTTTACGATCCCATCGAACTGGAAGCCCAGGGGAAGATTCTGTTGGGCAAAGCGGTGCCGGCGGGCGCATTGCTGCCCGTGCAGTGTGTAGGATCTCTCCGCACCGGCCGGTTTACCACTCGTGGCAAGGTTCTCGAGAGCGCAGAAATGAACTTCGGGTTAAGTCCTATGGGCTGGTATGTGCGGGATGGGATCTTACGGCACAAGTCAGGGACGCTAGGACTACAGGCGATGTACCGGACGGACACCGGCATTCGTTACCGGGCTCTCGTGCAGATGGATCCCAATGTGTTTGAGCCATTTGTCCAACACCCGATCACACGCGACATCATCCGCCGCTTTGAGATCAGGGAAGGATCGGGCATCTACGGCGAATTGGAGGGATCGGGTCCGAGCGGGGATCTGAGGGAATGCGTCACACGCGGCAAGGCGAACGTCCACAACTTCAAGTACCGCGGCATGGAAATCTCCCATGTGACGGCTGATGTCGAGTTCTCCCGGGGCAAACAGATTTTCCGGAATGCCCGGCTGGAGCGGGCCGATGGCGTGGCGACGGTCCAAGAGGTGATATGTGACAACCCTGCCAAAACCATCAAACTCACGCAGGTGGAGTCCGACGTGGATCCAGTGGCCCTGGTGAACTGCTTTGCGCCGAAGATCGCGGAGGTCGTCGCCAGGTACCGGTTTGACCGGCATCCCCGCGTGCACATGACCGGCATCATTTTCCTGGGTCAGCCCGCCACCGATCTGAAAGTGCAGTTCCGCAGTCTTGGGTCTGCCCACTACATCCTGTTAGGGAAGGACTACACGATTTATGAACCCTATGGGGACCTCCACTTTATGGGCCGCGCGCTGGATTTTAATGTCGTGGGCATCAATGAAGGGCAGGGGATTCATTGCCGTGGCAAGACATCGCTGGCCCCGGAACAAAGGGATTTTGACGCGGTGTTTCTCGCCGATGGCTTCTCCTACAACATCTTTGGCAAAGACGTGCCCTTTCAAGCCTTGCGGGCAGACATCGTCTCCAAAGAAGGTCTGATGAGCTACAATCTGAAGTCCCGGCTTTTTGAGGGTGGCATGACTGTGAGTGGGAAAGTGGATAACCGGCAGGAACCTCCGGCTTATGAGGGTGAAGCGAGAGTCAACGCCGTGGCGTTCCAGAAGTTCGCTCAGGTTTATTCCCCGAAGAATCACACGGATGGCGATGTGACAGGGCACATGAAATTTGCAGGCAGACTGGGCGACTGGAAGACGCTGAATGGAGGAGGCGCTCTCGCCATTCTAAACGGCAACCTCTACGCCGTTCCCATTCTTGGTCCGCTCACCCCTCTGCTTGGTTCAGTGCTGCCCCGGCCGCTCAAGGGATACAACGAAGCCAAGGAAGCGGACTGCACCTTCAAAGTCGCGGATGGTTTTCTCACCACAGATGACGTCGAGGCTCTGACGGGGGTATTCCGGTTGCAAGCCAAAGGCTCGGTGGATTTCCTGGAGAATCGCATTCAATTCGAGGCCAAAGCCAAAGTCCGAGGGCTGCCCGGACTGGTGCTTTTTCCGGTGAGTGAGATCCTGGAATACATCGGAGAGGGAAGCGTGGGCAATCCGCTCTGGCGGCCTCGCTATTTCAGCGCTTCCAAAGAAAGAACGCCCTTCCGCCAGCAGGGTGAAGAGCCGGACGCTCCGCCGGCCGCACAGCCTGAGGGGAAACGCCCAACCGGCAGAGAAGAAACCGACGATACCAAGAAGAAGGGCGATAACAAGTTTCGCCTGCCTTTCGGTCTATCGAAGGAGCCGCAGACCAAGCCTGAATCTGATTCAGAGAATCCCGCTGCCAAACAACCCTCTGGCAAGCCGCCTCGGATCGGCGGGGGGCGGTAGAGCCTCCCTCTCCTGCTCGACCTGCACGGTGTTCTTGCATGCGCCGCATCTTAAGCGAGGTTGGCTCGCGACTCCGCAGGGAGTACGAACCTCATGCCCCCGGAAGAAGAGAAGCACTGGTACTGTGTCCACACCAAGCCGAAGTGCGAGCACTTGGTAGCGGCGAAGCTGCGTCAGTATGAGGGCGTGGAGGCGTACTGCCCGCGGCTTCGTTTTCAGCGGAGCACGCCCCGGGGAAAAGTCTGGTTCGTGGAGGCTTTGTTTCCCAGTTATCTTTTCGCCCGCTTTGCTTACGCTGACTCGGTCCGGGCTGTCCGGCATGCGCACGATGTCATCCGGGTGGTAGAATTCGGCGGCAATCCTGCGCCGATCTCCGATGAGACGATCGAGCTTCTGCGTGGGGAAATGCAAGGCCTGGATGTCCGGGAAGTGCAGATGGGCTTGAGTGTGGGGGACTCCGTCGAAGTGTCGGAAGGCCCCATGCGCGGGCTCAAAGGCATTGTGGAGAGTTTGGCGAACGGGGCGGACCGCGTTCGGGTGCTCCTGGAGTTTTTAGGCCGCCAGAGCCTGGTGGAGGTAGCTTCAGGCAAAGTCCTGAGTGACCGCGCTGCCCGGGATGTGATCTCCCGGAGCTAGCCCCCGCTTTCATCAGCAGAACGCCTATAGGGCACCTGTCTATTCCTACGGATAAGTGAATATTTCTGTTTATTTAACTTTTAAAATTCCAAACTGTTGCTAAATTTCCATAAAAGGACGATATTATCATATCCATTCTGCTGGCCCCCTGGCCTCGGCAATCCCTCTTTGCGGGCTTGTCACGGCGAGATGAACTGCGGCGCGGATCCGGTATTTCCTCCTTAACCCCAACGACTCGCATGTTCCGGTTTTGGCCGCCAGCCATCTGACCGATGGCGGCAGCTTGCCAAGACACGATGCGGAACCGGGATAGAAAATTCAGTTCGCGCTTGCGCCCATGGCTGGTGTGCCGATTTTGCTGACTCTCGCCGCTGCGGCGAGCACCCTCATGAGTCATAAGCACCGAACAGACGATCTGCGCATTCAGCACATTCGTGATCTAGTGTCACCTACTGTACTAATGGAAGAAATCCCGCTCGCTTCTGAGCATGAGGATTTTGTCACAGGCGCCCGGCTGGCCTCAGAGTCCATTCTGCGTGGTGAGAGCGATCGCTTGTTGGTAGTGGCAGGGCCTTGTTCCATCCATGATCGTGAATCTGCCCTGGAGTACGCTACCCGGCTGAAAGCAGCCCGCGGCAAATACGGCGCGGATCTGGAACTGGTGATGCGCGTGTATTTCGAAAAGCCGCGCACCACGGTGGGCTGGAAGGGCTACATCAATGATCCGCATCTGGACGAAAGTTTCGACATCAATGCCGGCCTGAAAGAAGCGCGCACGCTGCTGACGCGTATCACGGAAATGGGAGTGCCGGCGGGAACGGAATTTCTGGACGTGATCACCCCGCAATACATCGCGGACATCGTGACCTGGGGAGCCATCGGCGCCCGCACGACGGAGAGTCAGGTGCATCGCCAACTCGCTTCGGGACTCTCCATGCCGGTCGGTTTCAAGAACGGTACGGATGGGAATATCCAGATCGCGCTGGATGCCATCGCTGCTGCCAAAGGCGCGCACGTGTTCCTGTCAGTGACCAAACATGGTACTGCGGCCATTGTGCAAACCCGGGGTAATGACGCCTGCCACGTGATCCTGCGCGGTGGGAAAGCCTCGCCGAATTTCGATGCGGCTTCTGTCGCCAATGCGGTGGAACAACTCGAAGCTCGTGGCCTGCCTCCCTACCTGATGGTGGATTGTAGCCATGGAAACAGCCTGAAGGACTTCAACAAACAGCCGCAGGTGGCGCGTAATCTGGCCGAGCAAATTGCCGGGGGAACACGCGGCGTGGTCGGCATCATGGTGGAAAGCCATCTGCAAGCTGGCAAACAGGATGTGAAGCCCGGTCAGGCGCTGACCTATGGGCAAAGCATCACGGATGCATGCGTTTCCTGGGAAACCACGGAAGGAATTTTTGAGGAATTGGCGGCCGCAGTGCGTGCCCGGCGTTCCCTGGTGGGGGCTACTGCCTAGGCTGCCCTGGCCTGGTTAAGTTATTTGTTTCTGCGTGACTCGCGCCGACCTCGAGACTTTCGCAAAGTGCCGCATTCTGGTGCTTGGCGATGTGATGCTGGATCATTTCATCTGGGGCAGCGTGCGGCGTATTTCGCCCGAAGCGCCGGTGCCCGTGGTGGAGGTGAGCAAGGAGGTGTTTTACCCCGGTGGAGCAGCGAACGTTTCCCGCAATGCCGCTCCGTTTACCAAGCACGTGTCGCTGATGGGAAGAGTCGGAGCCGACGCCCAGGCAGATCATCTACGCAGGCTCCTGCGAGACGAAGGTGTAAACTGCGCGCCCTTGTTGGAAAACTCTGACGTGCCTACCATTTCCAAAGCCAGGGTCGCAGCCCGGCAGCAGCAGATCGTGCGGGTGGACCGCGAGGTGCTGCTCAAGCTGACGGATGACGAATTGGCGGATGTCGAGAAACGACTGAGCAGTCTGGCGCCCGAGTTGGATGCGATCGTGATCGAAGACTACGGCAAAGGCTTTGTGACGGAAGGCCTCATGAAGGTGGTGAGCAGCGTTGCCAAGTCAGCCAATCTGATTGTGACCGTGGATCCCTCTCCGCGCAATCCGCTGCCCTGGCAGGGTGTGGATCTGGTGAAACCCAATCGCCTGGAAGCATTTGCCGCTGCAGGAGTCACCGACAGCCATCTTACGGTAGCGCCATTGGAGAACGATGAACTCTTACTGGTCGGCAGGACTCTTCTGGAGCGCTGGGATACCCCGGCTGTGCTCATTACCCTGGGCGAACAGGGCATGATCATCTTCCAACGTGGCAACGAACCGCATCATATCCCCACCAAAGCCCGGGAAGTCTATGACGTGTCCGGTGCGGGAGACACCGCGATCGCACTGCTGACGTTGTCGATGGCGGCAGGCATGTCATTGGAAAAAGCCGCTGACATTGCAAATCATGCCAGTGGCATTGTCGTGGGCAAGCTGGGCACGGCCCGCCTCACGCCTGACGAACTTTTGGAAGCCTGTAACTCGGACAACGCGTAAACAGTCCCACCGGCCTCATTCATGTCATTCCGTCCCATCATCTCCGCCCATCTGGACGAGCATCTCGCCACAGTCGAGAAGTTGCGGGCGTCTGTTCCTTTGATAGAGGAACTGGCGACCAAGGTGCTGGCGTCGCTGGATGCAGGCGGGAAGGTGTTCTTCTTTGGAAACGGTGGCAGCGCGGCAGATGCCCAACATCTGGCGGCGGAATTCGTAGTCCGTTACCGTCAGAACCGCCGGGCCTTGCCTTCGGTCGCACTGCATACTGACACGAGTGTGATGACGGCGTGCGCCAATGACTTTGGGTTTGAGACCATCTATGCCCGCCAGATCGAAGCACTGGCGCGGCCGGGCGATGTCGCCATTGGTCTTTCCACTTCGGGTAACAGTCCGAATGTCGTCGAAGGCCTAAAGGCGGCCAAGGCCGGACAATGTCTGACGGTCGCCTTCACATCTGAAAGTGGTGGTGCTTGTGCGGGAATCGCTGATCTGACCTTTCGTGCCCCGACTTCCGTCACGGCGCGCGCGCAGGAGTGCCATCTCCTGGCGGGTCACATCCTTTGTGACCTGATCGAAGAGATCATGGTGCAGCGTGAGCGCAGTTAAATGTTAGGGCTATAAAGAGCCCGATCCGGCACCACATCGCCGGACTCATTCAGTCATTCATCAAGCATGAACCTGAGAGGTAGATTCCCTCAGCTCCGCGGCTTCTCGATCTCCGTGTTTCTCCGGATGGCGCGGCTGGCCGTGAATCTGGTGCTCACCAGTTTCCTGGCCCGGTATCTGGGGGGCGGGGGATTCGGGCAGATCATGGTGGCGATGTCCATCACGGCGGTGCTTCTTTGTGCTGCTGAACTGGGCTTGGGCCGCATCACGGTGCGGGAACTGGTGCGGAACCAAACCGACCCAGGAGAGATCTTGGGATCGACCTTCTTCTCGCGCCTGACCATTGGCATTGTGCTGTATGGGGCGCTCCTGATCTATGTGTGGGTCATGCGGCCGGAGCACACTTGGTTGCTCGTGATTTACGGCTCTCTCCTGGTAACGCATTCTGCTACTGAACTGGTGCTCTGGCTGGAGTCCGCTGGTAAGGTGGAAGCTGTCGCCTGGGCGCAGATGTGCGGATTCCTGGTCAGTGCCGCCGCCATCGGCGTAGGAGTATGGGCCAAGCTGCCTGTGTGGTATTTCGCCTGCACTTATGTGCTGGAATGCTGGGCGGCGATTCTGGTCTGCGTTTATCTCTATCTCAAAGCGGGCGGACAAGTGCGCGGCTGGCGCTGGTCGGGCGGTCGTGCCACCAAGCTACTGCGGGAATCATGGTTCGAGCTGGCCTCGCAACTGGCCCTGCTGCTGCTGTTCCGGATCGACACCATCATGGTGGAGATGCTGCGAGGAAAGGAAGAGGCCGGCGTCTACGGCGCAGCGGTGCGGGTGTCTGAAGTGATGTATTTCCTCCCTGTCATCCTTTCCAGCGTCTGCCTGCCTACCCTGGTGTCGTTGCGGAGTTCTGATCCTGACAAATATCGGCAGCGTTTCGCGGATTATTTTGGATTGAGTCTCCTCATCGCGGTTCCCAGTGCGGCACTGTTGGCGCTTGCCGCGCCTCTTGTGGTGATGGTGCTTTTCGGTGATCAGTTCGCTGCCAGCGCTCCCATCCTTGTCATCCATGCCTGGTCATTCATCCCTTATGCCATCGGGGTGGCCCGCACACAATATCTCACTTCTGAAGGGCGCCTGTGGGTGAATCTACCCTCTGTCCTGGGGGCACTCATCATCAACGTGGTGCTGAACTGGTTCTGGATTCCCAGTTACGGTGGTCTGGGCGCGGCCTGGGCGACGCTTATCGCTTATACCACCGCCTGGCTGCTGAGTTCCTTTCTGTTGCCTTCCAGTCGCGATGTTTCGGGTTTGATCCTGCTTAGCATCCGGCAACTGCCAACGGCTTTCAGCCGCGTCATGCGTCTTCGTTCCACGCAGGAAATCGCGGTGTCCGGCAAGCCGTAAATTTTTTAGATCCGTCGCTGAGCTTATGACACAAAGCAATCCTCTAAAACCCATCGCAGTCGCTTGCTTGGTGTTGCTGGGGCTGATGATGACCGCCTCGGTTCTGCTGGGAAGCGGCAACCAGTTGGCGGCTTTATGCAAATACATGCTGGTCGTGGCCTTCGCTTTGGGCGCCATCTTCCCGCGTGGATCCTTTGTCTTCTGGCTGGTTTTGTGCGGCTACACCGACCTGCTCAAGAGGTTCATGGTGGTCTCCGGACGCATCTCGTTCAATGACCTGTATTACGTCCTGGGCATTCCGCCGGTAATGCTGGCAGGCATGCTGACCTCTGTGCTACTTGGGTCTTTCCTCGGTCGATATGAACTGCGGAAAGCGAACTGGCTGATGTTGGTCGTGTCACTGGGCCTCATGGGCGCGACTGCGGTTCTGGCTGCCATCACCTCAGGAGGTTCGTTGGGATCCATTGTGCCAGCCGTGGTCAATGAAGGCCTTTACGCGCTACTCATCTTCCTCACGCCTGTGCTCTTCACTACCAAGGCGGAAGTGATTCAACTCGGGAAGAAGCTTCTATGGATTTTCTTTCCGGTCGCGTTGTACGGCATCTATCAGCGGGCCTTTGGCTTTCAGGATTTCGAGATCGCCTATCTGCGCAGCGGCCTGACCATCGAGATCAAACAGTTGGTCTTTAATGAAGTGCGGGCGTTCTCGACGCTGAACTCGCCCACCGCGCTCGCCGCCATTTCCGCGGTCCTGTGTGTGCTGGCTCTGGTGCTGACCTTCGTCCCCCGCCGGGCAGGAGAAAGACGGCCCTTGCACCTGAGCCTATGTATCATCTTCACGGCGGCTTATACCGGGTCGTTGGTCGCATCCACAGGACGTGCTGGCTTCATCGTGCTGGGGCTGGGCATCTTTGGTTATCTGTGCCTTTCCTCTCCAAGCTGGACCAAGGCTTTGTATGTCAGCACCATCTTTGTCTTCCTCACGCTGATTTTCATGGCGGACAAGCTCCTGCTCAATCTGGATGTGGTGCAGAACCGGGTGACAGAAGTGGTGGGTGACGGCCAGTTCGCCGACCAAATGACACGTGTCGGAACTTACAGCGATCGTCTCATGGGCTTCTCGAATCTGGTGAAGAACCCGAAAATCTACACTTTCTTCGGTCATGGTGCGGAGGCAGCCGAGGACTCGACACTGTATTCGCATGACATGCTGACTTCGTCACTGGTGAAATACGGCGTAGTGCCCATCCTGCTCATTATACTTGTCACGATCTGGATGCTGCGGGTGGCTCACCGAAGCGTCTTCGCCATTCAAGGCCCCCAGCAGCGGAAACTCGCGGCAGGATTGATGGCGCTCCCGCTCTCCTTATTGGCCATGTCGATGCTGGCCGGGAGTGTGCTGGTCGTGTTCCCGGTGAACATGTTCATGTGGCTCTTCTGCGGCTTGTTCGTGGTCACGGTGAGAAGCGAACCGGACGATCCAAGCACGTCTGAAGCTGAAGTCGAACCTGTCCGATCGTGGTTGAACCAGGCGGCGACAGGCGAGCCCACCTATCGCTTCAGCCGCTCCGGGTCGGCGTCGTCTTAACCTGACCTGAAGCTACAGCCAACTAATTTTTCGTTTCAGTCCACCCCGTCACTCAAAACCAAGCATCCCATGAGCGAAGCCCAAGCCTACTACGAAGCCTATTGGCAGAATGACAGCGCCCATGCCTGGACGCCGAGCTCCGGCCGGATTACGCCGGACGAGAATTATCTCTTCGAGAAGTATCTGCTACCGGGATCAAGTTGTCTCGACTATGGCTGCGGCAATGCGCAACGGTATGGCCGGTACCTGATAGGCAAGGGCCTTCGCTACCAGGGCTTCGATATCTCTGAAGCCGCCCTGGCTGAAGCGCAGAAGAGCGAGGTGCCTGTCGGCAAGTTGTCGAGTTCCGGTCAGACGACCCTGGCTGACAACAGCATGGATACGGCGATCTGCTTTGAGGTCATGGAGCATCTGATGGAGCCACAGGCTGCTCTGAAGGAAATCCTGCGCTGTCTGAAGCCAGGGGGCCATCTCTTGCTGAGTGTACCTTGCACAAGCAACTACCTTCAGCGGCTGGAGTTTTTGCTGACCGGATTCTGGAATCCGGGCGGTAGCCCGATCACAGCCCGCCGTGAGCCATGGCGTGATCCGCATATCCGTTTTTTCAGTCCAGCGATGCTAAGACGTCTCGCTGAGCATGCCGGAGGAAAGGTGGCAGAGGAACGAGGCGAAGCCTTTTCATTGCGGTCGCTTCCGGTGGTGTGGCGTAAGGAGGCATGGCACCCGCTGTTCAATGGGGTGTCGCTCCCTTTCGCGTGGCTGGGCCGGGTCTTCCCAGGCGTGTTTGCCATGCGCATCTTCATCGTGGTGCAAAAGCCCGCTGCGGCCTAATTGGAAGTTAAGTTCACAAGTTTGTTGGAAATATGAAAGCACTCAAGTCTTCGGTTATGGATCTGATGCGCGAGCATCTGCTCACGCCAAATACGCTTCGCTATCGAGTGGAGTGGCCCAGATTGGAGGAAGCGTTCAAGCGCATCGGGAAGACGGGAATTCTGTTTGATGGCGGTGCTGGCTCCGGTGAGTTCGCTCGCAGGGCGCTGGTGGCAGGTTATTGCCAAAAGGTGATCGCCCTTGAACCTGACCAGGGGAATTTTGCGAGCCTGCAGGGGAACCTCGGGCGCATGCCTGGCGTGCAGCTCTTTCAGGAATCTCTTCTGGAAATACCTCTGCCGGACGCTTCGGTGGACATGGTCATGAGCACCCAGGTCATCGAGCATATCGAGGACCATGAGAAGGTGGCCAGAGAATTGACGCGCATCCTTAAGCCCGGTGGCCATGCGCTCATAACCGTGCCGCATCCGCCGGAGCCTTTTCCCAACGAAGGCCATGTGCGAGAGGGGTACACGGATCGGGACCTCAAGGATCTCTTCGAGCCTTGCGGGATGACCGCGCTGCACACGGACTACTTCCTGATTCGGGAGACGACCGATCGCTTCATGCGCGCCTGGAACTTCCCCATGCATGGGGTCTTCATGCCTCTCTCCTGGGTGGATCGGGAAACGGCACTCGATCGCACCACGCGAGCCTCCCGTCTTCCGTTTGGGATTCTCATGCTTTTTCAGAAAGCCTGACAAAGAGAGGCAGGTGAGCTGCGTCGCCGCCGCCTCATAATAGGCCGTAATGAAACCGAAGCTCCTCCTCATTGACCCGACTTTAAGCGGGCGGAGTCCTTCCATGAAGGGAGTGCTTCTATCTTTGCCGGAGCTACGGGCTGCCGGTTTTGAAATTGAAGCATGGTGTTGGGATTGCGAAGAAGGGTTGCCCATCGACCGGGTGGTGAAGCTTCCCAGGATCGGCGCCTGGCCGCTGGTGGCGGTTTATGCATTTTCCTTTTGGGTGTGGATGCGCCGTCGTTGGGAATATCAGTGGAAGAGAAAGCAACAGCCGGATCTGGTCTACGCCGTTGCTTGGTACACCGCTGAGTGCGATGTGGCCCATGTGCATTTTTCGCCGTGGGATTGGGATCGCCGTCAAAAGAGCCTCGGCTGCAAAACCCTGCGGGATCAGGTGGAGTTTTCTCTCAATCTTGTCGGAATGTGGTGGGCCAATCGGTGTGTGAAACGAACCACCGCCAAATCCATCCTTGTCGTCTCGGACTCGGTCGCAGCCGATGTGCGTGCGCAGAATCCAGAACTGAACATTCGGGTGCTGCCGAATTGTTATGATGCTGCCCGCTTCACTCCGAAAGTGCGCAGTCAGTATCGGGACAGCACTCGGGCGGAACTGGGCTTTTCTCCTGACAACAAAGTGTTCGTCTTCGTCAGCGCGGGGCACTATCGCCGCAAGGGGTTTCACTTGGCCATTGAAGCGCTGAAGCAAGTTCGCCTGACGCAGCCGCAAACTCGTTTCATGGTGATCGGCGGAAAGCCCAATCGTGTGGCTGAACTTCAGGAAACACTTTTAGAGACAGCTCCGGACTGGCGTGAGTGGATCACCTTTACGGGCATGGTCAAAGACGTGGAACGCTATCTCGCCGCAGGGGATGCGCTGCTCTTCCCATCCTACTCCGAGGCATTCGCGCTGGTAGAGGTAGAGGCTGCGGCTTGCGGCTTGCCCTTGTTTCTTACCCGTCATCACGGATCAGAGATGATTCTGGAAGATGGGGTGAATGGCCGGTATGTTGATTTCGATCCCGTGCGGATTGCTGAGGTTCTTAACGAGTTTGTCACCGGTGCCTGGACTCCTTCGCCCGAGCCATACCTCAAGCATGCCGTGGATGGCGCTGAATATGCGCGACGACTGACGCGTGAATTGAGTGCTGTGACTGAAACCAGACCCGTGTCCCTGCAACCCTGCATCGCCGCATCATGAGTGCTGAAGTGCGCGCTGAAAGTCCAACTGGGATCGTGATTGATCTCATGCGGGGCCTACTCGCCATTATGGTGCTGGCCGCGCATTCTCTGGGAGCAGCTTGGGAAGCGACCGGCGGAACCTCCGCGACTTGGTTGAAGATGACTTTGGGTCATGGTGGCTTTTGGGTGGAAGGCTTCTTCGTCTTATCGGGATTCTGTGTGCACCAATCCATCGCCGGCATGCGGCGCAGAGGAGGGGAGTTCATCAAGCCGTATGCCTTCGCCCGCGTGAGCCGCATCTATCCTTTGTATGCCGTGGCATTGCTGCTGACTTTCTTCGCCTGGAGTGTGTTTGGCCCTATGGCGGCGGCAGATCGGGAAGGTGCTGCAACGGGGTGGCTGAGTCATGCGCTGATGATGCAGGGGATCACCGGTGTGTTCCACGAAACGGCGCCGGCGTGGAGCCTGACCTATGAGGCGATTTATTATGCAGCATGGCCAATGCTCCTCATACTCTGTGGCTGGTCGGTTGGCCGCGCTTTCGTATTTGGCGTCATTGGGGCGCTGGCACTCGCGGCGTTGAATGTGATCATCTGGCGTAAGGTGGTGGGCGGTGCGGCGGATTCCACATGGATCCCGCTCTGGCTCATTCCTGCGCAATTCCTCCTCTGGGTAGGCGGCGCTCTCCTCGCGCATGCTTGGGATAAAGTACAAAGCTTCCGTCTGCCAGCCCTGGCGCCTCTTTCGCTGGTTGCTTTGCTGGGATGTTATGTAGCCCAAGCCTGGCTGCTGCATCACGGGGCGCGCCAGTGGATGCTGCTGGTCGTGGCGTACGCTGCGTTGCCATGTTGGTTGGGCTTGATTGCGGGAGCAGGCAGATGGAAGACCGCGCCGAGGTGGTCGGCTGTGGCCAAGGTGGCGGGACTGCTGAGTTACCCGCTCTACATCCTGCATCAACTGGGCCTCGACGTGCTTGCCAGGCTCATCCCCTCGGCAATGAAAGCCTGGTCGCCTGAAACACTCGCCCTGTTGTTCTTCGCCGTCGTTCTCTCAGTGGTGCTGATCGCTGGAGTGCCACTTGAGGCTCAACTACTGAAGTGGCGGGCGCAGTGGCTGCGGGGAACCCGGAAGAGTTCAGCAACTCAAGCGATGAGGGAGAAACTCGTATGACTGCGAGACGCTACGTGCGAGCTCTTCCAAAACTCCTCCTCGTAGGTCATACCTATGCGGCCTTGGAGAATCGCAAAAAGACCGCGGCTCTCGCCCGTCATTTTGATCTTACCTGCGTCACGTCGCTTCCACCTAAAACCGAGATCCTAGGGCAGAAGGCGTCCGACTTCGACAATGACAGCGATGCCGGCGCACGCACCTACAAGCTGCATCGTCTGCCACAGTCGGCAGCTTCGAATACCACCTTCTCCTATCAAGGTCTCCGCGACATCATGGCCGGTGAGCGTTTCGACGTTGTGCTGGTGGAGAATGAACCTTGGGCCGTCAATTGCTGGCAGGCCCGGTTTCTCAAGAGTTGGTATCAGCCTTCCGCCATCTTCGGCGAATTCACCTGGGAGAATGTCGAGCGGCCGCACCTGAAAGGTCTGATCCTCGCGCAAGCCTACCGCCTCATGTGCCTGAGCACCGACTTTGTCATTTGCGGGAATCAGGCAGCAGCAGCCCTCATGCAGAAACGAGGCATGCCTTCTGATGCCACATTTGTTTCACCCCAACTCGGCGTCGACCTTATCAATCATGGTGCTATTGGCTCTTCGGAAAGAGCGACACTTCGGCGCGAGCACGATCTGCCGGAGGATGCATTCATCGTTGGCTTCTGTGGCCGCTTGACAGAAGAAAAAGGCATTCCCGAGTTGATCGAAGCCTGTGAGTCATTGCGAGACATGGGTCACAAAGATGTCCACGTTGCGTTGTTAGGCGCAGGCGTCATGAAGGAGGCTTTGGCTAAACGCGCGGAATCGCTGCCCTGGCTGCATGTGCTTCCGCCCCGGCCGCACTTTGAGATCCCACGCTTTTTGCAATGTCTTGATGTCTTTGTCCTCGGCAGCAAACCCGTGCGCTCCACGTGGGAAGCATGGGATGAACAATTCGGCCATGTCCTGATCGAGGCTATGGCTTGCGGCGTGGTGACCATGGGCTCCGATAGCGGCGCGATCCCGGAAGTGCTCGGCGACAACGAAGCGATTTTCCAATGGGGTAATGTCGCTCAACTGACCTCGTTGCTACAGCAGGCAAAAGAGAATCCCGAACGTATGGCCGCACTGCGTCAACGCCAAGGGCAGCGTGTGCGTGACCACTTTACGCATGAAGCGATTGCCGAAGACTGGGCGCAATTCATCAAATCACGTCTCGCGCTATGAGTTCGATTTATCGCGACGTCCTTTATAGGAATTACTCGGAGTCATTCGGCTCCCAGAAGATCCACAATCCTGCTCTCCAGTATGCGCAGTATGAGGTCACGTATCCGAACGTGCCATCCGATAAGAGTCTCGCTATCGTGGATCTGGGTTGTGGCAAAGGCGAATGGCTGACCTGGCTTGCCGGCAAGGGCTTCACCCAGCTCACCGGCGTGGACGGATCGCCTTCCGACCTAACCATTGCGCGCGCGCAATCACCCACGATCTCCTGGGTCCAAGCCAACCTGCTGGACTTCATGAAGTCGGCAGCGCCCGGCACCTTTGATCTCATTCACGCGAAGGATGTGATCGAGCATCTGACCAAGGACGAGTTCATTGCCTTTTTGCAGTCCTCTCATCGACTTCTCCGTCCCGGTGGCCGGGTGTGGCTCCAAACCTTTAACGCTCAGAGCCCACTCTCGGCTGCCACACGCTACGGTGACTTCACGCACGAATCAGGGCACACGCCAGCCAGCCTCGCGCAGTGCCTCCGCGCCTGCGGCTTCGGCCAGATGCGCATTGAAGGACGGCACTACCATTCTCAATCCCTGAGCGGCCGCGTGCGCGGTCTTTTGGGCAAAGTCTATTACCGCGGTGCGCGTCTCGCCCTCACGCTGCGCCACGGCTCCGGCAGTGCAATGCCCGGCGTGGATTTGCATTCAGTGCTTCCTGATGTGTTCGCGGAAGGCATCCGCAATACGGAACTTCACCCCTAGCCTTGTTAACGTCTTATGCTCGTCTATCTGCGTGAACTGGTCGTCTCCCTGCCTTTGTCGGTTATCAAGGGATTCAAACACTTCGGCTGGCGTGGAGCCTGGCTGGCCATCTGTGATCTGGTTTTCCAGCGCATCATCATCCCGGTGAAAATCCCCGGTTTCGGCGTGCTGCGCCGCCGTGAGGAAGCCAGAAGCCTCATCGAAAACTTCTGCATGAATGAGCTGCGCTGCGATGAGGTCGAGAAAGAACTTCGCACGGCAGAAGCTCCGGCCATCGTCGATATGGGCGTTAATCTAGGCATGAGCATCGCCTGGTGGTTCCGGCAGAACCCCAAAGCACATGTCACCGGCGTGGAGATGATGCAGGAGTCACTGGACTACACCAAGTCGCGGCTGGACCGCATGTATCCCGGTGCGAACTGGACGCCTGTTTGCTGTGCCGCAGCCGCTTCGGATGCAGCACCCATGACCATCAGGTATACCGATCCCTTGGAAGGCACGACCAGTGCTGCAGAGGGATCAGGGGATCGCACCCGCGAAGTGCCCGTCCGTGCGCTGGATTCCATTTTGGCCGATCAGACGGGAGAAGTCCTCCTGCTGAAGTGCGACATCGAAGGATACGGCGGCTTTGCGTTGCAGGGGGCGAAAAAGACCCTGGCCCGCACGCGTTACGTCGTCACAGAGACCCACGGTGCTGAAGAAATGTCACTCCTCGGCCGCGAATTGTCTGCTCATGGGTTCGCGCCATTTCAGTTGGCCTCGCGCTCCTTGTGGTGGCGGAAATTTCCAGCCCAGGCACAACACGCAGGCGCAAGCTAAGTGCTGCTACTTTGCCAGAGCTTGCTGCACTACCTCATGCACAGCATCCACCGTCCAGTTCAGGCCCGCAGCGGGTCGTGGCGTTTCGCCCTTACCGACCGGGTCGTCGCGGAGAACGGTGAACTTCTCGCGATGCCACACCGGATCCCATCTCGGCGGAGAGCTTCCGTTTACAATCACGCCCGGAATGCCGAGCGAGGAAGCGATGTTCATAGGTCCGGAGTTGTTCCCGATGAAGAGCTTTGCTCCAGCCATGTGGCGGATGAAGTCATCCAGGCTGCCTGGCTTGAATCTCCTCACCGCCGGACTCAGAGCGTCCTGTTCGCCCGCCCAACCTTGCTCAATCCAGGACACGGGATGCGTTTCGGCAAGGCGGTTTGCCAACAAACCGAAGCGCTCAAGCGGCCATCGCTTTTCGGCAAGACTGGCTCCGGAATGAATTACAATCCGTCCATGGGATTCCGCGCCAAAAGCGCTCAGATTCGGCGGCGGAATATCCTGGGACAGCGGGGCTTTGCCAAGCCGCTCCAGCAGGCCGCTGGCGATCAGCCAGTTCTGGCGGGCGATGGAATGTTCGTCATCCAGAGAGATGCGGTGATGCAACAGTCTTCCCAGATGCCGCTCCGCGATGAGCGGCCCCACCGTGATGTCTGCTCCGCTGAGACGCGCCAAGAGATGGGCGACATTTCCCTGGTCGTCACCCAGGAGGCAGAGATGCGGGTGCAGGCTTCGCACAGCGGGCACAAATGCCGGGAGCTTCCAGGGTTTGCGCCAGGAGCCGTTGAACTCCGCAGTCTGGAACGTCTTGGTACGCACGCCAGGGCAGGCCACCGTGTAAAGCGGCTCCGCCACCGGACTGGTCAGCACGGTGATATCCCACGCCGGGAACTCGCGGCGCAGATGCTGCACCACCGGCAGATAAATCACATTATCCCCGAGTTGGTTAACCTTAAAGATCGCGAGGCGCATGACAGGCCCCATGGGTCACTCACCTGCGCGTGTCTCGCAACGGGATTCGTAAATTAGTCCATGAGGAATCGGTAGATCATGTCGAGCCATACCACCACCGCCCCCAACGCCGATCATCCGGGCCTTATTAAGCCGGCTCCGCAGTCCGCCTCTTTCAGCCTGCAGGATCCGCGCCTTTGCTTCGGTTTGGTGGGCGCCGCGTTGGCCGCGCTGATTGTTTTCATGCCCTATGCAGCGGGCTATGCGGATCATCGGCGAACCTTGGCGAACTGGCTCACGACCCATTGGCAGGATCCCACCTGGCAGCATGGCGCCCTCGCTTTTCCCATCGCGGCCTTCCTGGTTTGGCGGAAGCGGCTGGAACTGAAAAAGCTTTCGCTAAAGCCGAGCTACCTTGGCCTCGGCGTGGCGGTTATGGCTCTCGCGGTCATGTGGGTCGGCTACCGTGGAAATTTCTATTATCTGGGCTTTGGCGGCATTCACCTGTTGGTCGCGGCTTCTGTTCTTTGGCTCGGCGGGTGGCGGTATTTTTGGACGGTATCCTTCGCGTGGCTCATTCTCAGCTTCGCCTGGCCCTACCTTTTTCTGGAGGAGACGGTGGCTTTCAAGCTGCGCTTCCTGATGGTCACCATGGCCAGCAAGATCCTGAACACCGTAGGAGTGCCCACGTTGCAGGACGGCACCCGGCTCGTCTCCGCCGCCGTGGAAGGACATGAGCAGGGCGCCCGCTTCAGCATGAATGTGGATGGCCCCTGCAGCGGCTTGCGCTCGCTCTTCGCCCTCATGATGGTGAGTGCGCTGTTTGGCTACTTCCGTCAGCGATCATTCTGGCGGCGATCTCTGCTCTTCGCTCTTAGCGTGCCGCTGGCCGTGACCGCCAATATGGTGCGCATCCTCGTGCTGACCTTTGCGACCATGGCCTTTGGCGAGCAGTTCGCTCTGGGGAATGGAGAAGAATACACTTCCAACTTCCATCTCCTCACAGGCGTATTTGTATTTATCGTCTCTCTCGGCGGACTCCTGGTCACCGAGTATGCGCTGAACCGCTGGGTGCGGCGTGAAAAACCCCTGAACTTGATGGGAGGAAGCCGCTAGTATGTTTTTCCGCGCATTGATTCTGGTAGCGGCCATGGGCTTGACCGCTTTGGCCTGTGTTTATTCTCCCGAAGTCCAGACCGGAGAGGCTTCCGGCGTGGTCATGAAGCTGCCCCTTCAGATCAATGGATTCACCGGCACGCTGGGGGATCCCGATCCGGTGGAGAAGAAACTCCTGCCGGAAGACACGGAGTTCGTGAAAATGAACTATTACTCCACCGGCAGCGACTCCTGGACGCGGGATGCTGCTCATTGCTCCATTGTCCTCAGTGGCGCGGAACGGAAGAGCATTCATCGACCCGAAGTCTGTCTGGTGGGGCAGGGGTGGACCATTTTGGAAAGCAAGACTGTGCCAGTGGATATGGGTGGTGGGCACACTCTGAGAGTTCAGGACCTCTACATTGAGAAGCCCGTCACTCTGCGTGACGGCACCCGGCGCAGCCTGCGGGCGCATTATGTCTATTGGTTCATCGGGACGGACGTCACCACGCCGAGTCATACCGAGCGCATCTGGCTGACGCTTTGGGATAACCTCAGCCGCTCCGTGAACCATCGCTGGGCCTATGCCTCAGTCATGGCCGTGGTGTCGCAGGGATTCGAGCCGGAGCAGTTGGGCCAACGCCCGCGTGATAGTGACGAAACCATCCGCATGATCTCCGGCATCATTCAACAAATTGCGCCGCAGTTTCAAAAGCAGTTCATGCCCCACGTGCTCGCTGCATCATTATGAGTGATCCTGCGGAAACACTGGAGGCCAAGCTCGACCGTCTGCGCGCTTTCATGCGAGACTGCGGCCGGGTTGTGATCGCGTATTCTGGTGGTGTGGACAGCAGTGTGGTGCTCAAAGTTGGAGTGGACATTCTTGGAGCGGACGCGTTGGGCGTGCTGGCCATCTCTGCAAGTCTTCCTCGCTCCGAGCGTGAGGCCGCCATTACGCTTAGCGAGGAGATGGGAGCAGAGTTGCATTTTCTGGAGACAAAAGAACTGAGTGAGCCAGCGTATCTGGCCAATGCGCCTAATCGTTGCTTTCACTGCAAGGATCATGTGTATGCCGCCATCCGTGCCTTCGCGGATCAACGGAACATTCCACATGTGCTCGATGGCATGAACGTGAACGACACGCTGGACGTTCGTCCCGGACGGGCCGCTGCCACGAAGCATGGTGTGCGCAGCCCTTTGCATGAACTCGGCTTTTCCAAGGATGACGTCCGCGCTGCGGGCCGGCTGTTGGGACTGCCCAATGCGGACAAACCCGCTGCTGCCTGCCTCTCATCGCGCATTCCCTACGGCACGCCCGTGACCGCCGATCTGCTGGCGCGCATCGAGTCAGCGGAGGCTTATCTTGGCAGTCTTGGTTTTGACGCGTTGCGCGTGCGGCACCACGGAGACGTCGCTCGTATTGAAGTCCCACCAGACCGGATGACAGAAGTGCTGGGCTGCCGCGACCAGATCATCGGTGGCTTGAAAGCATTGGGCTGGCTTTACGTGACCTTGGATCTCGCAGCCTTGCGGGAAGGCAGCATGAATGAGGTATTGGCCGCCCGTTCTGGAAACGCTGGTTCTTTGTCCGCATGACGGAGTCCGCTTTACTACAGTTGCTCACGCGTGTTGCCGCAGGCACGGTCGATCCGGCAGAGGGCTTGGCGAGCCTGCGTTCGCTTCCTTTTACGGAGCTTCCGGAAGCCATCATCGACACCCATCGTGAAGTGCGCCTCGGGATGCCAGAAGTGGTTTTAGCCAGCCACAAAACAGCGCAGCAAATTGGCGATGCCCTCGAAACGCTCTTTTCCGCGAGCGGTTATGCTTTGGCTACTCGTGTTTGTCAGGATAAAGCGGACGCGCTGTCGTCACGTTTCCCACAGGCCAAGTACGATGCAGTCTCTCGCCTGTTTAGCCTCGGAGAAATGGAGCACCGTGAGTCATGGGGACAGGTTGCGGTGGTGTGTGCCGGCACCTCGGATTTGCCCGTAGCCGAAGAAGCCGCCCACACGCTGGAGTTCAGCGGAGTTTCAGTTTGCAGGATTCGCGACGTGGGGGTCGCGGGGTTGCCGCGTCTCTTTGCGAAGTTGCCTCTGCTGCGTGACTGCAATCCCGTCATCACCATTGCAGGCATGGAAGGAGCCCTGCCGGGTGTGCTCGCGGGACTCATTCCGCAGCCCATCATCGCGGTGCCCACCAGTGTCGGCTACGGCGCTAACTTCAATGGCGTTTCTGCCCTGCTGGCAATGTTGAACAGTTGCGCCAGTGGCATGGGTGTTGTGAATATTGATAATGGCTTTGGTGCGGCCATGTTGGCGCTACGCATGTTGCGAATGCCTCACGCTTCGCGGCAGGCTGCTTGATCTCCATGAAAACGCTCTACTTCGACTGCATCGCTGGCGCCAGTGGCGACATGATTCTCGGCGCCTTGCTGGATGCCGGACTCGATGCGGATTGGCTGCGGGCTGAGCTGGCGAAACTGCCCATCACGGGCTGGCGTCTGGAGACGGAGCGTGTGGACAAGAATGGCTTCAGCGCCATCAAGGTAAACGTGCGCGTCAGTGATCAGCCGCATTCCCGTCCGCTGCCAGAGATCGAGCGCGTCATCACGACCAGCACTTTGGATGATGCCGTGAAACAGGATGCCTTGGCCGTCGTACGCATCATCGCTGCGGAAGAAGCCCGCATTCACGGCATGCCCGTGGAGCAGGTACATCTCCATGAAGTCAGTGGCGAGGATGCCATCATTGATATTGTCGGATCCATCGCTGCCATTCGCCAGCTCGGTATCAAACGCGTGGTCTGCAGCCCGCTGCCTCTGGGCCGCGGTTTCATTTTTGGCGCTCATGGCCAGATTCCTCTGCCTGCTCCCGCAGCAGTGGCCATTCTCAAAGGCGTGCCCATTGTCGGTTCTCCGATCCAGGCGGAGTTAGTCACGCCGACAGGTGCCGCTTTGGTCAAACATCTCTCGCATCACTTCGGTCATCTGCCCGCCATGCGTCTCGATGCCGTGGGTTACGGCGCAGGCACTTGGGATCTTCCCATTCCCAACTTGCTGCGCGTGTTCATTGGCGAGGGAGATGCTACCAGCTTTGATACGGACACGGTCGCGCTGCTGGAGACCAATATCGATGACCAGAATCCGGAGCACTATGAGCATCTCATGGACCAGCTCTTCACAGCGGGCGCGCTGGATGTGACGCTGACGCCGACACACATGAAAAAGAACCGCCCGGGTGTGACGCTGAGTGTGCTCGCAAAGCCGGATGCCAAAGACGCGATGCGTGACCTCATCCTCACAGAAACCAGTTCACTCGGCGTCCGCGAGCAGCAACTCCAGCGCTCCACTTTGCCTCGGGACTGCATTGAAGTGGAGACCCCTTGGGGCAAAACCATTGTGAAAGTCTCCCATCTGCCCGGCGGACAACACAAATACGCTCCTGAATTCGAGAACTGCCGCACCCTGGCCCGCCAGGCGAATGTCCCGCTCCGCGAAGTTTATGTCGCAGCGGAGACTGCAGCACGCTATGTGCACGAGCGCAGTCATAAGCACTAGACTATTTCTTCATTGATGCCTTTCAGTACGCCATTCCAGGACGAGCCGCAGACGACTCGTCACGCCAAAGATAAAAGCTGGCTTGCCGTCATGATTTGGATCGCCGTTCTCGGCCTGCCAAATCTTGCCGCTGTTTTCCTGACAAACGACTCGTGGGGTAGCTTGCGCGTTTGGGTGGCGGGCACCTTGTCCATCGTGTTTTTATTATTGGTGACAGCGCGTCGCGCCAGTCTTGTGGCTGCGCTGTTGGCTCCACTTGTTTTTCTCGTCCCGGCTGCCATTGCATTTTTGTGGATCACTCGGTCGTTGCCCACGGCCACAGCCTTCTCCATCCTCACTGGGGCCTTGGCAGAGCAGATGTCGTTGTATCTTTTCGAGATCGTTGCGGCCTGTGTTGTAGGAGGCTTACTGACGTGGGCCCTCCTGCGGATGCGCGGCCAGTTGCAAGAGGGACTGCTAACACTCCGCAGAAGCCGTGTGGCACGTGTCACGGGTGTGGTCATGATCCTGACTTTGCTGTTCTTTGCCGCACAACTGTATAGACGGCTTGGGCCCGGCAATGCGGTCTGGCAGACCGTCGATACCTTCCGCATGGCCTATCCTCTAGGCACCATCGGTGAGGCCGGTCAGGCTTGGTATGATTTCAGGATCGTCAAAAAGCGCGCTGAAGCTCGTCGCAGCATTGTCATCTCCAGCGCGGCACCTGCGCTTCGTGCAGACTCGCGGGAGATTGTCGTGCTCGTTGTCGGAGAATCTGCGCGTTTCAAAAGCTTTGGCATCAATGGCTACGAGCGGCCCACCACTCCCGTTTTGGAGAGTACGCCAAATCTGCTAAACTTCACGGATGTCACCACGCAGGGGGTTCTGACCATGCACAGCGTCCCCATGTTGTTGACTGGATCCTCAGCACCCGAGATTGGGAACGCGGCCTCCCGCGCGAGTCTCGTGAGTGTCTTCAGCAAAGCAGGATACCATGTGTCATGGATGTCCACCCATCCGGAAGTTGGCCCCATGGCGGCGGCCTCCGCGATGTATTCCGTGGAGGCAGATGACGTTCTGTTCCTCTCCAATTATTATGAGAACAAAGACGGCGATCTACTTCCTGAGTTGGATCGCGCCCTCGCGAGAAAAGATCGTCGGACCTTTGTGGTCATTCACACGCTCGGGTCTCATTGGGAGTATGTGTCACGCTACCCCGCGGAGTCGGCGCCCTTTCCTACAAAGGTGAAGAAAGGAGACGTGGCTTCCCGATTCTCACGTCCGGAAGTGCTTGCGGACTTCACCAATGCTTATGACAATACCATCGCCTACACCGACTGGTTCCTGGGGCAGGTCATTGAACGGCTGAAGAAGGAAAACTGCTCCTCCCTCTTCTGCTACATCTCCGATCATGGTGAGAATGCGGCAGATGCCCCGCGCTTTCCTTTCGGCCATGGCACCTTGACAAGCGATGTCGTTCACGTGCCGATGTTCATGTGGGGTTCCGATCAGTACCGCAGCGCTCATCCCGAGGATTGGAGAGTCCTTGCCGCCAATCAAGGTCGTTGTGCCAGCACAGAGAATATCTTCCACAGTCTGGTGGATGCCTTGGACATCACCTGCTCTCTCGCCGCGCCTGCCAAGAGCCTTGCCAACCCCAAATTCGTGGAAATCCCGCGCAAGGTCCTGGCTTTGGATGGCTCAATTCACGACTACAAAGTCATGATCCGCCCAGAAAAAAATCTGAATCAGCTCAGCACAGCGGCACGATGAGTGAAGCCTCACGGGTTGCGGTGTGGACGGGTGCGGCTTCGTATGACGACGTGACGGCCATTCATCAGATGACCAGGGATACCCTGGCAGCATTGGACTTGCCCTCCGGATTCATCACTCCTGGCGACCATGTGGTATTGAAGCCCAATTGGGTGAAGGAACATGATGAGCGCTTTCCCGGGGCGGATCAGTGGCAGCATGTTGTTACGCACCCTGCGCTTATCGAGTCTGTGATGGATTGGGCGGCCGCCCAACTAAAAGGGCAGGGTCGCATCACCATTTGCGATGCTCCGCAGACCGATTCTTCTTTTGCCAAGCTTCGCGCCTACTGTCGCCTTGATGAAATGGTGCGGCGCTGTGGGGAGCGCTGGTCAGGTGTGGAGATCAAGCTTCTGGATCTCCGGCCAGAAGAGTGGCTCGCAGTCGATGGTGTAACAGTGGCCAAGACTGAACTTCCAGGCGACCCGCTGGGTTCCAGTAAAGTCGCGCTTGGTGCTGATAGTGAATTCGTCGGCTTCCATGGCCTCGCTCATCTCTATGGCGCGTCCTATGATATGGATGAAACCCGGCGCCACCATCAGGGCGAGACGCACGACTATCTTTTGTGCCGGACACCGATGGATGCGGACGTGCTCATCAATCTGCCAAAATTGAAGTGCCACAAGAAAGTCGGCCTCACCTGCGCGCTCAAAAACATGGTGGGCATCAATGCCAACAAGAACTGGCTTCCTCATCATACGGAAGGAACACCCGAGACCGGTGGTGACCAGTTTCCCAAGGCCACGGTGAAAGCGAAGCTGGAGCACTCCTGGATGGGCCGCATCAAACGCGTGCTCTTTGGCCGACATTATCTTAGTAAGCTTTTTGTGCCTTTGAAAAAACTCGGGCGTTTGTTTTTCGGCGATACGCAGAAAGTCGTGCGCTCCGGAAACTGGTATGGCAACGACACCTGCTGGCGGATGGTCGTGGATCTAAACAAGTGCCTGTTTCATTTTGATGGCAGTGGTCAGCCGCGCCAGAAACCGTTGCGATATCTCGCGGTTGTCGATGGTGTCATCGCGGGGGAGGGGAATGGCCCGATGATGCCTGATCCGAAGCCTTGCGGTCTGGTGGTCGCGGGCACGAATCCTTTGGCGGTGGACAGTGTTTGCGCGGCCCTCATGGGTTTCGACTGGCGCAAGATCAAGATGCTGACCGGCGCCTTTTCCTCACTGAAGAAGCGCATCGCGGATTTCGCGCACAACGACATCTCGGTTGTGTCGAACACGAATTCATTAGCAAAGCCTTTGAGTCAATTCACAAAGAAGGATGGATTTGGTTTTAAGGCGCACTTCGGCTGGGTAGGCGCGGTGGAGTTGGATTGATTTGTCTCAATGTCTCTGGAAGACACTCTCTATCCGTTCCGCCGCCTTTATGAGAAGGCGCCGCAGCCAGTCAAGCAACTGGCTGGCGGACTCTATCGTACGCTGCCGACGCGTGTCAGGCTTGGAGCGGGGTATTCACGTTTCCGGACGGAAGCAAAGGAAGTCCAAACTTGGGATGCGGGAGAGATCGAGGGATATCAAGTCGCCGCTCTGAAAGAAACGCTGCGTGCGGCGGCGCAGGCGCCTTATTACAAAGCGTTGTTCGCAGCGAAGGATCTCGATCCTGAAAAATTCGATACCTTGGAGCAGTTGCAAGATTACCCATTGCTCACGAAGAAGGACCTTCTGCAAGGTGCACCCTCCTTCTGCAATCCGCACTTTGGAACAAGAGACCGCATCTATATCACCACGGGAGGCAGCAGTGGCATCCCTGTCGGATTCTATCTGCACCGTGGGGTCAGCCGACCCAAGGAACAAGCCTACCTAGAGTCACAATGGGGCCGCCGTGGCTGGCAACCCGGCGATCGCACTGCGGTCATTCGTGGCGCAGTGGTGAGCAGCCATTCGGAAGGAAGGATCAGTTATTACGATGCCACGCGGGATTGGCTCATGCTTTCCAGTTATCATCTGACGGAAGAGCGCCTGCCGGAGTATCTTGACCAACTCAACCGCTTTCGTCCCAAGCATCTGCATGTCTATCCCAGTGCGGCGCTACTGCTCGCCCGGTGGATGGAGGCGCATGACGTGTCCTTCGATTTTCCGCTCGTCAGTGTGTTATGCGGCTCCGAGAAACTCACCACCGAGGCGCAGGGGTATCTTGAGCGCATCTTCAAGGCTCCTGTTCTACACTGGTATGGCCACAGTGAACGTGTGGTTCTGGCCGCTCAGGGCACACGTTCAAACCATCTCTACTTCTGGCCATTCTACGGTTACGTCGAGTTTGGAGAGGAGAATGAAGAAGGTCATCGTGAGGTGATCGGCACGTCCTTTCACAACCACGTCATGCCTCTCGTGCGCTACCGCACGGGCGACTATGTGAAAGTCGCTGATCAAGCCGATCGCGAGTATCCCTGGTTGGAGATCGAGAGCGTAGCCGGACGCGAATACGAATTCCTCGTGTCTTCCAAAGGCCGTCGCATTTCCCTCACTGCGGTAAACATGCACGACAAGATCTTTGATGGACTTTACGCGATACAGTTCGTCCAGCACGAAGCAGGCAAAGTTGAGTGCCGCTATGAGGCCGGTCCGAATTGGCAAGAGAGCCGTGCCGATGCGATTCGCCGTGGCCTGCACGAGAAAATTGGTGAGGACTTTGAGCTATCTCTTGTGCCCGTGAAGGAAGTTGAAAAGACGGCGGGAGGGAAAGCTCGCTGGCTTATCAGTTCGCTTCAACTGCCCTCGTCATTCATTGCTACCCTTTGAGCGTCTGGCACCTTATCGGCATGCTTCGCGGCCAAATACCATCCCTTCTCTCAGTCGGCTTAGCGCCGCCTCCGCAAGGCTTTTACCGTCATACCGTACTACATAGTACGCAATATCGCGGATTGCAGCATCCGTCATCGGCACTACGCGCTCTTTTTGGGCCAGTTCAGTAGCCCTACCGCACTACATCGCATCATGTCGAGCCGAGGTAACATCGCCAAACCCGAGCGCGGTCAAGTCTTGGGAGTGAACCTGGATTTGGTCGACTACGCCAGTGCCTGGGATCACATCATCTCCTTGTCCCATAAACCATCAGCCTCGATGGTGGCCGCGGCCAACACCCACCTGGTCGGCGAAGCTTGGGCAAATGAAGAGTTTGGTTCCACCCTCGGCCGATTTGATATGGTCGTGCCCGATGGCATGCCTTTGATCTGGGCACTACGAGCGGAAGGTCATGAACTGACTGACCGTGTCTACGGACCCTACCTCATGGCGCATGGCCTGAAGCATTCACCGAAAGGCTCGAAGCACTGCTTCTTCGGTGGTTCAGAAGACTGCCTCGCAAAGTTGAAAGAGCAGGCCCTGGTTTCAAATCCCGATATCAAGATTGCAGACTCCATCTCCCCTTCCTTCGGTCATTGGGATGAAGAACTGGAGGCCAGTCTCATCGCCCGTATCAATGACGCCAATGCAGATTTCGTTTGGGTGGCTCTTGGAGGCGTGAAACAGGAGAACTGGATCGCACGGAATCAGCATCGCTTTAACCGTGGAGTCTTCCTTGCTGTTGGAGATGCCTTTGCGCTTATCGCCGGATTGCGGCCCTACGCTCCTGCCCTCATGCAAAAGGCAGGACTGACCTGGCTGCATCGGTTGGTCAAAGAGCCGAAGCGTTTGGCCGGACGCTATTTGCAATACAATACCCGGTTCGCCTCTGCCTATCTTATGGATCGCATCCGCCGCGTGTGGGTGGATTGATTCCAACGACTCCTCTGATGAAGCAGCTCGCCCAATATCAGGACGGCCGCCTGGAACTCCAGGAAGTGCCGCCGCCAATGCCTCCACCGGGTGGCATCCTGGTGCGGGTGACGCATTCCGTCATCAGTCCGGGTACAGAGAAAATGAAAGTGGAGCAGGCGCGCATGTCGCTGCTTCAGAAAGCCAAGGCGCGGCCAGATCAAGTCCGCAAGGTTTTGGATACTGCCCGCACGTTGGGATGGAAGTCCGCGATCGCCAAGGTCAAGAATCGCCTCGAGTCACCCACACCGCTTGGCTATAGCGGGGCGGGCGTAGTCGAGGTAGTTGATCCCGCCAATACGCGCTTCCGCGTGGGTGACCGTGTGGCTTGTGGCGGTGCCGAGTGCGCCTTCCACGCTGAGTATATTGCCGTGCCAGATCTCCTGGCGTCACCTGTGCCTGAGGGCGTGGAGGCATGGCAGGCAGCTTACACGACGCTTGTCTCCATCTCCATGCATGCCGTTCGTCAGTCAGGAGTGACCTTGGGTGAACGCGTGCTGGTGTTGGGTGCTGGCCTGGTTGGACAGTTGTCCGTGGCGCTATTGCATGCGGCCGGTGTGCGTGCCATGGCAGTCGACTTTCAAGATGGTCGGCTTGCGGTAGCTGCCCGCATGGGAGCTGAGCAGATCGTCAACTCTACAAAAAGCGATCTCCAGGACGCGATTGATAACTGGACGGAGGGTCTTGGAGTAGATGCCGTGCTCCTCTGTGTAGGCGGTAAATCCCCTGAGCCGATGCAGCAAGCGGTGGAGGCACTCCGAGACCGCGGCACACTAGTCATCGTTGGCATCTACGACGCTCCGCTGGATTGGAAGAGCAGCTTCGCCAAAGAGATCCAGATTCGCTATTCCCGCAGTTATGGTCCCGGCCGCTACGACCGGCATTACGAGGAGCAGGGGCATGACTACCCCTTGGGTTACGTTCGCTGGACAGAGAATCGCAATTTCGAAGCAGCGCTCCACCTCATGGCGAGCGGTAAGTTGGACTTGTCGCCAGTAACGACGCGTCGCGCTAAGTTCGAAGACGCACTCGGCGTTTATGATGAACTCATGCGTGACGGGAACGCTGACATTGGTGTGGTACTTGAGTATGCCGCGAATGAGGAAGAGAGGCATTCTGCTGAATTAGCTCCCCACTCACCCGTCTCCGCGGAAGATGAAGCGCTTTTCCCCTCTATCGAAAAGCTCGGGGCTGCGGTTCAAACAGTTGATGTCATTGGCGCAGGTAATTTCGCCCGCACGATGTTGCTTCCTCATTTGAAGGATCAGATGAAGTTGGGCATCGTGGTCAATGGTACTGGGCTGAGTGCGCGTCATGTAAAAGAGAAGTTTGGATTTGAAGGGGCCGATACAGATCCAGCGAAGGTCTTTGGACAGGACGGAGTAGCGCCCCATGGTGTGCTCATCGCCACACGACATCATCTTCATGCTTCCTACGTCACGGCAGCGCTTGCGTCAGGCAGGCATGTCTTTGTGGAAAAGCCGCTTTGTCTCACCCGGGAAGAACTGACCTCGATTGATGCGTCTGTGCTCGACAGCAGTGGCAGCGTGATGGTCGGCTTCAATCGCCGCTTTGCTCCAGCGGCGGTTTATCTCAAAGAATGTCTACACGGAATAGCAGGCCCCAAGTCTCTCGCCTTCCACATCTGTGCAGGGAAGTTGACCCCTGATCACTGGTATGCCGACGCTGCTCAAAGCGGTGGTCGAATCCTCGGAGAAGCCTGTCACTTCCTGGACTTTGCCTGTTCCCTGTTAGGGAAACCAACTCGCATCCAGGCGCAGCGCATTGGTGCATCCTCATCCAAAGGCGCGCCTGACGCGATGGCGGCCCAGATCGAGTTTGCGGACGGTTCGAGCGCCCAGATCCTCTATACTTCAGAAGGTGATACATCGTTTCCGAAGGAAACGTTCCGACTTTTTGCCAGTGGCTTCACTGCGGAGTGTGAAAACTTTCAAAAGTTGACGCTTCACCAAAACCGCAAGGCCACGAAGAAAACGTACGCGTCCAAAGGTCATGCGGAAGAGATGGCTGCTTGGGTATCGTTTCTGAAAGCGAAGACGTCACACCCTCTACCGTATGCAGAAGCCAGACAAAGCATGGCGCTGACTTTCTCGGCGCTCGACAGCATGAGAGAAGGCAAGGCCATTACGCTGTGATGAAGGTTGGCTGGTATTATCATCGTCTTCGTGCCATGACCTTCACGGAGGTTGCGCAACGTCTCACAGAACGTTGGAAGCATCGCTCTGACGCTACATTCCGGGAGAGCCTCCCAGGAATCGCACTTGGGGAAGCCGCGCAAGGCATTCTAACATTTCCCGAGGCAAGTGCCGCACCCGCAGAACTACGCGAGACGCTCGCCCGAGATGCTGCCGCCTTAATGAGAGGTGATTGGAAGCTCTTCGGATGGCGTGCGGTGAATGTTGGATCTCCTCCGCAATGGCATCGTGATCCGGTGCAAGGGGTGGAGGTCAGCCGATCGATCTTGTCTCATCAGTTGAATCATCGCGCCCTGCCAGACGGTGCGGATGCGCGCACCATCTGGGAATGCAACCGATGGGCTGAGATGACGCGCCTCGCCATGCATGCCTGGCTGAATGCGGATGGGCGCGCAGCTTCAGTTGCTTTGGATTGGTTGGAAGATTGGTGTGAAGCAAATCCCGTGGGCTATGGCATCAACTGGTGCAGTCCTCTTGAAGCAGCTTTGCGTGTCACGAACTTCGTTTGGTTCGATACGCTCGTAGCAGACCATGTGGCCCAACACTCAGGCGATGACGCATCTGTCTTGTTGCCGCGTCTTAAGGCACTGCGGAGACGAATCGTCCCGGCTCACGTGGGGTGGATCAGCCGCTATTTGTCTTTTGGCTCATCGGCCAACAATCATCTTTTGGGAGAGCTCACGGGCCTGCTGCATGTCGTGAAGCGCTGGCCCAATCTGGCCACGGTGACAGGTTCAGCCGATGATTTGTGGAGTCGCATTTCAGACCTGGTTCTCGATCAGTTTGCTGAAGACGGAGGCAATCGTGAGCAAGCCTTGCACTATCATCTGTTTGCCTGGGAGATGGCATGGCATGGTGCACGGCTTACGGGCATCAAACAGGGCGCAGCATGGGAACGCCTCCAAAAAGCAGCAGAGTTCTTTGTGCGATTCAGTATGGATGGCGAAGCGTGGGACTACGGTGACAATGACGATGCGCAGGTCCTGCCTGTAACCAGTGAACGTGCTCAAGCATCGCATGAGTGGCGTGCCTGGATGAAAGGGGATAGGCCTGCGTCGTGTACCATGTTGGGCTTCTGGCTTGGTGATCCTAATCTCAGAGGTGAAGGCTGGGAAGAGGGGACATGGCAACTCGCACCAGAAAGCGGCATGGCCTGCGTCGCGAGTCGTGGCTGGAAACTTCGCCTTGATGCCTCGCCACTGGGCTATGGCGCCATGGCTGCTCATGGTCATGCTGACGCTCTTCATCTCTCCATTTGGGATGCCAACGGTCAAGCGTTGATCATTGATCCGGGCACAGGAGGCTATTTCAGTATGCCCGCTGAACGTGCGGCGCTGGCTTCATGGCAGGCTCATAATGGCCCCCTTCATCTAAGCGGTTTTGATGCTCCCAAACGTGCAGGCGTGTTTCTTTGGACTCATCACCATGCAAAGCCAAAGCTGTCACTGATTGATGGACGTTCTATTCGAGCTGAATTGACGCATGAAGGCTGCACCATGACTCGCATAGTGAGCATGAGGGACGATGACACCGTGATCGTTGAAGACAAAATAGACACCTCTGGAGAATTCAGTGTCTTGTGGACGTTCGCTCCAGAAGTTGAGATCGAGCAGTGCAGTCCATCTGAGTGCCGCATCACACATGATGGGCAATCTTGGACTGCTTCATTGCAACTGATCAATGGTCATGCCGCAGTTTCCACTACCATGGCATCCCGGCATTTTGGAGACACCATCACCTGTCCATCGTTGCGTGTGACATCGCACAAAAAACTCGTGACGATGTGGCGCCGCTGCGGCTAGGTTACGTGGATGGAGTTCTTTGATTGGCCGGGCTTCCTAACGTTCGCGCTGCCATATTGGGGAGGGGCCATAGTCGCATGTGTTTTGATTTGGTTAATCTTCCAAGAGAGACGGCCCGTTCTGGATCGTCAGGGGAAGTATTACCTGAGTCTAGCAGGCGGAGCTGCGTGTCTGCTCGTGGGTTTTTTTCTCAATTCTCCCGGCTTCTCCGATGTGCAGCCGGAGCCTCTCGCGTCGGGCTTTTTAGCTGCATTTGCAGTGCTGTTTGCGAGGATCGCACTCAGGAACGGTGGAATGTCCCCCGTGGCATGGGTCATCGGCCTTATCGGGTTATTTAGCCTGACCGTTTTGTCGTTGGCCTTCGCGCGCTTTATCCGTCTATGAATGTTTCTATCTTCGGCCTTGGTTATGTGGGGGCAGTTACGGCTGGATGTCTCGTGGAGCGCGGCTGCAATGTCGTGGGTGTGGATGTGCAGGAGGGCAAGGTTCAAACTTTGCGGGCCGGCCGTTCTCCGATTGTGGAGCCTGAACTGGAGCCGCTGCTGCAGCAGGGTGTGGCGCATGGCAAGCTGAAGGCCACGAGCGATGCAGCAGCAGCCGTCGCAGAGACATCGGTGAGCGTCATCTGTGTCGGCACGCCTTCCAACGAAACCGGTCGCCTCAATCTGGAATTTGTCCGGAAAGTCTCGGGGCAAATCCAGGATGCTCTTCGCTCCAGCGGCAAGAAGCACACCATCGTCTATCGGAGCACCATGCTGCCCGGGAGCACGAGAAAACTCGCTGACGAGTTTTTCGGGGGGCTCAGAAAGAGCGGTCAGGTGCACATCTACTTTTGCCCGGAGTTCCTTCGTGAGGGCTCGGCCGTAAAAGACTTTCGTGAGCCTGCCCTTGCCATCTTTGGAACAGACAATGGGCAGGCTCCTGATCAAATCGGTATCACGGAGTTATTTAGCATCGCTTCTCCGTTGAATACCCTGACATGGGAAAATGCGGAGATGCTGAAGTATGCCTGCAACTACTTCCATGCTTTGAAGATCGGCTTTGCCAATGAGATCGGGCGGCTATGCAAACATCTCGGACAAGATGCCGGGCGGCTCATGAATGTGTTCTGCTGGGATGAGAAGCTGAACATCTCGCCGCAATACCTGCAGCCTGGCACGCCTTTTGGAGGCTCCTGCCTGCCGAAGGACATCAGCGCCCTCACCGGTCTGGCGCGCGCAGAAGGGCTCAACCTTCCCATCCTGGAACATGTGCAATCTTCGAATCAGGCGCATATCGACCTTCTGCTGCACACCATCACCAAGCACGAGAAACGGCGTATTGGATTGTTGGGATTAACCTTCAAGGCAGATACAGATGATCTGAGAAACAGCCCAATGGTGACGGTCGCAGAGGCGCTGCTGGGCCGCGGTTACGATGTGAAGATCTTTGATCCAGAGTTGCAATTGCATCGGCTGGTTGGCGCCAATGCCAGCCAGATTTATCAGCGGATGCCGCATCTGGCCCAGCTCTTGCGGAAACAGGCTCATGAAGTCGTGGCGGCAAGTGATGTCATTGTGGCAAGCCGTCCCTGCACAGATCTAGTGGAGCTCACGGCAGCCGCACACGCACAGCAGCACGTGATCGATGTTCATGGCTGGTCCGCTCTGCGTGAATTACCCTGGCGCTATGAGGGATTGTGCTGGTAGCCCCAGCATCGCTATCCAATAGGTCTCATGGCGCGTGTTGTTATTTTAGTGGAGAATCTTCCGGTTCCTTTAGACCGGAGGGTGTGGCAGGAGGCCTGTGCGCTCAGGGATGCGGGTCACGATGTCACGGTGATTTGTCCGCGCATGCGCGGCTACACGACCGCCTTTGAGGTTCTCGAAGGCATCACGATTCATCGCCACTGGATCAGTGGTGAAGCCCGCGGTCTCGTGGGCTTTTTTTGTGAGTACGCCTCAGCGTTGTTTGGCGAAGCGCTGTGCCTCTGGCGCACGTGGCGCGCAGGCCGCTTTGATGTCATTCACATCTGCAATCCTCCCGACCTGCTTTTCCTGGTGACGCTTCCCTTCAAGTATCTGGCCGGTGTGAAGGTCATTTATGACGTGCATGATTTGTGGCCGGAAATGTTTGAGGCGAAATTTGGCAGGCGCGGCCCGCTTTATCATGCCGTCCGCTTCGCTGAGAGACTGACTTTGCGAGTAGCCGATGGTATTATGGCCACGAACGAAAGTGTCCGGGCCATCATTCAATCCCGCTGGCCCCGTGCGAGGCCGCTGGCCATCGTGCGCACGGCGCCTGCGATCCTCAAAACCAATACGCCACCGGATGAGAGTCTGCGCCGAGGCCGCCGTTACCTGGTGGGTTATGTGGGAGTAATGGGCAATGCCGATGGCGTGGATTACCTCCTTCGAGCCGCCCACTGGATCAAACACACGCGTGGCCGGTCAGACGTGCAGTTTCTCCTGATGGGCAGCGGCCCGGAGTATGACGCTCTGCTGAAACTCCGGAACGATTTGAAAATGGAGGATGAGATATCCATGCCCGGCCGAGTGTCGGAAGAGTTCCTTTGCACGGGTCTACAGACCATGGATATCGGCGTGGCCTGCGATCCCATCAATGCCTACAATGACCATTGCACCATGAACAAGACGCTGGAGTACATGGCGTTTGGGAAGGCTCAGGTGCTTTTCGGGACACGGGAAGGCCGTTTTTCCGCCGCTGGGGCAGGGGACTACGTGATGGAAAACTCCCATGAAAAATTGGGCGATGCGATTTTGGCGCTGCTCGATGATGAACCGCGCCGCCATCAAATGGGAGCACTTGGCCGCGAGCGTCTGCGACATGAACTCGGGTGGGACAAGTCCGTGACCCAGATGCTTGGGCTGTATGAGGAAGTCTTAAGCGGAAACGCAACGTAATGTCCGCGCTCCTCAATTTTATCACCAAGTCGTTCAAGGTAGGCGTTATCGGCCTCTTCCTTCTCGGTCTGCTGGCCTGCGGCACGCTTGCGACGGAGACACGTCTCTTGTTCTTCTGGCCGGCGGCGTTGCTCATTGGCGCTTCCGCTGTGGTGCTTATCCTCGCAGGGAAATGGAAGCTGCCCGCTGCCCCGTCCGATCTTTGCCTCCTCACCGCACTTCTCTTTGGCGGCTATCTGGTTGTGCGCGGCCTGTCTTCCCCCGTCATCGCTTATGCGCGGGAAGACTGGTATCTCGTCCTTGGCTGCGCCGTAACCTATACATTGGCTGCCACAGTCTTCAGCAGTCCCCGCCTGCGCATGGCGGCGGTGGTTGTCTTGCTATTGCTCACTGCCGGGAATCTCGCCGTCGGCTTTGTGCATTTTTCCGGCAAATGGACTTTTCACATCGTGCCGGATTACATCCGTTCTTTTGGCGAAGCGCGGCGAATTGGAGGCTTCTTCATCAATTCCAATCACCTCGCCGCCTTCCTCGCGATGATGTCGCTCTTCTTCGGGGCCATAACCATGCTCGGGCGGATCGGCGGTCTTTTGCGGATCACGCTCGGCTTCATCTCCATGTTTGCTTTGCTGGGTGTGGCTCTGACTTTAAGCCGTGGGGCATTGATCGGACTGGGAGTTGGCGGCCTTACGCTGGGGGTGATAGTCTTGCGGCTGCTCAGCCGCACCCATCCTTACCTCATTAAGCGTTTGCTCGTGGGCGTAGGTGCTTTTGCCCTCCTTGCGGGCGTGGTTTTCTTCGGGGTCTTCTCAGAGCAATTGTATACCCGGTTCTCTGGCACGGCTTTCAATCAAGGGGATTCGCGACTCTTCGTCTGGCGCTCGGCGATGCCCGGTCTGGCGGCGCAGCCTCTGATCGGGGCGGGTGCTCGCACGTTCTATGACGCTTGCATTACCAACCGCACTCCGGATTCTCCACCTTGGATGCAGGACGCGCAGTTCGTTCACAACGACTGGCTACAACTCCTGGCAGAGTACGGCTGGCTCGGTCTCCTGCTTTTGCTGGGTGTGTTGTTTGCCCACTTCCGGCAGGCCTCGATTTTCTTGAAGTGGTATGCGACGGAGCGTTTTCCTCTGACTGGAGTCCTCACCAGCCGCAGCCTCGGCATGGTCGCAGGGGCGGTCGCGGCTTTAGTCGCCGTGCTGGTTCATGCTCTTTTTGACTTCCACTTCCATGTTCCTGCGATTGCGCTCACGGCCGCATTCTTGTTCGGCATCATTGCCAATCCCGGCCTTGGCCGTTCCGAATCGCGGCCGGTTCGTATCCCTGGCGTGCGACCTGTTTTAAAGTGGGGCACCGCTGTCGCTGGAGTGTGTCTGGTTCTGGGAGCCATCCGATTGGGGCAGGCGGATTATTTTGCGGAAAAAGCCGACCAGCATCCTGATGACGAGGAATTGAAACTGGACCGGATTGTTTGGCTGAGCCGGGCTATCGAGTTGGACAGCAAGAACTTCCGGACTTGGTATCAGCGGGGTCTTGCCCGCATACACGCGGCCGCGGGGGAACCTCAGACGCTGGCAAAATCCCTGCTGACACGAGCAATCACGGACTTGGAAACGGCCAGCAGGTTAAATGGCGATCAGGTGTTTGTGGTCCTGGCGTTGGCGGACGCCTACGACGCAGTGGGACGACAGGAAGATGCGATGAAGAGCATCCAGAAAGCTGCGCGTCTCGCGCCTCTTTTTGAAGGGCCGCGACTGGCTCTGGCACTCCATTACCACCGCCTCCAGAATCGAGAGCTGGCAGAAGAAGCCTATCTTTGGGCGGCGGATGCGACCGCAGGACGGCTGGAAGAATGGCGTCCCTACTACAAGAAACTGCTCGAAGAAGCGCAGCGCTGACTTCGTGCCCAAATTTTTTTTTGGTGTTTTCAGTCATCGACGGCCGGGATCTTTCCCGGCCGTCTTGTTTTCTGCCGATGCTGGTTAAACGCTTCACTATCAGCCGAGTCCCACCGCTGAGTGCATCTCGCACCCTAACAACTACCCGCAAATTTTTTTGAAATTAGGAACGATTTTGGCCATCAGAAAATCAATTAAACCAAAATATCTGTTGATATTGATTATTTATTTGATAATTCTTGAGTGCGACTATAAACATCAGTAAAATCTCCGCTTGTTATGCTCCGGGCATATTTCCATCATCGGATGCGCCGACACGCCAAGAGCCTCCTCCGGTTCCTGTTTCCGAGTGGTTACGATGGAGAATTCTTCTTATGCGGGGGCGCTTTCAAACCGCTGCTTCGAAGCGGCAAACCTGTCAATGATCTAGACCTCTGGGTTAGGAACAAGAAGGAGCGCCAAAAGCTCTGTGCCGCCCTGATCGAGCGCGGGGCGACGCTACTGCACGATTTTCATCCCTACTGTATCAAGTTCCGTCTGGACGGCCGTCTGATCGAAATTACCTACCATAACGTCAAGGATGGGACGATGGCAGATGTGGTCAGCACTTTTGATCTGGGGGTCTCCAGCCTGGGGGTCCGATACGAAAAAGGAAAAATTGTTGAGACCTTCGTCAGTGAAGAATGCTGGCACACCATTCAGCACAAGGAAGTAACCGTGTTGGAGTCTTACATGTGCCTGCTCATCCTGCAAAAGACTCCGAGCTTGTTGCGCACCCTGCACCGCATGGGCCAGCAGGCGGCAGAACTGGGTTACACTGTTCACGCTGAAGGTGAGCATCGCCTTTGGGACATGTATTGGAATGACTACACGGAAGAAGAGCGGCGTGCAGCGATGGATGTCTATTTCGACACGATGGTGGCCTACAAGGGCCAGCACTGCGAACGTCTCATCCACAGAGCAACGATGGGCGCTGCCCTGCCTGTGAAACAGACGGTGACGGGCCGATCTATCCGTCTCAGGCCCAAAGCGGCTTGACTGCTTGATTTGATCGTCGAAACAAGACTTACCGGCGCGGTTGGCGGAAATCGATAAACCAGGTCTTGACTTCACTGCTGCCTTTCGGTTGAAAAGAGGGGGAACATGGCGGCATTTTTAAAGTCACTGACAAGCGGGGAGTCTTTTTCACTGGAGGACTTTAACCTGGTAGGCCGTAGCGAGGAGGCGACGATCCGCCTTTCCGACGCCGGCATATCCCGCCAGCATGCGACTGTGAGGCGGGAGGGACCGAATTATTGGGTCTCTGATCTCGGCAGTGCGAACGGCAGCTACGTCAACGACATGTCCGTCACCACAGCCCGCGTCCTGAGGGACGGGGACCGCCTGCAGTTTGGCAGTGCCATTTTCCTTTTTGACCAGACGGAAAGCACTCAGCTGTCGGAGTCGTCCGGGGGCGGCATGAAGACCCAAGTGCTCCGGCGCGCCCCGGTTCCTGTGAAGACGCAGCAGGCCACACTGCTGGTGGGTGACCTGAAAGGTTTTACGCTGCTCAGCTCGCAGATCAGCGCGGAGCAGGTCGCCGACCTGTTACGGGAATGGTATGCGGATTGTAACGCCATCATGAAACGTTGCGGGGCCATGATCGACAAGTTCATCGGCGACTGTGTGTTTGCCTATTGGATGGGCACGGACCACGGCATCCGGGCAAAAGCGCTTGAGGCCGCCAAAGCGCTCCGCAACTCGGACGCTGTTGCGAATGCGCCCACGCGCGCGCTCCTGAAGGAGAAGAACAACATCACGCTGGACTGCCGGATCGGACTTCACATGGGTGAAGTGGCCATCGGCTCCATGGGGAGGGGTATTAACACGGCCCTGGGCGACGCTGTGAATCTGGCGTTTCGGATCGAGGGACTTACGCGGCAGCTCGACAAGGGCATCCTGGCGAGCGCTTCTTTCCTGGATGGCTGGGAGGAAGGACACGAGCTTTTCGTTCCGTGTGGTCTCCAGGATGTGAAAGGCCATCCTGTGAAAATTGAGATTTTTACTCCGAAGGAATAACCTTCTGAAAAAAATTTTCAATATTCGTGTCACAGCCTCGTCTTAGGCTACATCCACCATCGCCGTTCCTACGAACGGCTGAACTGATTATCTCCACCCCCAAACCCTCAATATTCATGATTCGTGTGCGTCATATCTTTCTCGCTACAGGGCTGACCGCCTGTTTGGCGCTTTCATCCTGCGTGTCGCCTTATCCTGGCCCCAATGAAGCCACTGGCGGTGTGGTGGGCGCTACCACAGGAGCCATCGCAGGCGCGGTAATCGGCCACCAGAGCGGTCATGGTCCGGCAGGAGCAGCCATCGGTGGCGTCGTTGGCGCCTTGGCTGGTTCTGCCATTGGACGGAGTCAGGACGACTATGAATACGGCTACTATGACGGCGGTCCATATTATGGGCCCCCCGGCCGTTATCCGTATGCTTACATCGCTCCCGGCCGGTATTACCGCCGCGGCCCCGGCCCCGGCCCTTACTACGCTCGTCGGTACCGGTAAGTCCTTACGGATTCTCTGCCGGAGAACGAAAGGAATTCCATCAGCCATGGTTCTTTGCTAAGCAAAGGCCATGGCTTTTTTATTTGGGACGATCGCGCCGAATGGGCGCCCAGTGGTTCGGCAGGCGTGGGTAATTGCGCTTTCAGCACTTCTCGTGGCTGGATGCGATTCAAAGCGGCCGGAGCCATCGTCGCCTGCGGGCAAGAGCGCATCTTCTTCCGCGCCGACACCGACGGCCGCACCTAAAGCCAAGGCTGACACGCCTGCCACGGTAAAGATTTATTGGACGGACGAATTCCTGCACAAGGAGATCAAATTCTACAACCCCGCATATGAGGGCAATGGCAAGTTCCAGATCGAAAATGGCGAGCCATATGCGATCGACTTGGCGGGAGCCAAAGTGGACAATCTGAAGGCCTTGCAGGGCCGTCCCTTGGTGGGGCTCGATCTTAGCGACACTTCTGTCGTGGATTTGTCTCCGTTAAGAGGGATGCAGTTGCAGGAGCTTTATCTCGAACGGACGAAGGTCAAAGATCTCAGTCCTTTGCAGGGGATGCCAATCAAGAAGCTCTATCTCAGTGGAGCCGCAGTAGAGAATCTGGCCCCGCTGAAAGGCATGCCTTTGCAGGAACTGAACGCCATCCATTTGCCCGTGAGTGATATCAGCCCGCTGCAGGGCTGTCCCATCCAGATGCTATGGCTGACGGGTTGCCCAGTGGAGAAGATTGACGCGTTGCGGGGCATGCCGCTCATCAGTGTCACGTTGCATCACACGCTGGTGCGTGATCTCTCACCATTGGCTGGTGGAACTCTGCAGCGACTCCACATCGCTGAAACCCCGGTGGAGGATCTGTCTCCATTGGCAACCGTGCGTCTGAAAAGGCTCGTCTTTACGCCCTCATCGATCAAGAAAGGGCTGGATACCGTGAAAAGTCTCCCGCTGGAACAGATCGGAACGCGCTTTGCCGAGGACGGGAATGACCTGCTCGCACCGGCTGAATTCTGGCAAAAGATTCAGCCGTGATCTGAAGCTTCTTTCGTGGAGAAGCCTCAGTCGGTTATTGCGTCGTGAGAGTGGCTTAAATCCAGGTGCCGTCTGTGATGATGGTATTCTTTGGAATCACGACGATGCCGTCACGGATGTAGTAAAGCCCGTTCGGATCGTCGTAGTCCATGGGCTTGTCCTTGGGCGTGATGACGACGTTGTTGCCGATGTGCACATTCTTATCAATGATGGCGTGCTCGATGCGGCAGTTCTTGCCGATGCCTGGAGGCGGGCGGTCGATGGGGCTGTTCTGGGCGCCTGCGTAGTAATCGGCGCCCATGACAATGCATTGCTGGAGGCTGCTGCCTTCCTCCACCACACTGCGGATACCCAGGATGCAGTTCTCGATGGCCGCTTCCGAAAGAATACAGCCGTCTGAAAGCAAGGCGTGCCGGATACTGCCGCCATTGATCTTCGTCGCAGGCAGAAAGCGAGCGTGGGTGTAGATCGGTGAACGGGAGTCAAAGAAGTCGTACTGAGGCACCACCGAGCAGAGATCCAGGTTTGCCTCGAAGAAGGAGCGGATCGTACCGATATCCTCCCAATAGCCGTGGAAAGGGAAGCTCTGCACATTGTACTTCTCGATGGCAGCGGGAATGATGTGCTTGCCGAAGTCCACCATATCGTTGTCCAGCGCTTCGATCAGGACATCGCGGGTGAAGACATAGATGCCCATGTTTGCCTGGAAATAGGGCTCTGTTTCTGGCAGCCCCACTTGACGGACAATCTCCACCGGAGCCTCAAGCTCTTTCAGGATGGAGGAATCAGTTGGCTTTTCTACGAAGCTGCTGATACGACCAGACTTATCCGTGCACATGATGCCGAAGTGACGCGTGCGCTCCTGTTCTACCAGGATATTGGCGATCGTGATATCCGCGCCGGACTCGATGTGCTTGGCCAGCACCTTACCGAAGTCCATACGGTATAACTGGTCACCACTCAGGATTAGGAAATATTGATACTTGCCCTGGATGAAGGTCTTGAGGTTCTGTCTCACGGCATCTGCCGTGCCCTGGTACCAAAGTTCCCCTTCCGGTGTTTGTTGGGCGGCGAGGATGTCGACGAATCCCTGATTGAAGTGATCGAACTTGTAAGCGCGGCTGATATGCCGGTTGAGCGATGCACTATTGTATTGCGTGAGCACATATACCTGACGCACTCCGCTGTTGATGCAGTTGCTGATGGGAATGTCCACCAGCCGGTATTTGCCCGCCAACGGCACCGCCGGTTTGGCGCGATCTTTGGTCAGCGGAAAGAGTCTTGTGCCAGCGCCACCTCCCATGACGATGCCGAGAGTCTCCCTGTTGAGCAAGATTTCAGTCTCAAACGAATCGAGGGAGCGGTTAGGGGAAGCGGACATGCAATAATTTTTGATGAAACAAGAACGGTGGGCAAGCGTTTCCTTTCGCCTCTATGCGAAGAAAAACTCAGATTGTGCGCGTGGCGGGGTTGGGATTTTTGTGTTGCCTGCCTGTTACGGGGCACGCAAAAGTGGATTTTAAGACGGAAATTTTGCCTGTTATCGAGGCAAAATGCGTCAAATGCCACCAGGCTACCCACGAGGAAAACGGCAAGCAGGTGAAGCCAAAAGCGGAACTGCGTTTTGATGCGGCCTGGGCCATGCTGAAGGGTGGCGAAAGCAACCGTCCAGCGATTGCGCCGGGTAATCTGGCGAAAAGTTACGCGCACGAAGTTGTCACCCTGCCGAAGGATGACGACATGTTCATGCCACCCAAGGGCGATCCCATGACGGCTGAAGAGATTGCCAAACTCAAGACCTGGATCGAGGAAGGCGCGGATTTCGGTGGCTGGGAAGGGAATCTGGCTGGCAAGCCGGCGGATCTCCCGAGTGCGACGGTCAAAGGTCCACCGAAAGACCGCGAGCACGAAAAGCTTTACAAGCGTCTCTCGGAAGGGCTGTCCCCGGCTTCAGCCGATGTGATTAAGAAAGTCACGGATGGCGGCGCTCAGATTAGCGCCCTGATGGTAGGTGGATCGCTATTGCGATCAGATTTCCTCACGGGAGTGAGCAATTGCAACGATGCCAGCGTGGCCGCGCTGTCGCCTTTAAAGGAGCACATCGCTCACCTCGATCTGGCCAGGACCGGGATCACCGATGCGGCCTTGAAGACAGTGGCGACTTTTTCGCGTCTCACCCGTTTGGATCTGCGTCATACCAAGGTCACGGATGCTGGTGTGGAGGCGCTCTCGGCCTCCAAGAATCTCATTTACCTAAATCTCTTCGGCACGGAGGTGTCCGACGCCAGCGTTCCCGTGCTGGCAGGCATGAAGTCCCTGAAGAATCTATATCTGTTTGAGACGAAAATGACCGAAGCCGGTGTGGCCAAGCTCAAGGCGGCTCTTCCAGCTGCCGAAATTGTCTCCGATGTGGCTCTGCCAGAAGCTCCCAAACCGCAAGGTGGCCAGGGCAAGGGTGGCAAAAAGAACAAGTAGGCAATTCCAACTGGCTTTACTTACCGCGTTCTGCTGGCGGTATCTGTCGACCCGTGTGATCACGGGTTCGGTTGCTGTTTCCAGGACGGCGAGCGCGTGCTATGATGCGACTGAGGTTTTTTGCTTATGACTGTGCATCGTTTTTTCGCCGCCGCTTTGATGACTGCTTTTGCCGGTGGAGTTTTGGCTCTGGCGCAGCCTGCCACGGAGGCACCTGCTCCCGCGCCCTCATCGAGCGCTACTCCCCCTGTATCCACGTCTGCCCCGGCAGCGCCTGAAGCGAAGAAACAGACTGTGGATCCTTTGACTCCTCCGGCACCATCACCGGCGGCATCGCCATCTCCTACTCCACCCTCGCCCCGGCCTACGACTAAGTTGGGGATTCGTCAGGGCGAGTTCACGGACAAGGTGGTCATCATCCCCATCGGTGAAGAGGATCTCATCAATCCGGCCCGATTTGATTTCATGTCTCGCACGCTGACCCGCGCCACCGAGGAGGGAGCCGAGGCCGTGATTTTCGATCTCGATACCCCTGGCGGCATCGCGTGGAACACGACCACGGTCATGTTGGAAGATCTACAAAAGCTGGGAGTGAAGAGCATCGCTTATGTGAATCCCCGGGCATTGTCCGCAGGCGCCATGGTGGCTCTGGGCACGGATGCCATTTACATGAGCCCGGCCAGCAGCATCGGAGCGGCGACTCCAGTGAATGCCAGCGGCGCGGAACTGGACGAGGCGACGCGCGCGAAAACCAACTCCGCCATGATGGCTATGGCCCGGTCGGCGGCGAAAGCCAAGGGACACAATCCCGCGCTGGCCGACGCCATGATCGACAAGGATATCGGCCTCAAGATAGGCGATGTGGAGATCGTGCCCAAAGGTCAGATCTGCACGCTCGACCAGGAGCAGGCGACTAAGGTCTATAATGGCAAACCGCTTCTGGCGAAAGGCGTGGTGTCAGATCTCAATGCCCTGAAGAAAATCGAAAACCTCAAGGGAGAGACCCTCGTGGCGGAACCGAAGGGATTTGAAAAGGTCGCGATCTGGATCACGCAGTATGCGGCCATCCTGCTGCTCATTGGTCTCGCAGCAGGTTATATCGAATTGCAGCATCCCGGCTTTGGATTGCCTGGCATCGTGGCTGCCATCGCTTTCGGTACTTTCTTCTTCGGCCATTATGTGGCCGGCAGCCTGATCGGTTATGAGACCGTGGTGATCTTCATCCTCGGGCTTGCCCTGATTGCTGTGGAGTTTTTTGTTTTTCCCGGAACCATCGTGCCCGGTTTGCTGGGGCTGATGATGGTGCTCGGGGCGATCATCTACACGATGGCGGGATGGGATATCACGGTGCCTGATGGGAAGATTTTCCCGACGGAACTCGCCAGCTATGCTGTGCCATTGAGAAATCTGGGACTCGCGTTCCTGGGAGCCATCATCGCGATCATGTTGCTCATGCGTTTCCTGCCGACGACCGGCCCATTCGGGAGGCTCATCCTGCAAACCGCCGTGGGCGGTGCTCAGGCTTCGATTGATGGTGCTGGACAAATGCTCTCCCAAGTGGCGGTGGGCACGGCAGGTGTGACGCAAAGCGCTCTCAGGCCTTATGGCAATGTGAACTTCGACGGGCTCAACATGGAAGTCGCTGTGGAAGGCGGCTATCTGCCACCTGGCCAGCCAGTGCGGGTGAAAGCCATCCGAGGTAGCAAGGTCATCGTTGAGGCAGTCTAGCGCCAAGTCATGAACCCGTGGACATGGTTCAAGGCGAAGGCAGGTGGCCTTTCGACTCTCGATGACACGCCTCATGCCATCGCGATGGGTGTGGCGTCCGGTATGTTTTATGGATTCGTGCCACTTTTGGGGCTGAAGACTTTGCTGGCGCTCATCACAGCGCGTCTCTTCCGGGGAAACCTCGTGGCTGCCGCTGTGGCGGTGACCCTGCACGACATCCTTTTGCCGATCCTGCCACTGATGCTTCGATGGGAGTATGAGCTCGGCTATTGGCTCTTCAATCATCCGCACGAGTTCCCGCAGAACCTTCATCTGCATGAGGCTCGCGTTGCCGATTGGCTGCACTGGAGCACGTTTTTGTCGGTGGGCCGGCCTCTGCTCGTGGGGTCGATCATTGTGGCGCTCCCAGCGGCGGTCATCTCCTACTTTCTGGTCAAAACGTTATTGCAGCGATCCCGGGCTCGGAGGGCAGTCCCCCTGATCAGCGAGCTGACGGACGAATAATCCTGAGTTGGTGAAAGCCAAAACGCGCTCCGTTCAGTCTTGCCACGAATCCTGGCAGGACTTACGCTTTCTTGTTTGAGTCTGTATTTTCCGTGCAGTCCGGGACGTTGATCCTCAACAACCATGCCGTTCCTCTTTCCCCTCTATCTCCTGGGTGCGGCAGCCATCGCGATACCACTTCTTCTTCATCTCCGGCGCAGGCCGCCGCAGAATATGGTGCCTTTCAGCGCGATGATGTTCTTAGAGGCATCGCCCCTGCCGCCGGTGAAGCGCCGACGATTGGAAGACATCCTTCTGCTGCTCCTACGCTGCCTCGCTCTCATTTTGCTGGCGCTCATGTTCATGCGGCCGCTCTGGCGGACTCCTTCGGAAGTCACGGAAGCCGGTAATGCTTGGGTCATTCTGCTCGATCGAAGCGCCTCCATGCAGCGCGAGGACGTGCGAGCAGAGGCGACTCGGCAGCTCGAAGCCGCACTTAGTCGGGTTGAAGAAAAAGATGACGTGTTGCTCGCAGCGTTTGACCGGGATTGTGAACTGGTCGTCGATGCAGACACCTGGCGGGCTCAGCCCATTGGTTCCCGCAAAGCGTTCCTTCGCGAGAAGGCGGTCGCGATCAAGCTCGGCTGGTCATCGACGAATCTTGGGGAAGCCCTCACAACTTCCGCTGGCTGGCTGGAAACACTCTGGCACCAGGACGACTCCGTGCGCCGCTCAAGACGCATTGCTGTGATCACCGATCTTCAAGAAGGCGCTGCCCTGGAAGCCCTCGGAGCCTATGCGTGGCCTCAGGATATCGCGGTGGTTCCGTTTGTGGCCACCGCGAAGAATTCCGATAACTTCTCCATCTCTCCGGCTGCCCGTTCGCTGGATGCCGAAGGTGTCGCGCCGGTTCCCACTTCATCTCTTGATCAAGTCAAAGGCAAGACAGAGCGTATCCGTGTAGCCAGTTCGCAGGGCAATCATCTCACGGCCTATACCCTGGCTTGGCGTGGGGATTCGGCGCCCGCTACACAAGGCACACTTGCTGCCGGAGCGAGCAAGATCCTTAATTCTCCGCCTCGAAACAATGTTGCCGGTGATAGTGTCATAGAATTGAGGGGTGATCAGATTGCTTTCGACAATCAGGCCTGGTTTGCCCGGCAGGAAATCCGGAATGTGCGCCTGCTGTTCATCGGGCCAAACCTGTCGGCAAAGGATCCGCAATCGGCGCTGTTCTTTTTGAGCCGGGCCTTGAACTCTAATCCGGCTATCAAGCCTGAGATCATTGCAAAAACGCCTCAGGCTATCGGCGCAGATGACTTTAAAGCTGCTGAGATCGTCATTACAACCGGGAACCTGCCGGCGAACACTCTCCATGCGGTAAACGAATGGCAGCAGCTTACGGGGCGCACGCTGGTCTACCTCGCACACGAAAAGGATGATGGCTCCACTCTCGCAGCGCTGACGGGTTTAACCGGCCTGGCGATGACTGAAGCCAAGGGCAGTTATGCAATGCTCAGTGATCTGCGGTTCGATCACGCGTTGCTTGAACCCTTCGTAGAGGCGCAGACCAGGGATTTTACCAAGATCCGTTTTTGGAAACATCGCGTGCTGAAGCTGCCGGATAAGGCTCAGGCGAAACTCCTTCCGGTGGCGCACTTCGATGATGGCTCACTCGCTATCGGAGAATACCCATCTGGAAAAGGGCGCACATTGATTTTCGCGTTTAACTGGACTCCTGCGGATAGCCAGTTGCCGTTGTCTTCAAAGTTCATTCCTCTTCTATTCGCCGTCTTGGAGAGTTCGGGTCTTAGTCCTACGGCCCAAGCCGGGCTGATCGTGGGAGATGAACTTCCTTTGCAGGGGGAAGCAGGCGCTACTGCGGTGCCGGTCGTATTGCCCGATGGTAAAAAAGTGGCTTTGGATCTCGCGGCTCAGCTTACCTTCAAAACCACGCAGCCTGGCATCCATGTGGTGGGAGAGGGGACGCAATCCCGCACTTATGCCGTCAATCTTTCGCCCGAGGAAGGGCGCATTGGCCTGATGAATATCCAGCGCCTCAGAGAGTTCGGCGTGAGGCTCGAAAGCGAAGCCCATGCGGAAAAAACCGCTCTGGCCCGTGCAAACGAACAGGCTCAGTTGGAAGATTTGCGGCTCGAGGAGCGTCAAAAGCTTTGGAAGTATATAGCCATCTTCCTCCTGGCCATTCTTCTGCTGGAAACTTTCGTCGCGGGCCGGCGTGAGTCCCGGCCTCAACAACCCTCTCCTGCGGCATGAATGCGAACTTGCATCCGGTTCTCGAAGCCAGACTTCAGCCTCTTTTGGAAGCGGAGGCGCTGCTCCATCGGCGTCGAGTTCAGAACTGGCTGCACTTTTTCGCCGCCCTGTTCCTCCCAGTGCTCGCCTGGGTTCTCTGGCGGAGTAGCTGGCCCCTGTGGCAGAGCGCTCTCTATTTTCTGGGTGGTTATTTATTCATTTGGGCCTGTGCCATCGCGATCGCAAACCGACGCCAGCCCGATGCTCTTAGTCTTGCCCGGCGGGTGGAAGCCAGGCATCCCGAATTGAAGGGTACGCTTCTTGCCGCCTTGGAGATCGCCCCCTCAGGACGGCAACCGCTCCGCTATCTACAGGGCCGCGTGATGAGCGATGCGGTATCGCATGCGGGACGTCAGGATTGGCGCGGAAGTCTCTTCCGGAAGCCACTGCGCTGGTCCCTTTTCTATGGGACGCTCTCCTTTTCACTACTGCTGATATCTGTGGTCGCCACGGCGTGGCTGTGGCAGCGCGGGCATCTGCGGCAATCGGTGGTAGCGGCGGAGTCTAGTGCTCCCACTACTCCCGGTGCTGCGCCGATCCTGGTGCAAGTCATGCCCGGGAATGTAGAAGTGGAGCGGGGAGGCCGCCTGACCGTAGAGGCCAAGTTTCCGGGAAAAATCCCTGAAGCAGCGTCCATTGCTTTGCTGAATCCAGATGGTTCCGAACAGTCGTCTGTGGCGATGAACCGCACGGTGGATGCCAGTTTGTATGGCGGTGTGTTGATGGAGATCAAGCAGGATGCCGACTACCGGGTCACCTATGCGGGTGGGCAGTCCGAGAAGTTCCGCATCACGACCTTTGAGTATCCTGCGCTCCTGCGGGTAGATGCCGTCATCACGCCTCCCGCTTGGATGGAGCTTCCGCCAACGGAAGTGAAAAACTCCATGAACTTCAGCGTGCCGGAAGGCTCGCGGGTGGATTTCAAGATCAAGGTAAACAAGGCGCTCACCGCGGCGGAATTGTATGGAGAAGACAAATCCATCGTGCCTCTCGCGGCAGGACCTGCGGATGCCACCTTGCTCCTTGGCAATCTGCAGCCGGTCAAGACGCAGAAGTATCGCGTCCATCTGGTAGATGAGAAAGACCGCGCGAACAAGCAGCCACCCTGGATCACCGTGCGAGTGCTCCCGAACCTCGCGCCGAAGATCGAAGTTGTTTTTCCGAAGCGCGACCTCGCGGTCTCGCCCATTCAGGAACTCGCGGTCGAAGGCAAGGTCTGGGATGATACGGGCGTGCAACGCGCAGGGGTGACGTTCACACTGAGCGGCCAAAATCACGAGGTGTTATTGGATGAGAAGGGTTGGAAAGACAACAAGCCGCGTCCCTTTAAATCCCAATTCGCGCTGGAGCCTTTGAAGGCTCGTCCGCGGCAGTTGGTATCTTATTATTTCTGGGCTGAGGATCAGGGAGGCAACGGTAAATCTCGCCGCTCCATGAGCGATATGTTCTTCGCCAATGTCCGCAATTTCGAAGACATCTTCCGCGAGCAGGATTCTCCCCCTGGCGAAGGCGGGAAGCAAAGCCAGACGGATGAAGCGGTGAAGCTCCAAAAGCAGGTAGTCAATGCAACGTGGCGCTTGCTGCGGGACACCAGCACCGGCAAACCCCTTCAAGCGGTGAGCAAGGATGTGGAGGTGGTGAGGCAATCGCAAACGATTGCTCGCGAGAAAACTGCTGCCACGGCTGAAAAAGTGCAGGACACCGAGATCAAGCAAGCGCTGGAGAACGCCATGCGCTCGATGGAGAAGGCCGCAGGGCAACTCCAACTCGCAACCAAGGGCGATGACACAAAGCTGCTGGATGAGTCGCTCAAGTTTGAAAGCGAAGCGCTTGAATATCTCGATCAAGCGCAGGCTCGTGAAACGCGCGTATCGCGCAGCAAGTCATCTCAAGGAAGCGGTTCCGCCGCGCAGCAACAGCAGTTGATGCAACTGGAGTTGAAGCAGGAGGATCGGCGCTACGAGGAAGAGAAGCAGGCAGGCGAAGAAGCCTCTCCTGAGCAGCAGGAGAGTCTCCTCGTGTTGAACCGCCTCAAAGAATTGGCCGCGCGGCAGGAAGCGCTCGCTCAGAAGATGAAGGAATTGGAACAGCAGTCTGCCAATGCCAAGTCGGAACAGGAGAAAGATGAGATCGAGCGTCAGCTGAAACGCCTACAGGAGGAGCAGGAGCAACTCCTCAAAGACATGGATAATCTCAATGAACGCATGGAGCAGCCGGACAACATGGCCCCCATGAATGAGGCGCGGGAGAAGCTACAGGCTGCCCGTCAGCAAGCCCAGGAGGCGGCTGATCAACTCAAGGATCAAAAGGCCAGTCAGGCTGCGAACAATGCCACACGCGCACAGCGGCAACTCGAAGAGATCCGAGACGATTTCCGTGAGAAAACGGCCAAGCAGTTCGCGGCGGAGATGCGGCAGATTAAACAGGAAGCAGGCCAGCTCGAACAGACCCAACAACAACTGAGTGCTGACCTCGAAAAGACAGCTGGAGAAAACGCAAAGTCCCGTCCCCGCAACAACGGGGAAGAACTGCAACAGCAAATGAAGAACGGCCAACTCTCGCGCCGCATGGAGGAGCAGCGCGAAGCCTTGGAGAAAACTTTGGAGTCTGTGCGCAAGTTGAGTGAAGCCGCTGAAGTCGCCGAGCCGCTGCTTTCCAGCACGCTTTATGATGCGGTTCGTCAGACGCAGTCGACCGGAGTTGAGAAGGCGTTGGAGAATGCGCGTGACCTTACCTCCATGCGTGATCTGCCTCGGGCTCAGGAGCAGGAGCAACGCGCTGCGAAAGGCATATCGGAGCTAAAAGAGAACATCGATAAAGCTGCCGAGCGCGTGCTTGGAAGTGAAGCCGAAGCCTTGCGTATGGCTCGCGCGGAATTGGATCGCCTCCTTAAAGATGTAAGGCCAGGAGAGACTGGCGAGAAGGAAGGGGAACAAGGCGAAGCTGGAAAGAGTCCGGGCTCTCAACAACAGAAGTCCGATGAAAGCAAGCAACCCGGCGAGGATCAGGCCGGCCAACTCGCTCAGCAGGGAGAGAAAAAGGGCGGCGTGACGCCTTCCCAAAAACCTGGGGAAACTGGCGCACCTGGTAAGGAGCGAGGCCTAAAGGAAGGTCAAGCTGCCGGTCAGGACGGCCTGTCCGGAGCCCAGCAAAACGGGCAGGAATCTCAGGCGGGCCAAATGGCCGACAATGGGCAGAACTCTCCAGGGCAACAACTTGGCAAGGAAGGTCAAAAAGGGTCGCCGGGTCAACAACCTGGCGCCGAAAAACCGGAGCAAGGTGAAGGTCAAAGTCAAGGCGAGGGCAAGGGGCAAATGCCAGGACAGGGCGAAGGGCAGAATCCGGGTCAGACCGCATCTTCTGACTCCAAGGGCGCTGGCCAGCAAGGATCCAAGTCAGGACAGCAAGCGCAGGCTGGTCAGCCGGGACAGGCCGGAACTCCCGGCCAACAAGAAGGTGCGGCTTCCACCCCCGGTTCTTCTCCATCATCGCAAGCCAGCGCTTCAGGGGATAAGCCGGGTGAAGGGCAGGACGGGCAAGGCTCTTCCTCGGGCTCACCTTCATCGCAGAGACCTCAGGGTAAAGGTGGTCTCGCCCAAGGTGGCTCCCGCAATAGCAGCGCAGGTGGCGGTGGGAACAGCGGTGGCGCTGACAACAACCAAGGCGGTATCTCTGGTGGCCAATGGTTCTTTGATGATGCGTCGCCCCAACGTGAGGCGGCCAGTCCGCTGACCGGTGGTGATTATGAACGTTGGGCAGACGGACTGCGCCGTGTGGAAGAGTTGCTTGATGCCCCAGACCTCCGCAATCAGGCTGCCCGGGTGCGTGATGAAGCGCGCGACATGCGGCTCGCTTATCGCCGGAACAATCAGCCGCCGCAGGCTGATACCATCGCGACTCGCATTACGAATCCCTTGGTTGAGCTGAGAGATCGCGTCTCGGAAGAATTGGCCAAGAAGGAGGCCAGGAATCCCATTGCGCCGCTGGATCGTGACCCTGTCGCTCCCCGTTACCGGGAGTTGGTCAGACGCTATTACGAGGAACTTGGATCGGGAACCGCGGGTGGCCAATGAACGACTTCCTCGGGCTTCATTCTCAACCTCTTCTCGCAGTGTCTTCCCCGGCGCTGACGTTGAGCGCTCGGGATAACTGGCTTTGGGTCGCGGGAGCCATTCTTGGCGTTGCCCTTATTCTCTTGTTGTGGAGCGCCTGGCGTAGTCCGTTGCGCGGGTGGCGCCGCCAGGTGGCGATGCACAGCAAGCTGCTAATTTTTGCCTTGCTGGCGCTGCTGCTGTTGGAGCCACAGAGTGTCACGGAGGTTCCCCGAAAAGGAGCCAATGACCTTGCCTTGCTCGCAGACAACAGCGCCAGTCTCGGTATTGAGCCCACAGCAGGGCAGGGGGCCATCGGCGCTCCGATGCGCGAGGTTTGGAAGGATGAGGCTTTGGCGAAACATCTTCAGGAGACCTTCCGCGTTCAGCGCTATGAATTCGACTCCCGGCTACAGGAAGCGCCGAGTGGTGAAGCCGGTTTGAAATTCAACGGTGAAGGCTCTGCCCTGTTCACATCTCTGGATTCGCTTCTGCGCCGCTATCAACACCGTCCACTCGCCGCGGCCGTCGTCTTCACTGATGGCAATGCCACTGATGCTGCGCAGTTGGAAAAGCTGATGCAGCAAAAAACGCCAGGCCCGATCTATGTGGTCGCCAGTGGCCTGAAGGATCCTGCTTATGATCTGGCTTTATCGCGCGTGGAGGTCACTCAGACTCCTTTTGAGGATTCGCCGGTGGCCCTTACGGCTTCGGTCGCTATTCAAAAGGGCAGCGGAGAAGAACTGGCGCTGGTGGTGCGGGATGAAGCGAAAAAAGTCGTACTGACTCTCAAAGGCAAGCCGGACGGAAAGGCGCAGACTCATGCCTTCTTCGGCCGATTCCGCCCGCTTGCCAAAGGGGTTTCCTTTTATACCGCCACGGTTTTGCGCTCCAGTGAGCTGCCACTCCTCGATAAGCCGGCTGAGCTTTCCGCTGCTGAGAAAGAAGTCACGCTCCAGAACAATCAACGCGTCTTTGCTGTTGATCGCAAGACTGGTCCTTATCGTGTTCTTTACGTGAGTGGGCGTCCGAATTGGGAGTATAAATTCCTTCGGCGTGCCTTGGAAGGAGACGATGAGGTGAAGCTTGTCAGTCTCATTCGTATCGCCAAACGCGAACCGAAATTTGAATGGCGTGGCCGCAGCGGAGAGCAGTCAAATCCGCTCTTCCGCGGCTTCCGGTCGGAAACTCCGGAGGAGGCGCAACGATATGACCAGCCTGTGCTCCAGCGTCTGGGAATCGCGGACAAAGAGGAACTGGCCAGCGGCTTTCCTTCCCTGCCGGAGGACCTTTTTGGAGCTTACCGCTGCATTATCCTGGATGACCTCGAGGCTGAATTCTTTTCCCGGGCCCAGATGGATCTGCTGGAACGTTATGTCAGCCTGCGAGGTGGTTCCCTCCTCATGTTAGGTGGTCAGGAATCTTTGCAACAAGGTGGATACGCCAATACGCCAGTCTCCCGACTTCTCCCCGTCTATTTGGATCGGGGTGCCAAAGCGCAACCCATCTCGGAGGCAAGATTCAAGCTCACCCGGGAAGGGTGGCTGGAACCATGGATGCGGCTGCGTCAGCAAGAACCGGAAGAACAAGCGCGAGAGACCAACATGCCATCGTTCTTCGCCGTCAATGCGGCCTCGTCCATCAAGCCAGGGGCCAGCGTCCTGGCCACCATCAGTGATGCCGGTCATGGTGAAGTGCCCGCGTGGATCACGCATCGCTTTGGCGCCGGTCGCGCTTCTGTCGTAGCCGTGGGAGATCTGTGGCGTTGGGCCATGCGCAATGCCGAATCCCATGCCGACTTTGACAAAGCCTGGCGTCAGTTGATGCGGCATCTCGTCGTGGATGTGCCGGATCGCGCCGAACTCACGCTCGCCCCTGACGAAGATGGAGGTCATGATCGCAAGCGTCTACAGGTGCGCGTCAGAGACCGTGCTTTTGTGCCGCAGGATGACGCCAACGTGGCCCTTTCTCTCACCGGGCCCGACGGCAAGAAAATGGACATCCCAGTTTCCCAAAGTCTCACCGAAGCAGGCCTTTTTGAGGGGATCGTCGCTGGCTCCTCCGCGGGCGCTTACCGCGCTCAAGCGATCGTGAAAGATCCTGAGGGGGCCGTTGTCGGCGAGCCCATTGTTGGATGGGCGAACAATCCGCTCTCGGATGAATTGGCCACCCTGCCGATCAATCAACCCCTTCTCGAAAAAGTGGCATCGTGGTCAGGTGGCGAAGTGATCTCGCTCGAAAATGTCGCCTCACTATGGGATCGTTTGCCGAAGCTCAGTGCCCCCATCACCGAGCGTCGCACGGAACCCTTCTGGCATGCCCCATGGGTATGGGTTCTCCTGGCTGGGTTGCTCTGCATGGAATGGTGGTTGCGAAGGAGGGCCGCATGAAATTAATACTGAGCAGCATGATGAGGAGTCTCATAGTTCATCATAGGTTCAACATAGAATGTCCTTCCTTCGCGCCTTCGCGTCTTCGCGGTACAATTGCCATTTTATTTCTCGCCACCGCGTCGATTGTATTTGCGGCCCCACCGTCGCGCGACCTCGCTGTCCTCTTGATCATAGGCGCTCCGGGTACGCCTGAGTATGAAGCACGCTTCACCTCTGACGCGGATATCTGGAGCCAAACTTGTATTCGCGCAGGAGTGGCTTGCGATACCCTGGGCGCTGAAGATTTGCCTGAAGGCAAAGACCACATTGCCCCGCTGCGTCAGTGGCTGGACACCTTCATCAAAACTCGAAAGGAGGATCTCTGGGTCGTCCTTATTGGTCACGGGACGTTCGACGGACGTGAAGCCAAGTTCAATCTCCGCGGTCCCGATCTATTGCTGAACGATCTCACGACTTGGTTAAAGCCCATGACCCGTAATCTTGCGGTCATCAATACGTCGTCTGCGGGTGCTCCTGTGTTGAAGACTTTGGCAGGTGAGAATCGCTGCGTTATCACAGCGGTGAAGAGCGTCGAAGAAATCTCTGCGCCCCGTTTTGGCGCCTTCTTTGCCAAAGCCATTGCTGGGCAAGCCGAAGCAGATCAGGATGGCGACGGTCAGGTGTCACTTCTGGAAGCGTTCCTCCGTGCGTCGCGCCAAGTCACTCAGTTCTATGAGCAGGAGGATCGGCTCGCCACCGAGCACGCCATGCTCGAAGACAATGGAGACGGCCTTGCCGTGAGAGCCGATGAATTCACCGGCATGCATCCCAATGCCAAACCGCCTGCAGGGAAAACGCTCCCAGACGGCATGCGTGCCCGTCAGTGGCATCTCGTGCTCAATGCGCAGGAAGCGGCGCTGAGCGATGATCTCAGAAACCGTCGCGATGCTTTGGAGCGTGATGCCGCTGCCATTCGCCAGCAGAAGGACAAGCTGGCTCCGGACGAGTATTACCAGGAGCTCGAGGCCATCTTCCTGGAGCTTGCCAAGCTTTATCGGCAGTCGACTTGACTGCCACTTCTCTCGCCCCAGCGCCCAGAGATGGACGCCAGGATTAGAAGCATTGCCTTGTTAGGAATCATTCAGCTTAACCCAAACCTTCCACCTGCCATCCCTCGCGATAAGTGCGGCGGAGTTCCGCATTGATGGCGGAAAAGTTCGTTTCTTGTGCGGCTTGATCCCAAGTCACCCACGCATTGAGCGGCGCCTTTTCGGCAAGCGTACCCGCTAACACGATCTCACTTAGATTCGCAGCGTGCGCAAAATCAGCGCAGGACTTCCGCCCGGTCAGGATGGCATCCACCCAATCGTGATAGTGATCCTGCTTCGAGAAGTTCCGTGGGTATTTTTCAGCAGGGAAATCTTCTTCAGGAAGCACGTAAGGCCGCTGCGTGTAAGTGCGGAAGATGCTGCCCTTGTCGCCGATCCAGAATCCGCCTTGAGCCGGAAATTTGGTCACAACCTTGGGTAGCGTGATACGACTTTGATCCGGCAGATGTTCGCCGTCATACCAAGTCAGCTTCAACGTCTTGTCGGCACGAACACCATCGCCTTCAAATTCATATTCCACTTCACGAGCTTTGGCCCAGAGACCCTTGCCGATTTCGCCGGTGAAGCTCTGCCGCACGCGTTTGGGTGGCTTTAGGGCCAAGCCATCCACAGTCGGGTCAAAATGGTGACATCCCATGTCGCCCAGTTCACCAACTCCAAAATCGGTCCAGGCGCGCCAGCATTGCGGATGATAAGCTCCCGTCAGATAGGGCGTGTCCGGGCGCACACCCAGCCATAGATCCCAGTTGAGCTCTGCGGGGACTTTATCGCCAGTCTTATGCAGATCGGTGTTCTTGGGCCACCAGTTCAGTGCCTTGTTTTCCCACAGAATGATTTCCTTCACCTTGCCAATGGCGCCGCTACGCAGCAGTTCCACCATCATGCGGCTTTCCACGCTGCTCCGGCCCTGATTGCCCATCTGCGTGACTACACCGGCTTTGGCAGCCTCCGCCGCGATGATCCGGCATTCATGAATTGTCGGAGCCATCGGCTTTTGCAGATAGACATGCTTCTTTGCCCGCAACGCCAGGACGGCCGGCGCGGCATGCATGTGATCCGGTGTGCCAATGGTGACCGCGTCGAACTTATCCGCATGATCGCGCAGCATCTGACGCCAGTCGGTATGATTGGAGGCTTCGGGAAACTGCTTGGCGGCTTCACCCAATTTAGTGGCATCCACATCACAGATGGAGGTAATTTTTACTTTTTCGTGAGTCGAAACTCCCATCATCGTGGTGCGGCCCATGCCACCGACGCCGATACAACCGACTTGGAGGAAAGAGTTGGGCGAGGCGCTCCGCGTGATCGCGGGGAAGCCTAACAAGGCTGTGGCGGCAGAAGTTTGTTGGAGAAAGCGGCGGCGGTTCATGATCAGGAGAGTACGTCGGGGTTCATTACATATTTGCGGCAGAGTGCCGTCAAGTTTCGATCATCAAGAGATGGCGAAGGCGCGGCGGCGTGTCACCCAGATGAAAAGCCAGGACAGCGGATTCAATGCGCTCGTCTTCGACCGTTGCGCGATTGTGTTGCCTGAGGTGCTCCGCCCAGGAGCCGACCAGGAACGTTTCGCGGTAGAGCGACGGATCATTCAGATCCACAAAAAGAGTCGCCCGGTAGGCTCCATCTCGAAGCCTCGTTTTGCGCAGCAGGCCCATTGCCAGCCGGAATTCCTCACTCCTGGCGGGATCGATGTGATACTCCACGGTGATCAATACCGGCCCATCCTCGGGCGCTGGCTCCACGGCCAGCGAGTGATCGGGCCAGTGATGGGAAGGTGAAAGCTCCAGCTTTTCCAGATGGCTGATGGGGAATCTTTTGGTCAGCGCCAGCGTAGCCAGCAGCCAGACGGCCGCCGTGAACAGCGCCGCAGTTCCTCCGAAATCCGTCAGCAATCGGCCCCATGCGAGGGCCCCAATGGCAAAAGACCCTTGCACGACGACAAGATAGATCGCCGAACTGCGCGCCCTCACCCAATTCGGAAAAGCACTCTGTGCAGCTACGCTAAAAGTATTTAGTGCGCACATCCAGGACGCTCCCGCCATAGCCAATACCGGTGCCATCAGATAACGTTCGCTCGCGATTGCGAGCAATGCCGCCGACGCCGCAGAGCCGATAGCCGCCACCATGATAACGCGGTCAAAGCTCCAACTCATCCGAAGCTTCGGAAGAACAAAAAGCGCGACGATGATCGCTCCGCCACCATAACATCCCATCAGAAAGCCGAAGTCCGAGCCCGTCCCGCCCAGGCGGCGCAGCAGGATAGGCAATAACGTCACCGGTGCCGTCGCTGCGAAGACGTGCAGTCCCGCTCGCCAGAGCACGGCTTGCATGGCGGTCGCGTGGCGGGTGTAGCGCAGGGCCGCCACCATCGCGCCCATCATGCGCTCTTGCTCCGCGCCGCGCGGGGTTTCTGGCAGCTTGGTTCGCGCCGCGACAAAGATCATGACACCAAAGGACAAGGTATTGAGCCCAAAGACCATCGCAGGCCCGGCTGCAGCCACCAGTAGCCCTCCGACCACAGGGCCAAGAGCACGCGCGAGGTTGAATCCCACGCTGCCGAGTGCTAGCGCAGCCGAGAGTTGCTGCCTGCCCAGGATGTCCGGAATCAATGCCTGCCAAGCAGGAAGCGTAAACGCGCTCGCCACGCCCAGTTGAAAAGTCGCAAGGAGAAGAAGCGGCGCGGTCAGGTTTCCAGAGAGTGCCAGGAAGACCATGCCTGCGGCAGTGACAAAGGCCCCAATTTGTGCCCAGATGATGAGCCGTCGACGATCCACAAGATCCGCCAGTGCCCCCGCAGGCAGTGCCAGGAGGAAGAGCGGCAGACTGGACATCGTCTGCATCAGCGTGACCAGCAGCGGGGAGTGCGAGAGCGTGGTCATCGTCCACACCGCCGCTGTGTCATTCATGGTATTGCCCACGTTCGACACCAGGTTTGCCAGCCAGAGTCCACGAAAGACGGGCGAACGCAGAGGTGCCCAGAACGGGGGGCTTTGCCTGGGCGCAGTCCCTCCCGCAGATTCTTCCGGAACAGTGACTTCTTTCATGATGGCGGTCCAATGCAGATCGTCACGGGTGTCCGTCTCAGAAGCAACGTGTTCTTCATGACCGTTGTGTGAATCGAAATAAGTGCGGCTCCGCGCCGTATTCCTGCGCTCATTCTATGCACGCATCAGCCCTTTCCCGCCGCCGCTTTCTCCGTCAAAGCAGTCTTCTGCTTGGCGCGCCTTTTGTCACCTCCGGCCTGCGGGCCGCATCGCCCAATGGCAAACTTCGCCACGCCAGTTTTGGTGGTAGCGGCATGGCATGGTCCGACATGGAGTCGCTTTCCAATCATCCCAACTGGGAACTCGCGGCGGTCTGCGATGTGGACACCCGCAACTTCGCGAAGGTGCAGGCCAAGTATCCGAGTGTCCGTTGCTATCAGGACTGGCGGGAATTGCTGGAGAAAGAAAAAGGCAAGATCGACAGCGTGAATGTGTCCACCCCGGATCACATGCACGGGCCCATCGCCATGACGGCGTTGCAGCAGGGCCTCAATGTGTATGGCCAGAAGCCTCTCGCGCAGAACATCCATGAATGCCGTGCCCTCACGCTAAAAGCCCGCGAAAAAGGCGTTATGACCCAGATGGGTATTCAGGTATCCTCCGCCTTCTCGGAACGGCTGGCGGTGAAGATGATTCAGGATGGCGTCATCGGGAAAGTTCGCGAGGTGCACACCTTTTCCAACAAAGCTTGGGGAGATATGACCCCGCTGCCGGACCGCTCGGATCCCGTGCCTGAGGGCTTCTATTGGGACAAATGGCTGGGCGTTGCCACCACGCGACCCTACCTGAAAGACGTTTATCATCCGTCGAACTGGCGGAAGCGCCGTGACTTCGGCACCGGCACGCTGGGAGACATGGGGTGTCATATGTTCAGCGGCTGGTTCCGCGCGCTGAACCTCACCTCACCCATCAGCGTCACTTCCAGCGGCCCGGCTCCCGTGGATCAGCACAACTGGGCGATCGACGGCCGCGTGGAATATGTCTTCCCCAGCACCGAATACACAGCTGACAAAACGGTGAAAGTCACCTGGTATGACGGGAAACAGCTTCCACCCATGGAAGTCATGAATGCCATCGAGGGCAAATGGCCGGGCCAGGGCAGCGTGTATGTGGGCACGGAGGGCATCCTGGTTTCTCCGCACGGCTCCACCCCTACTCTGCATCCTGCTGAAAACTTCAAAGCCTACCGCTACCCGAGGCTCGAACCCCGCGACCACTACAAGGAATACGTGGATGCCTGCCTGAACGGTGGATCGAAGCCCAGCGCGAATTTCGACTATAGTGGTCCCCTCACGGAAGCAGTGTTGCTCGGCTGTCTCGTTTCGGCGTTCCCCAACAAAACCTTGGAGTGGGACGGAGCGAAGCTGGCGTTTACAAACTCTCCCGAGGCCACCGCCCTGGTGAAGCGCACTTACCGCGCGGGTTGGGAAGTTCCCGGATTCTGAATCGCAGCACAAATCCAACATCTTCGCGCTGCCAACTGCGTAGCATTTTATGCTGGCATTCAGGGATCGAGGGATTCAGTCGATTCACACGATCTCTTAACCCGTCATTGCCCAATGCCGTTCTCCAGCCAGATTGCGCGGAATGAGCAAACCCCGCCGGCTGGATCAATGGCTCTCATGTCTTGGCTACGGCTCGCGCCGCGAGGCCCAAGGGCTGATTGCTCGTGGCAAAGTGACCGTCGCGGGCGTTATCGCCACGCGACCGGAAACCAGGGCATTGGCAGCCGATATCCTAATCAACGGCCAGCCCCTTGAAGAGCCCGACGGACTTCTGGCCGTTTATCATAAACCTCTTGGCGTAGTCTGCACTCATACCGAGGACGAAGGCCCTAGTGTGTATGACAAACTGCCGACGCGCTGGCTTTATCGGAATCCCGCCATCACCAGCATAGGCCGGCTGGACAAGGACACGAGCGGACTTCTACTCCTCACGGATGTCGGCCCTCTGGTGCAGCGCTGCACTTCGCCGAAATCACGAGTCTCCAAGGTCTATGAAGTCACGGTTGAGAAGCCCTTGTCGGCGGATCTCATTGCTGTGTTTGCCAGCGGCACGCTCACGCTGCGCAATGAGACAACGCCCTGCCTTCCGGCGCATCTGGAGATCGTGGACCCGCTTCATGCCAGGCTCACCATTACGGAAGGCCGTTACCATCAAGTCCGCCGCATGTTCGCCAGCCAGGCGTATCATGTGGTGGAGTTGCACCGCTCCCGCTTTGGACCTTATGAATTGGGCGATCTTGCTCCAGGCTCGTGGCGGTTGCTTGACGCTACTGCAGCACTCGCCGAACTTATTCCATCCGCATGAGTGATACGCCAGCGCCAGCGCCTGTCCCACCACCTGAGAAGAGTTCCCGAGGTTGTATCTGGGCCATCGTGATCTCGTTTGGGCTTTCAATAGCCCTTCTTTTCGGTGCCTTTGTTTTCTTCGGAGAAGCGGCACGACAGTTTGCGGATAAGCTGACGGCAGGCTTTTTCTCCAGCAAGGTGGAGGTCACGGCAAGTCAGGTTTTGGTGGAGATCGGCCGCACCCATGGGGATGTCCTGGAAGTGGCTTCGCCCACGAAAACGGTGGAGATCATGAAACGCTCCGATACGCGTTTTGCGGCATGGGGCTGGTTTTACGTGGGCACGGCTACCAGCGAGATTCGTGTGCCCGCGACCTACCGTTTCCACATCAAGCTGTCAGAGATGAAAAACGCGCGCATCGAGAATGGTGTGCTTTCGCTTACAGTACCCACCATTCATCCCAGCTTACCGGTGGCGTTCGATACCAAGGGCATGGAAAAGCGGAGCGGGGGAAGCTGGCTGCGCTTTGATGCGGATGCTCAGTTGGCGGATATGGAGAAGAATCTCACTGCCGAACTCAATGCCCGCGCTGTTGGCCACGCCACGAATGTAAAGGAGGCCGCCCGCAAGGATATCGAAGAGTTTGTGGAAAAGTGGATCGTCCAGACGCATCCGGTCTATCAAAAGCAAATCCACTCCGTGAAGATCTTATTCGATGGAGAAAAGGCCGATCAGACGCCGATTCCTGTGGCGCCTCTGCCCTAAAAAAAATTCGCTGCGGCGAGGCGAAGACCTCCACCGCAACGAATAAATTGGTTAAGCTAAGCTAACGTTTCAGCTGGGCAATCAGTGCGCCAGATACCGCTCAGCTTCGAGAGCTGCCGCGCAACCTTGACCCGCTGCCGTAATGGCCTGCCGGTAGACATGATCCGCCACATCGCCTGCTGCGAAGAGGCCTGGCGTTTTGGTGCGGGTGCCTTCGGTCTGAATCACGTAGCCATTCTCGTCCAGATCGGCCAGGCCGTTCAAGAACTGTGTGTTGGGCACGTGCCCAATGGCTACGAAGACGCACTTCAAAGGAAGTTCGCTCTTCTCGCCAGTGACCAGGTTTGTGATTTCAGCGGCGCGCATCTCGCCTTTGTCGTCCACGAGGTATTCGCTGACGGTAGAGTTCCAAATCGGTTTGATCTTCGGATTGGCCAGAGCACGATCCGCCATGATCGGTGAGGCACGCAGCTTATCCCGGCGATGGATCAGATACACTTCGCTGGCAAAACGGGTCAGGAAAGTGGCCTCTTCGGCCGCACTGTCGCCGCCGCCAATCACCGCGACTGGCACGTTCCGGTAAAACGCACCATCACACGTCGCGCAACTCGTCAGACCGCGGCCGATTAACTGCTTTTCATTAGGCAAACCCAAGTGACGCGGCGAAGCGCCTGTGGCCACGATGACCGTTCTGCTTAGCACTTCTTTGCCATCCGCCATCGTCAGCGCAAAGGTGCCGTCATCCTTTTTAGTGACCTTATCCACTTGAGAATACTCAATGCGGGCGCCGAACTTTTCCGCTTGGGATTGCATTTTCATCATGAGGTCTGGCCCCATAATCCCTTCCGGGAAGCCCGGAAAATTCTCCACTTCAGTCGTGGTCGTCAATTGGCCGCCGGGCTGGCTGCCGGAAAGCAGGAGTGGAGTCAGATTTGCCCGTGCCGTGTAAATGGCTGCGGTGTAGCCTGCGCAGCCGGTGCCGATGATGATGACGTTTTCCATGATTGGGTGAGTATCCTGGTTGAGGGGCATTTCTGTCGACTCGCTTCCGCTTGCTTGCAAGAGTCTGACGGCAGTTGATGTTGAAATAGGATACGTCCGACGCACCCTATCGGAACAGTAGGTTAATCGCCGCGTGACAGTCCGTCATCCCTCGTTACGCTGAAAGCCATGTTCACAGGCATCGTAGAGACCGTTGGCCATGTCCGGGAAATCACCTTTCGCGAAGGTGGCGCTCGCCTGACCCTGCATTGCGGACCGATGGCGGCAGAACTCTCACTTGGGGAAAGCGTGGCTGTGAACGGCTGCTGCCTAACAGTAACCACGTTCGATGGCGAAACGCAGACCGCCAGTTTTGACCTGCTTATTGAAACCCTTCGTGTCACTAGCCTGGGAAATCTTGAAGTGGGTAGCGTGGTAAATTTGGAAAGGGCACTCCTCATCGGCAGCCGGCTTAGCGGGCATTTCGTTCAGGGGCACGTGGATACCACGGCACGGATTCTGAAACTACAGCCTGTAGGGTTAGATCATCAGTTCACTGTGGAACTGCCGACAGCCTGGAAACACCTCACAGTTCACAAGGGTTCCATCTGTGTGGACGGGATCAGCCTGACCATCGCCGACCTCCAGGAAGAGGCGATGACGTTCTGGATCACTCCCCACACCTTCGCTCACACCCATTTACAGGGGGCGAAAGAAGGGGATCTCGTGAATTTGGAGTTCGATATGCTGGCGAAGCATCTGGAACGTCTCACGAGCCTACCGCGCTCCGCGTGAATTCCCGCCGATAGGCCACGGGTGTCATCGCCGTGATGCGCAGAAATTGCCGGTTGAAGTGTGAGAGGTTTACGAAGCCACAGTCGAGGGCGATATCGGAGATTTTGTCATCCGTCTCCGCCAGCCTCAGGCAGGCACGGCCGATGCGCATTTCGTTCACATACTCAGGAAGCGTCTTGCCGGTGCGGGTTTTGAAAAAGCGGCTGAAGGCCCCTGTGCTAAGACTGGCGCGCTTCGCCAGGAAATCGCGGGAAATTTCCTCGGTGAGATGCCCGTGGAGGTACCCCAGCACGCGGCCCATCCGTCCCTGATCTTCGTCACTTAACTTTGGCTGGAACTCAGCGCTGGAGATCGGCTTCACTTCCCGGGACGCAGCCAGGTGCCGCAGGATCTCCAGAAGGGTGATCACACGTTCGAGTCCCTTCTTTTCAGTGAGTTGTAGAATCAGTCCTGCCACAGTTTGACGGGTTTGGCCGGTGATTTGCAGACCCCGGCTCGCTCGCTGCAAAAGATCGTTCACCGACTCCAACTCCGGCGCTTGGATGAAGCCCGTGCCCAGGAAGTCATGACGAAAGCGGATGACGATGGCATGCACGCCCGCTTTCGCCAGATCCATGCTTTCGTCCTGATGCCAGACGTGGGGAAGTCCTCCGCCCACGAGCACCAGATCACCCGGCTCCAGTGGGGCGAGATTGTCGCCTACAATGCGATACCCGATGCTCTTCAGCACCAGTGTGATTTGATGTTCCGGGTGGAAGTGCCACTGTGCACCGTAACTTTTGCCATGCAGGACTTCGCAGAGGAAAGACTCCCTCGGTGACTGAGGTGTCTGTTCCAGCACAGGCCGGACTCTGGGGAGTTTTCGCGTGGGGCGTGACTGGGGCATGGCGAGGGTTGTGACGGCGTGGTGACACCACTGATCACAAAAGTATCAGAACCAATAACCCGGTGGGTAGAGTAAATCATGCACTGGTGCGACTTTCCGTCATGGGTAAGGAATTCAATTGCACACCGGTGGACGTTCCAGTCGTCCTCACTAAGTATCGCACCATCGCCACACAACTCCCTCATCCGGAGTCGGTGCCGACTTTGCAAAAACTTCGCGAGATTGAGCCCATGTCCATGCGTGGCATGCCTCCGCTCGTGTGGGAATGCGCCGAAGATTTCTCCGTCTACGACAAATACGGCAACCGCTGGCTGGACTGGAGCAGTGGCGTGCTCGTCACCAACGCGGGCCACGGTGTGCCGGAAGTTCGCGCCGCCATCATTGAGCAGGTGCGCAGCGGCCTTCTCCACAACTACGTGTTTCCAAGCGAAGAGCGGGCTACCCTGGTCGAGATGCTGTCCGGCCTCGCTCCTGAAGGTTTGAACAAAGTGTTCCTGCTGACCACCGGCTCGGAAGCTACCGAATGCGCGATCAAACTGGCTCGTTCGCGCGGCATCAAGGTCGGCGGACGCCGGAAGATCGGTATCGTCGGTTTCGCTCGTGGCTTTCACGGTCGCACCCTCGGTTCCCAGCAGGCCGGCGGCATGGCCGGTCAGAAGGATTGGATCGTGAATGAAGATCCCGCCATCCTGAATGCGCCTTTCCCAGACGGTTACTGGCAGGAGGATACGTCTTTCGACACCTTCCTGCAGACTCTCACAGACAAGGGGCTCACAGGGGCAGACATCGCAGGCGTCATCATGGAATCTTACCAGGGCGTCGGCCCTGACTTCGCGCCGGTTGAGTATGTGGAAAAGCTGGCTGCCTGGTGCAAAGCGAATGAGGTCGTCCTGATTTTTGACGAAGTGCAGGCCGGTTTCGGACGCACGGGCAAGTTCTGGGCTTTTGAGCACTATGGTGTGACCCCTGATGTAATCTGCTGTGGTAAAGGCATCAGCAGCTCGCTGCCGTTGTCCGCCGTGATGGGCCGTCCCGAGATTCTGGATCAATTTGGCCCTGGCGCCATGACGAGCACGCATACCGGTAACCCGGTTTGTTGTGCGGCGGCTACCGCAGCTGTGAAGAAGATCCTCAAGGATGACATGGTGGGCAATGCAGCCCGTCTCGGCCGGATTCTACTCAAGGGACTGGAGCGCATCATGGCGGAGCATCCGGAAGTGGTGGGCCGAGTGTCAGGCGAAGGTCTGGTGGCAGGCATGCAGATGGTGAACGACCGCACCAAGGAGCCCGATCATGATCTAGCGCACCGCATCATCGAACTCTGCTTCCACAAAGGTCTACTCCTGTTCGCACCCGTCGGCGCTTGGGGACAAACGGTGAAAATCGCACCTCCTCTCAGTATCACCAAGGAAGCTTTGGAAGAAGGTATCGCCGTATTGGAAGAAGCTGTGGCCGAAGCCCTTGCCGAACGCAAACCTGCTGCAGCTCCGGTCCGGACAAAAGTCGCCGCCAAAGAAGCGGAGCTTACCACCGCAGGCGTCTAAGACCGCTGACTAGATCCACAATCTCGAAAAGACCACGGGCCATCACGCTCGTGGTCTTTTTGCGTGAAGGCTACTGACTTCAGAAACACTTTCCACCTTCGCGTCTTCGCGCCCTCGCGGTGAAATCAAAGCAGGGCAGAACGGCCGACTTCAGATCAACCGCCGCGCATTGCGCAGCCCATCCGCCGTGACGGAACTGGATTGAAATGCCACCATGAAATCCATGTAGTTCTGCCACTGCATGGGCTTTAGCGCAGCGAGACCGAACGCCCGTTGCGTGTAGGCGCTCTCCGCGATCTCCCAGCCAAATTCACTCTGGCGATTGCGATAGGCCATCCGGTGGATCCAAGCTCCCCGTTCGTCTTTGCGCCATAGGGCAGGGTCATTACCCGGCACCGCCTGAGCGCTCTGCCACACCTGCTCGATTACTTCCCGGTCAAAAGCCCTTTCGGGTTCTGGTACGGATGAGTGCTCGTGCCCAAAAGTCATTTCGCTGAACAACAGCATGGGAAGGGCCAGACTGTAAGCTTACGCCAAGTTCCAGAATTTCTCCCAATCCGGAGGTGTCTCGGGCGTCTCGATGGCGTGCTCGATACGGCCCTCGTTCTCCGGCGCGAAGACCGTGCTCGTACCGTACACCATGATGAGATCTTGGGAACTGGCACTGCGGATGGCGTGAGCCACCCCGGCAGGGATCACTACGCCGACATTGTTTTCACCACGCAAGTCATCGCCTTCGATGATAAAACGCATCTTTTTGCGCGGCATACCGGCGCGTTCGTCGATGAGGAACATCTCGCAAATACCCTGGATGAAGAACATCACGTCCCATTGCTCCTGGTAGTAGGGGCGAAGATCGTAGTTCGCGGGTTCTTCCACAAAGAGCTTTTGGAACCATGCCTCAGGCGTCGTGCCTTCCGGGATGTGCGGAGGATGGATGTGAAAGCCTTTGCTGGTGCCTGCGGCCATCTTGGCCGTGGCCCATTGCTTCGGCCATAGATTGATCTTACCCAGCAGCGCCTGACCCTCACGGGCGAACTCGGAGAAATAACCGCGATAACGCTGGTGGAACACGCGGCGATGGAACACCTCGACGCCGGGAATGCCCACTTCTGGCGGAATGCTTCCTACAAGTTCCCTGGCTTCCACCCGGCCCACTTGCTGCAATCGTTCCCCAAGGGAACCACCGGAATAATCACGGGTTTGCAAAGCCTCGCGAGCCACGGAACTCAGCCCGCGCCAAAGATCGTTTGTATGTTCTGCCATGGAAATGGATCAGGGATTGAAGGGCGGACACCATGGCGGCAAGCCCGCCCCACCGCAACTAGGTGTTACAAGTTTCGTGCGGGGTTGGGGATTGCTGGCGGCTAATGAATCTGGAGCGTCGGCATGGTAGCGGGCCCGATCGCGCCAGTGCTTTGGATCGTATGCATCTGGAGGGTATTGCCGCCGTTTAAAATGAGGCCTTGAAACAAGACCCCGTCCACAACGTGAAGGGAGCCAGCATTCAAGATCGGCAAGGTCCCGAGGACGACATTTGCTGAGTTTCTCAGCGTGACTATTGAGGTCGTGAGGTTGACTGACAGGATGTTGCTTCCGAAGACATAATCGGAAGTCGTTGTGGTTGTGGTAGACGTTGAAGTGCCGAGAACAAGGGCAGAACTCAAATTCACTCCGGAGGCGTTGATCTGACCGATCGTACTGTTGGAAGAACTCTGGGACGAACCATTGCTGGTCACAAGTGAACCGAGGACGTTGCCTGCGGAGTCTGCGAGAGTGAGGGTCCCTGCTCCGCCCAAGGAACCAACGTTCAAATTATTCGAAGAATTCAAAGTCAGAGCTCCACTGGCGTAGGTCACACTCCCATACGTGAGATTGTTGCTGCTGCCGACAGCTCCACCAGCACTCCCCGTGTAAGTAACCGTGCTCGCTCCGGCCACGGCCGCCGGGTTGTTGAGGTAAAAGACACCCTCAGAAATAATGATCTGCCCTTCGGATTGGGTGACGACACGTCCGACTTCCAGCGTCTGCGTGGACGTTTCAGTGTTGCTCGAAGTTTTAACGATCGTTTTGCTGGTGCTCTTCGCGCTTTGCTCGCGGTCCACGGAATGGGCGACTTTGACCGCGGCGTTTTGCCGGTGCACCGGCTCTGCGAGGCGTTCCAGCAAGTGACGGCGGCGGGGTTTGAAAGCATCCTTCCAGCCGGCTCCGAGCGGAATCTGGAGGCCTACGCCCACGGTCCAGTCACTGCCGAGGAAACGTTCGTCTTCATACCACATGCCCGTCAGCACTAGCGCGGGCAACGGTCTAACTTCCACGCCTGCTTTCCAGCCCTGGACATTGCCGGTGCCGCCATCGGTGGGACCAAAGGGCTGATTGTCGAAGCTGAAGTAGCCGCCGATAAGCTTCACATCCATCCACTGATCCAATCCGGGAATCAAAAAAGCCGCCTCGGCGTCCCACCCTTCCATGCCTTCTTCATAAAGGGAATCGACCGTCGTCACCTTGGTTTTGGTGGTGGTGGTGTAGGTCCGTGTGGTGGTCGTAGTCGCGGTAGTAGTCGTGGCGTTGGTCACGGCTTGATTGGTAATGCTGACGTCCTGGATGGTGGCATTGCCTGCCACCGTAGTTGCTCCGTTTGGCGTCAAAGTCGCCGCCGTGTCGGTGGCATAGGCTGTCGTCGAAGTCGAAGACTGGGTCGTCACCCGGCGCTGGGACCGCGAGGTGAAGGTCTCTGTGGAAGTTTCACGATCTGCGAGCTTCTGGCTTCCATCGAACGGGATGTAATAGTTGCCGCGGATTTCCAGATAGCGGCTGCCGATTTCAAGGCCCACGCCCATCTGCCAGAATTGGTTGTCATACTGGGTGTCGAGCATGTCCATGAAGACGTTTCCTCCCAGATACCAGCCTTCCTCCATGAGGCCGGCCCGATAGTCCTGCTTCAGCTTGTCCACGGATTGAGTGTTGAAGAAGTGCCGCCAGCCGAGACCGATACTGGACGCCACTTCGCCCTGTTCGCCTATGGAGGCATAGGGCTCAAGGAACAGGTAATCGCCTCCCAAGTTGCCTTCATCTCCGAGAGTGACCCAGAGAGGAATGACGAGGCTAAAGTAACCGTCCGTATAAACGTCGCTGGTTTTGACGCCCGTATTCACCGTGCCTGGCAACAACGGATCCGAGGGCAATTCCAGCGCACCTGCTGACTTCGCGGAAGCAGCAGCCGCGGGTCCAGCTAGCTCTTTACCTGGAAGGAGATGATTGAGAGTTAGATTCGTGGCCGCAATAAGGGCCGCCAATAAGATTTTGGCCGGGTGAAGCATAGGGTTTTGGGGGTGCGCATGATGGCCGAAAGCCCCTGAAATTCAACAGAGAAGCCGAAATTGCAGGGGTTTTAGTAACTTCCTCCATCGCGAAGCCAGCACTTGCCCCTTTCCCGTCACCATGCATGTTGAGCGCCCCTCATGCTCGCAGCAGAAAATCTCGGTATCTCATATGGCGCGCGCCGACTTTTCGGCGGACTCAACTTTACCCTGCGTGCGGGTGAACGCGCTTCTCTGGCTGGACCGAATGGCGCCGGGAAATCCACGCTGTTGAAGATCATCGCCGGTGTCGAGCAGGCCGATGAAGGCCGCATCGTGCGGGCGAAGACCATCAAGGTGGGCTACCTCCCGCAGGAAGGTGTGGAAATCAAGGGCCGCACTTTGCTGGCGGAGGCGGAAACCGCTTTCCAGGATACCATGGCGCTCCAGGAGGAACTGGAGGAGATCAGCGAACAGCTAGGTATCCTGAACCACCAGACGCCTGAGTATGCTGATGCGCTGGAGGCTTTCGGTGACCTGCAACTCCGACTGGAGCATCACGATATCTCCACCATGAAGCCTCGTATCGAGCGGGTGCTCATGGGTCTGGGCTTCGCGCACAAAGACTTGGATCGCCTCACGGACGAGTTCAGCGGCGGCTGGCAGATGCGAATTGCCCTGGCGAAACTCCTTCTGGCTGAGCCGAGCGTGCTGCTTCTGGATGAGCCCACCAACCACTTGGACATCGAGACAGTGGTATGGCTGGAAGATTACCTCTCTACCTATCCCGGCGCGATTCTCCTCATCAGCCATGACAAGCGCCTCCTGGATAATCTGACGAACCGCACCCTGGCTTTTGAGCCCGGTGGACGTGTGACCTTATACCAGGGAAACTATTCCTTTTTTGTGCGTGAAAGCACGGCGCGCCGGGAACAACTCCTCCAGGCGAAGAAGAATCAGGATCGGGAAATCGCCAAGACCCAGCAATTTATCGACCGCTTCCGCGCCCAGGCCAACAAGGCGTCCATGGTGCAGAGCCGCATCAAGCAGCTCGACAAGGTGGATCGCATTGAGTTGGAAGATGAAGAGGACGAAATCGGTTTCCGCTTTCCGCAGCCTCCTGCCAGCGGGCACACCGTGATGCGGCTGGAAGAAATCGCCAAGAGCTATGACGGGGTGCGCTACGTCCTGAAGCCTTTCGATTTCGAAATTAACAAGGGTGACCGTATCGCCATCGTCGGCGTGAACGGCGCGGGTAAAACCACCTTCAGCAAGATCCTTGCTGGCGTGGAAAAGCCGAGCGGTGGCACGCGCGAACTGGGGCATGCGGTGAAGACCGGTTATTATTCCCAGGAACATGCTGATGCCCTGGACGGCAGCATGACCGTGCTGGAAACCATCGAAAAGTCTGCCAAGGGCCTCTCTGAGGCTCAGATGCGGACATTGCTCGGTTGCTTCCTCTTCCGTGGCGATGACGTTTTCAAGTCCGTCAAAGTCCTGAGCGGCGGGGAGCGGGGCCGTCTGGCGCTGGCGAACATGCTGCTCACGCCAGCCAATTTCCTGGTGCTGGATGAGCCGACCAACCACTTGGACATGAAGTCCCAGGCGGTTCTGCAGCAGGCGCTCCAGGACTATTCCGGCAGCTTCGTAATCGTTTCCCACAACCGGGACTTCCTTGATCCGGTCGTCACCAAGACCTTGGAATTCCTGGTGGGAGAGCCGCCTCGACTCTACCACGGAAACCTCAGCTACTACCTGGAGAAGAAAGCTGAGGAAAAGGCGAGGGAAGCCCAACTGGCCAATCCTTCGGCCCCTTCCGCCGGAGTACGTTCCACGGAAACTCCCTCGGTCGGTCGGGACAAACGCCGCCAGGATGCGCTGCTGCGGCAGGAAAAAGCCCGCACCTTGAAGCCGCTACAGGATCTCCTGGAAAAGGTAGAGGAGGAGATTTCCTCTCTGGAAGAGGAGAAAATTTCGCTCACGAAGACCATGAATTCGGAAGGATTTGGTTCCGACCCGGATGTTCTCCAGCAGACCACTTCTCGATTTTCGGCAGTGGAGCGCTCTCTGGAGCGAGCTTACTCCCAATGGTCGGACGCGAGCGAAAAGCTCGAACGGGCTGAACAGCAATTTGCTTAGTTTGTCATAAATCTGGGATTGCCTGAGTCACTTTGACACGCTTAAGAAAACAATAACCCCTTGTAGATGGAATGATTCTGGCTGCAAATATACGTCCATATGAGTTCGAATTTTCCGAGTCTGACCGGCGGTGCGAGGGGCTGGAGGTAATATAGAGAAGCGATGTTAGGTCTGAAAATTCAGGATAATGCGGATTTTGGCGCGGAGATCATTCGTACGGTGCGGGAGCACCGGGCGCTGTCGCGGGTGGAACTGGCTCGGGAGTTAGGCGTTGCCGCTTCAACGATTGGTAGGCACGTCGATGCTCTTGTGACCGGAGGCTATTTCCGGGAGAATGTCGAACCCACCAAGGAAGCGGGCCGTCCGCCGACTCGTTTGCGGCCCAATCCAGAGCGCGGCAGTTTTGTCGGCGTGGATTTCCATTCGGAAATGCTTTTTGCCTCCGCTGTGGATTTTGGCCAGCAAACCATCATGCAGAAGAGCTACCCGATTCAGGGCAGCGATGGCGTTGAGGCGGTTCTGGCCGAGATTTCCGGGGCGTTGGACGACATGAAAAATGCGGCTTCCTATCCAGTTTTGGCAGCGGGTGTGGCGACTCCTGGTTCAGTGGTTGCCGCAACAGGTATGGCGGTTAGTTACTCGCACGTCCCTGGCTTTGAAGACATTCCGCTGGCGGATATGATGTCCAAGGTCGTGCAGGCCCCTGTATTTATTGAGAAGAACATTCGGGCCATGGCGCTGGCTGAGCGTTGGTTTGGTGTGGCGCGTGGCTGTCAGGAAGTGACTTCGCTGGGGGTGCGAATCGGCATCTCGGCGGGTATCGTCCGGGAAGGACAGTTGGTGACGGGTTTCCATGGACTGGGTGGAGAACTGCGGAACTGGAATTGCCCGACGTATGACGCTCAGAAGAAAACCTGGAAGTGGGATCCGAAGGCTACGGTTGAGAGCACTTCCTGCATCCCGGTGATGCTGAAGCGCTACGCGGGTCTCAGTGGCAAGAAGGTGACGCAATCGACCTTCCTGCATGCGGTGCTCGGAGGTGATTCTGGGGCTCTGATCGCCCTTCAGGAGAGTGCGGCTGTCCATGGCTGGACGATTGCGCAGCTTGTCCAGATATCTGATCCTGAACTTGTGGTGCTGGCAGGTCCTCTATCGACTTTGGGCGCCGTTTACCTAGATGCGGTTACCGAGTCCTATCGGACCTATGCCAGTGCGCTGCACGGGGAGGTTCCCATCAAGCTTTCCACACTGGGCGAATTTGCGGGGGCCATTGGTGCGGCCGCGTTGGCAATGGAGCGGTGGCGGCCTGGGGATCTGGGCTGAGGCTTGGTTGAACCATGAAGGTTCGCTGCGAAGCCCGACGTAGGAGGAACGCACGAAGACTGAGAGATTTCGGGTTGTAGTGCGGTTGGCAATCTGAACTTAGGTTACTGCACCAAGTGACTATCGGGTGTGTTGTGAAGGGCGTTTAGTATAACTATCTAGTCATACTTCGTGCGAAATGGAAATGGGGCCGCGACTGAAAACAAGGCGCGAAAGTGAAGATGGACTCGCGCAGTCAATTTAGATGAAAGTGCCAGAAGGTTCTGCGCTGGCAATGGATGACGGAGGCGGTTGAGCGAACCGAGCGCCCGCAGCATGGCTACTATTCGTGCCGGAGCGCTTCGACCGGATTCATCTTGGCAGCGCGCATGGCGGGATAAATGCCAAAGGCGATTCCGGTAATGACAGAGATCGAGAAGGCGAGGGTGGGAGCCCAGGCTTTGATGACAGTGGTCATGCCGGCGAAGTGGCTCACCGCTAGGGGGATGCTCAGCCCCAGGATGACGCCCAAGACGCCGCCGGCTCCTGCGAGGAGGACCGTTTCAATGAGGAATTGGAGAACGATGTCGGTTTGCTTTGCGCCCAAGGCGCGGCGAATCCCGATCTCGCGAGTTCGCTCGGTCACGCTGGCCAGCATGATGTTCATGATGCCGATGCCTCCGACCAGCAGGGAAATGGCAGCAATGCTTCCCAGCACGATACTGAACACTTGTTTGGTGCGCTCCGCCTGGCGAAGAAGCTCGATGGGAACGGTGATTTTGTAGTCCTCCTTTGGGTGGTTTCTAGCCATCACATGCTTGATAGCTTCGGAGCGCGTCACCACATTGTCCACGCTGTCCACGCGGATGATCGCTTCGTGGAATTCCACTTTCTCAGCCTCGAAACTGCCGCTGCGGAATTTGAAGATCGTTTCGCCGAAAGCATCCAACAGGGTGCTGAACGGCATGATGAGTTCCGCCTGACTGCCATTGCCGCCACCTTTGCCACCGCCCGAAGAGCCGTCCACGTTGGCCCTTTGGCCCTCATCCTCAATGATGCCGATGATTCGATAATAAGAGCCGCGAATGCGCACGGCTTTACCAATGGGTGTGGTGAGAGGGAAAAGCCGGGTCGATGCGGCCTGATTGATCACGCAAACCGGGAGACGGTCATTGACCTCAATATCCGTGAAGAAACGGCCTGAGGCCATGTTTCGATTCCTCATGGAGGGATAGATGGAGAGAGCGCCAATGACATTCGCATCAATGTTTCGCTCTTCTACCCAGAGGAACTCGCTGACAATACGGCTCGGCACGACCACGCTAACGCCTGGGATGGTCTGCCGAATCTGATCAATGTCGCGGGTCGTGATGCCGTACTCAAGAACCATGCTTCGGCTCTGGCCGGTGGGCCCTTGACTATCGGAAGGTTTAACGCTCTCGATGATCACGTTTTGGGATCCCAACCGCCTGATCTGCTCCTGGGCTTCGTGGCTGGCACCTTCGCCGATGGCCAGCATCGCTACCACCGATGCCACACCGAAGACCACACCCAGCGCGGTCAAAAGCGAGCGCAGCCTATGCAGCCAGATGCTCTTCGAACCCAATTCCACTGACCGCCACAAATGTTTGGGCGACATGGCAAGCCGGAGGACCGGATGAGCGGCCAAGTTCAGCAACGGCTTCATGCGGGTTGATACGTGAGGGACGGGATTTCAGCCGGCGCGGGCTCTTTTGACGGGGGGGTGGATGCTCCATTACGGAGATTGCGCCACCTTTCAGCGAGCGCTTCCGCTTTCGCACCGGGTTCGTCCGTATCAAGAAGGCCGTCTCTCAGACGGATGACTCGCGAGCAGCGTTGCACCATGCGTTCGTCGTGCGTGACGAAGACCATGGTTTTGCCTGCCGCATTCAGGTCATCAAAGATATCGAGAATTTCTTTTCCGGACTTTGAATCCAGGTTGCCGGTAGCTTCGTCGGCAAGAATGACGAGCGGATCATTGGCCAAAGAGCGGGCGATAGCGACACGTTGCTGCTGACCGCCGCTTAACTCGTTCGGGCGGTGATGAAGGCGGTGACTTAATCCCACCTGACCAGCCAGCTTTTCGGCGATTTCCCGGCTTTCGCGCTCAGCCACGCCCTTGTAATAGAGAGGCACTTCGATGTTCTCCAACACCGTGAGTTGCTGGATGAGATTGTAGCTTTGGAAGATGAATCCCAGATTGCGGCACCGCGCACGGGAGAGGTCATCATCGTTGAGCGTCGCCACGTTCTGACCACCCAGGAGATAATCACCGGTCGTCGGCTGATCCAGGCATCCCAAGACATTCAGCAGCGTGGATTTGCCGCACCCGGAGGGCCCCATGATACAGACGTATTCGCCTTCACGAATGGTCAGGCTAAGGCCCTGCAGCACATGCGTCTCCATATCTCCTTGACGGTAGATTTTACGGATGTCCCGCAGTTCGATGATGGGCTTCATGAAAGGCTACAAAACTGACTCAATACACAATCTGATTGGCAGACCCCGCTGGCGTGAATGGTCTGGCAGAAACAGGCGAGAAACGCCTTCTCAAGGAGAGACCGCTGCCAGGTTCTTTTTAGGCTTCTCGGCCTTGGCGTCCTTTTTGGCGGAAGGTGGGGCGGAGATGGGTTGCGGATTGCTCTCCAAATTCTGGCGTTTCGGTATGGCGAGCGCCACCTGATCGCCGAGGTTGAGACCGCCTTTGATCTCGATAAATTCGTTGTTGAAGGAGCCGGTCTGCACTTCGCGGCGCTCGAGATCGCTGCCTGTATTCACGTAAGTGAAGAAGTGGTCGTTCTCCACTTCGATGCTTTGCACTGGTACGTAGAGAATGTCTTCGAGGTGATCGACGATAACTTCGACTTTGGCATTCATGCCGGGCTTCAGCCATTCATGCGTTCCGCGGATGTGAACGACGCCGGGATAGACCTTCAAGTTGGGCGTGTATCGCGAACTGGTGGAATCCGGCAGTACCGCCATTTCCGCGACCACACCTTCAAGCGTTTTGCCAGGTTCGGCATCAACCGTCACACGACAGGGTTGGCCGAGGCGAACCTTCTTCACCTGGGATTCGTGAATGTTGATGGCCACACCCATCTCCGACATGTTGGGAATGGTCAAAAGAGTCTGGCGGAAGCGCACGGCGGCGCCTTCTTCAATGAGATCGGTCGAGTTTTTGAAGGTTCCGTTATGAGCACCGTAGGCGACCAAGCCTGGGACTTGGGCCTTGATCACGGTCGCCTTCAGTTGACGTTCGAGTTCTTCCTTACGCTCCAAAGAGATTTCATAACGCCGCTTGGCGGTTTCGTAGCGGGATTCTGCCTGGGCCATGCGGGAGCGGTTCGCGCGCTGGGTCCGTTGCAGCTTGTGCAACGCTTCCTGATAGCCAGACATATAAAGTTCCGCCTGCTTGGGAAACTCATACTTCTTGAAGAGGTCGAGCTGCGTCTCCGCCGTCTGCACAGAGAGCTTGGTTTTCTCGTAGTTCACCTGATCGTTTTCCAAGGTGGTTCGGGTGATGAACTCCTTGGCGGCAAGACGCTCGCTGGCTTCGACATTTTGCTTCGCAAGAGCCAACTCCGATTTATGCAGCAAGAGCTCATTACTCAACTGACGCAGCCGTTGTTCGGCTTCGCCGTCGCCCAGCTTATCCTCCGCCAGGTAGGGGAGAAAGTCGACGCGCGGCATATCGCCGTCCATCTTGGATTCCGGCTGACCCGCCGCTACGGCAGTCTCTCTGGCCTCGCTGGGAGACTGGGTTTCTGCAAGGGGATCTTTGGCAAGTGGCGCCGGAGTTGCGTTCTCGACCGCCGCGATGGGATCTGTGGTTGTGGTGGTTGCAGCCGGGGCCGGCGTTTTACCGGTAGGCACGGCTAATGTCATGCTTGGCTTCGTGGCGTCGAGGCGGCCCACATAGGCTTCCAGTTCATCCATCGTGTGAGGCAGAGCACGATCTTTCAAGACCGACTGAGCCGCCACTTTGCCCATGTAACGCTCGAAGTCCATGAAGGCGAAGCGCATGGCCTGCTCGGCTTCCCGCGCCAGACTCATGTTGTCGCTGGCCTGGATGGCGCGCTGTTCGTCTGCGTCAATGAAGGTGGAAACCGTGGTTTGAAATTCGATCTCCTGGGTGGTGATCCTGTCTTTCAGGTCCGCGCTGTCGAGCTCGATGAGCACTTTACCGCTCTTCACGTCGTCGGGAGTGATGCGGTAGCCTTCGGGAATGAGGCTTAGGATCTTGGTGGGCAATTCGATCTCGCTTTTGACCTCGTAGTTCTGCAAGGCACGGATTTCCCCCCCTTGCAGGACGTTGATCTGCATGTCGCCCTTCTGGACGGAGATCATAGGCATTGTCGCCGCATCAGTCTTGCCACGCCGGGTAATGAACCAAGCCGTAATGATCACGGCCAAGGTCACCACCGCGAGCAAAATGGGCTTTTTCCTAAAGAACTTAATCATGCCTAGCTAATAATTCCGCTTGTTTCAATACGCGTTCCCACGCCCCATCTTTCTTGATGTAGAGCACGCCCATGTTCTTCCACAGGCGCAGGCGGGTCAGCGTGAAGTTCACCCGGGCTGCCGTCAGAGCATCCTGAGCTTCAATGAGATCCTGTTGGGCGTCGATCAAATCACGGGCTGTGCCGCGGCCCAATTCATTGAGCAGCCGTTCCTCTTCCAGACGACGCAAGCTGAGATTCACACCGGTCACAGCAATCTCGTATTGCTTCCGGACAGTTGCGAGTTCCCGCCAGTCGGCGCGTAGTTCCGCTCGCACCGTTTCCTCTGCCAGATCGAGGTCGCGAGTGGCCGTTTGCTGGGCAAGCTCGGCGGCGCGATAAGCGTTGCGGTCTGCTTTTTTGTCGAGGCGGAGATCCACGTCCAAGCCGGCCTGCAGGGAGCGCCGATCGAAGTTGATATTGACCTTCTCGCTTCCGGGATCGCTCACGGCAGTGTATCCAGCCCGGAAATCCAACTGAGGGAGGAGGTTCTGAGCCATCACCTTAATCTTGCGCTCGCTGTCTTCCACCGTGTTGCGGGCGTTGTAGAGGTCCAGGCGAGTCACCAAGGCGGTCTGGAGAGATTCCGTCTCGGAGATGCCTGGGTCGGCAAGGTTGAGCTTCACCAGTTCCTTCTCATCCAGAATGAGCTGGGTCTGTACGGGCACACCGAGGAAAATCTTCAGATCGTCCAACTGATCCTCATAAGTGCGGACCGAATTGATCCAGAGCCGTTTATAACGAAGGGAAGCCTGTTCAATAAGGCCGAGTTGAGAGGAGGTTCTGCGGTCTTCCTTCGCGAGAGCGCGCTCGCTGCCCAGAATCTTCTCGAAGGCCTCGTAAGCGAGATAGGCGTTCCGGGCGGCATCGCGTGCCTGAAGGGTGCGATAATAATTTGAGGCTGTCTCCACCGCAAAACTCTTCCGGTACTGGGTGAAGTCCCGGATGGAATACATGAGGCTGCGCTCAGCCTGAGTTAGATTCTCCATGGTGGCTCGGTAGCCCGCGCCGCGAAGGAGTGGCTGGGTGAGAGTGGCCGCGAATACGGATTCGCTGGTGTTGGTGATGTTCCCCGTCAACAAGCGTAAAAAATCGTTTGTGAAAGTCGCGGCCAATTTGGCGCCGGTGCGGGTGAGGACGCTGGCCCCGACTTCACCCGTGACCGTAAAGGAATTATCCGTCACCAATGTCGTCACCTGACGCTCAATGACCTGAGGGGTTACGGCCGTGGTGCCGGTCGTACTCGTGGTGACAGAGGAAGCCGAGGTGCCGCTGGTGGAGGGGCCAGAGTTGCCTCCTGTCGAGTTGGAGGCAGACGTTGTGGTCGTCTCGATAACAGCAGGAGCGAGGATATTTGAATTCGTCGTCTGGGTCGTGCTCGTGACGGGGGTCTGGGTGCTGTCCCCAAACCCGCTGCCTACGCCGGTGAAAATGGGCGAGAACTCGTGGCGCACCAGAGTCAGATCCAGGGCAGCCGTGAAAAGTTCCTCTTTCCGGCCGAGGTACTCCCGGTTGTGAGTGACGGCCAATTTCAGGGCGTCTGCCAAAGGCAGGACGCGCGCGTTCTTCTCGACAAAGGCGCGCTCAGCCAGGAACGCTTCATTTTTCGAGCTCTTTGCCAGCTTGTCCAACTGTACCGGCGTAGGGGGCGTGACGTCCAGGTTTTCACCCCCGGAATTAGGCACGGTGGAGGATTTGCCGCGCAGGATGCGCCATACTTCGCGGTCCGCTGATTTCCGCATCTGTCCAGGCGTACAAGCGGCCTGACCGAGGCAGACAACAAGCAGAAGGAAACAGAGGAGGATTTGAAGGTTCTTTCCGGGCATGACAACAAGTCCAGACAAAGAAGCCGCCAGGAAGGCGGCCTCCGAAACGTGTGTGTAAGACCAACGCCCTCCCCTTAGAATCTCTATCAGTATTAGGGAGTTTTCACGGAAAGATGCTTTGCCAGGTGAATCCGGGGTGTCTATCATTTGCCCAATGGCTGAAGCCGCCCCCAAAGAAGAAAGAATCAGCAGTTCCCCGGCGACGCGGAAAACGCTGATCGAAAAGCTCGACAACTGGTCAGACTGGTCGAGTTGGGACGAGTTTTACCGCACCTATTCCACGTTCGTGTTCCATGTGGCGCGGAAGTCCGGGCTCTCTGATGACGAAGCCAGTGATGTGGTGCAGGAGACCTTCATAGGTGTGGCGAAGAATCTTCAAAAGAAGAAGTTCGATACTTCGCAGGGGTCCTTCAAAAGCTTCCTGCTGAATCAGGCGCGCTGGCGCATTCTGGATCAGTTCCGCCGCCGTAAAAAGCAGCAAGAGCGTGAAGCCAATATTCACTTCGATGAAACGGAGGAACGCCGCACTGCGCCCATCGACCGGTGTGCAGATCCGGCAGGTATCACTTTGGAAAAGCTCTGGGATCGGGAGTGGAAAGAGCAGATTATGGAGCTCGCGTTGCGACGGGTGCGGTCCATGGTTTCACCCCGGCAATTCCAGATTTTTACCTGTTATGTCATCAAAGGCTGGACCGCTGACAAGGTAAAGGAAGAGCTCGGGGTCAATGCTGCCCAAGTATATCTCGCGAAACATCGCGTGGGCCGAATCCTGAAAAAGGAAATCGCGAGGCTTGCGGCCGAAGGTCAGCAATAAGGCAGGCAAATCGTTCAAAAATTACCAGAAATAAAAGTCTGGGCAATGCGTCGCGATTTTGGTCTAATCGCTTTGAAGACAGCTCATTATACCAAGCTGTCTCCGCAAAATATAAACCATAAATAAGTAGATACATACTCAGATGAAACTTAAAAATCGTACACAACAGGGATTCACCCTGATTGAACTGCTGGTGGTCATCACCATCATCGCCATTCTGGCGAGTCTCTCCGTGCCGGTGTTCAGCCGAATTCAGGAGCGTGGCAATATGACCAAAGCCATCAACAATTGCCGTCAGATCATTCTGTCCGAGCAATTGTATGCTGGTGACAACGACGGGAATTATTCAGATGCCGCCGGTGGCGCGACGACGTCCAACGACGCATTCAACCAGTTGTTCGTCTCAGGGATTCTGACGGACGAAAAGATCTTCGGTTGCCCGAGCAGCGCCAATGGCATGCCTGACGGTGATGTCGGAACGCCTCCTACCTACGCAAATGCCCTGGTTGCTGGGGAAAATCATTGGTCCATGACTGGTGGGCTGACCAATTCATCTTCTGGTGGCACACCGTTCGTGTTCGAGAACGCGACGAATGCAGCTTGGGATCCTACCTGGGATGCCGATGCCGCGGGTAAAACCTCGGCCGGACGGACCTGGAGCGGTGGCAAAGTCGTTCTTGGTAAGAACGATGGCAGCGTCAATGTCGAGTCGTGTTCGGCAGCTGCTGGCCAGGTAAAGCTCAAGGATCAGGGTTCAGGTGGCAATCTTTTTGCTCAAGCTGCTGGTACTGGAGGTGGCACCGCACCTACTGTGCTTGGTATCAAGGCGAAGAGCTAAATTCGTCTCCCGTTTTAGTCCCATCATCTAGTCGAGAGCCACGGAGTGTACCTCTGTGGCTCTTTTTTTGCCCGGGAGTGATGACTTGCCAAAGGCGGAGCGGCGGGCATAATGAGGCGACTTTGTCATCAGCAGATGGCGCTTGAGTTTGTCTCAGAAAGAACCCTGTCTTCCCTCATGCCTGATCCTGCCCCTGCCCAGTCCTTGTTCTTCAAGTTCGGCCTGACGAAACGGTGCCTATCGGTAGGGGCGGCAACTGCGTGCCTGGCATTTTTCTGCAGTGTGGCCAGTGCTTTTGATACCGTGGTGCTCGATGCTGGTCACGGCGGTCACGATCGGGGCGCTGCGATTGGGTATGTCTTTGAGAAGCACATGGCTCTGGATACCACGCGGCGCGTGGAAATGCTGCTCCGGTCCAAGGGGCTGAAAGTAGTCATGACCCGCAGTTCGGATGTCTTCATCCCCTTGGAAGGGCGCTCCTCCATAGGGAACCGACAGAAAGACGCCATCTTTGTCAGCATCCACTACAACTACAACCGGAGTGGATCCGGCAAGGGATTGGAAACCTTCTACTGCCACGACAGCAGCTACCGGCTGGGCGGTTACATCCAAGCGTATATTGTGCAGGAAAGTGGACTGACAAACCGCGGCCTGAAGCAGGCTCGCTTCCATGTCATTCGGGCCACGACGCGTATCCCGGCGGTGCTGGTCGAATGTGGATTTGTGAGCAATTCCGGGGAGCGAGCCAGCATGATGAACGGGGCCTATCGGGATCGGCTGGCGCTGGGGATCGCCAAAGGCATTCTCGCGTATCGCGGCGATCGCTGATTTGCCCTGAACCGAAGGCATCATCGTTATGATTTTGACCTGTCGGCAAATGCAAGAAGTGGAGGAAGCAGCGTTTGCGCGTGGAGTGAAGGCGGCGGATTTGATGGAGAAAGCTGGCCTCGGGATCGCAGAGGTGGTGCGGCAGTTCTTTCCCGAACCAGGGATGCTGGTACTTTTTCTCGGGAAGGGGAACAATGCTGGCGATGCGCTGGTGGCGGCGAGGCATTTGATTTCTCATGGATGGAAAGTGCGGGCGCGCGTGGCCTTTCCGCTGGAGCAATGGAAACCGCTTCCGGTTGAGCATTGGGATAAGCTTAGTCGTGCTGTGGCGCCGGATGATCTGCTGGCTGAAGACTGGCGCATGGCGCGCGGTCCCATGGTTCTGATGGATGGCCTAATCGGCATTGGTGGTTCGGGCAATTTGCGAGGTCCCCTCGCGGAGGCGGCTCGAGAGATGAATGATTTCCGCAAGCAGCGTCATGCTGTGACTATTGCGCTCGATCTGCCTTCCGGGCTCGACAATGAAACTGGCGCGCCCGGGGCGCCGTGTGTGGAGGCAGATATCACGGCCACGATTGGGTTTGTGAAGGCACCGCTGCTCGCGGATGAGGCACTGAGGAACGTGGGCCGTCTGGCGGTGATCCGCCTGCCGGAGTTGGAAGCATACTTTCCGACGCAGGAGGATGACGGGGTAGGAGGGGAGATCATCATGGCAGCGACGCTGCTTCCTACTTTGCCGTGCCGACCCTTTGATTTTCACAAGGGGAGTGCGGGACGCGTCGGCATCGTAGCAGGATCCCCAGGGTTTATCGGCGCGGCCATTCTCTCAGCATCCGCTGCGCTGCATGGCGGGGGTGGCTTGCTAACGCTGTACGTGAAGGATGATATCTTCGATGCAGCTGCCATGAAAGCGCCGCCGGAAGTGATGGTGAAGCGGGTGGCGGACTATCGAGATTGTCTTGATGACCGGCTCGATGCCATCGGGCTCGGTCCAGGTCTGGGATCGGCTCATGACGATGAAGTGCACACGTTGCTTCGCAGTTTTCCGGGACCGATGGTGGTGGATGCGGATGGTCTGAATCTGCTGGCCCGCACGGGAGTGGAGACGTTGCGGGATTGTGCGGGGCCGCGTCTGCTAACGCCGCATCCGGGCGAGATGGCGCGACTTGCGCCAGAAATGAAGGGGCTGTCCCGTCGAGAGCAGGCCTCGCAATTTGCCGGGGCTTATCCGGGCGTCACGCTTTTGCTGAAAGGCTCGCGCACCGTCATTGCCGAGGCTGGAAGTCCGCTCGCTTACAACACCACGGGAAACGCTGGCATGGCTACCGGAGGGCAGGGTGACGTGCTCACGGGGCTGTGTGCCGCTTTGGCGGGGCAGGGGATGGGCTTGAGGGAGGCCGCGTGCTTGGGCGCGTGGCTTTGTGGACGTGCCGCGGAACTGGCGATTTCTCACGGGACATCATCTCAGGAATCGCTTTCTGCGGGGGACGTGGTTTCGCACTTTGGCGCGGCTTTTCAGAGTCTGCGGCGGCTGGCGTTCTGAGGGCGGTGAATTTCTGACACGTTGCGTTTGCTCGAAACGCCACGTAATGTGCCCCAGCCATGCAAAACAAAGGACTCGGTTGTCTTCTCTTTATTGTCATCATGTTTCTCCTCGTGAGCGTGGTGGCGAATCTGTTTCAATTCGCAGCGCTCGTAGGAGTAGGTGACGGGGCAATTTCCTTCATCCAGCCGAAGCCAAAGTTCTCCGAGGCGCTGGTTGTTGATGGGGCTTCGAAGGATGTGAAGGACAAGATTGTACGCATTGACCTGACGGGCATCATTGCCAGCGGTGCGGTGGGTGGATTGTTCTCGTCAGACGGCATGGATGTGGATAGCACCAAGCGTGCTCTGGAACAGGCGGCCGATGATGACGAGGTCAAAGCGATCGTTCTCGCGGTTAATTCCCCCGGTGGAGAGGTTACTGCCTCTGACACGATTTACAATGCCGTGAAGACCGCGGCGAAGAAGAAGCCAGTGGTTGTCTACATGGATGCGATGGCGGCTTCCGGTGGCTACTACCTGAGCTGTGGCTCCAACTGGATCGTGGCAAATGAAACCACGCTCACGGGCAGCATTGGAGTGATCATCCAGACGCTCAATTACAGTCAGGCGTTTGGTAAGGTGGGTCTGGAAAGCCTGAGCTTTGTGAGTGGTAATTTCAAAGACACGCTGAGTGGTGGACGCCCTATGCGTGAAGACGAGAAGGCCTACATCCAGGGGCTTGTGTTGAAGATGTATGACAAGTTTGTGGGCATCGTGGCGGAGGCGCGGAAAATTTCGCCAGAGGCGCTGAAGAGTGGCGTGGCTGATGGCCGCGTGCTGACCGGGAAGGAAGCGATGGAAGCGAAGCTGGTGGATCAGGTCGGCTATATCGAAGACGCCTATGCCAAGGCTAAGGAGCTGGGTAAATCATCCGGCGCGATGGTGGTGAAATACCAGCGTGGCGTGTCCCTCACGGAAATCTTCACAGCGTTCGGCAAAGCCCAAGAGTCTGCTGGCACGATGAAAGTAGATGTTAGTGACCGGCTCTTGCCACGACTGGAAGCGGGCCGGCTTTATTTGCTGCCTGCGCATATGGCGCCGTAGTCGGACATCTCTTTAACGCTGGATCTTGCACGATCGCCTGCTGCTTAGCGCCATCATGTCTGCCGCCGACACGCATGCCGTCTTGAAGGACATCCTGTTCTTCGCCAGTGTCGTGCTTGCGGTCGGGCTGGCGTTTTATGGATTAGTGCGCGCCCGCACGGGACTCGCGTGGCAGACGGACGGGAATGTGCTTGCACGACCCTATGGAGCGCCCGACGCCGCGGTGGCGCTCCTGATCCTAACGGGTTTTGCGTGGATTACTCTGCAGTCAGGCGGACCGGAAATGCAGAAGCTGGATGATGCCACCTATGCCGTGGGGATCTTTATCAATGCGGTCATGATGCTGGGAATGGCTGGGTTGCTCTTGTGGTATATGCGGGTCATTCGGAGGTTAAGCCCCGTGGAGATGTTTGGATTGCAGCTGTTGAAGCTGCCGACGGCGATGGGGTTAGCGTTTGCGTGGGTACTGGCGGTTGCGCTGGCTCTGGGTGCAGCGGTGTATGTGATCTATCACTATGCCTTTGGCGGGAACTTCCTGGATGAGACTTCTCAGGAAGTGGTGGAGACGTTCAAGAAAACGGACAGCGTCATGTTTAAGGTGCTGCTGGGGTTCGCCGCCGTGGTGGTGGCGCCGATTACGGAAGAAATCTTTTTCCGCGGCTTCCTTTATGGGGTGGTGAAGCGATACAGTGAGCGCTGGTTTGCAGCGGCATTCACATCGCTGGTGTTTGCGGTGGTGCATCAGCACGTGGGAAGTCTGGTTCCGTTGTTTTTTCTCGCCTTAGGTTTTTCCATTGCCTATGAAGTGACCGGATGCCTTCTGGTGCCGATCTTCATGCATGCTTTCTTTAATGGCTTTAATGTTGCCGTGCTGGCGTGGTCATGACTCCGTCTGGCGCTGACGATGCCTTGTCACGGCTGGGTGAAGATACGCTGGTGGAGCGCTTCACGCGGAACCTGCCGCTTTCAACGGAGGTCGTGCTTGGGGCTGGTGATGATTGCGCCGTCGTGCGGCCGATTGGGCGAGGTTGGCTGCAACTCCTGAAGACGGACTGCATCGTGGAGGATGTGCATTTTATTGCGGACACGTCGCCGCGCAAAGTGGGCTGGAAGGCTATGGCTCGTGCGGTCAGCGACATTGCTGCCATGGGGGGGGAACCTCAGCATGCGCTCGTTACATTGGTCTTGCCGAAGGATCTGCCGCTCAGGCGTGCTACGGGCATTTATGATGGGCTGAAGAAATGTGCCGCAGCCTTCGGTGTCAGTATTGTAGGCGGAGAGACGTCGAGTGGTCCGAAAACGATAATCTCCGTTGCACTGACGGGGCGTGTGAAGGCAAAGCAATGTCTCAGGCGTTCCGGAGCGAAGGTGGGGGATGCGATCTTGGTGACGGGAAAGCTTGGTGGCTCATTCGGGGGCCATCATTTGGATTTCAAACCACGTGTGGCAGAGGGCCAATGGCTGGCGGCGAATGTTCGGGTTCATGCCATGATGGATCTGAGTGATGGGCTCGCGAAAGACCTGCCTCGTATGGCTGCGGCGAGTGGATTGGCGGGGTTTGAGGTCTGGGATGAACGACTGCCGTTGCGGCGTGGCTGCACGGTCGCGCAAGCCTGGGGCGATGGAGAGGACTATGAACTGCTCTTTTGTATCGCTCCTCGCGAAGTGAACAAGCTAATGGCTTCGTGGAAGAAGGATTTTCCGCGGGTGAAGCTCACGCACGTTGGCCATTTCACCGGCGAAAAGACTCTCCGCAAGGTGGGCGCTGAGCTTGGCGGATGGGATCACTTCCGTCCTTGAGCCGTTGCGGTCTGGCTGCTACTGAAAGTCATGATTCTCCCGACTGCCGACGACACCATGCGGTGGGGTCATGCCCTGGCAGCGGAATTGACGACGGGGACAGTTGTTGCCCTGGTGGGTGGCCTTGGGGCAGGCAAGACGCATGCAGTGAAAGGGATTGTCGCGGGGCTTGGATCGTCGGCTGAAGTCAACAGTCCGACCTTCACGCTTGTTCATGAGTATTCCGATGGGCGGATCCCGGCTTTTCATTTTGATTTTTACCGCCTGGAGGATCCGCGTGAGGTGCTTCAGATTGGGTGGGATGACTACCTTGATGCCAACGGTTTGGTGCTGGTGGAATGGGCGGACAAGTTTCCGGATTTGATTCCAATTCATGCGCGCTGGTTTCAGTGGCGGCCTTTGCCGGAAGGTGGACGCTGTGTGGAGGAAGTTAAACGCGAGACTTTGTTAATGAAAGCATGAGTGACGCCTCTTCCAGTATTCTCGCGCTCGATACCTGCACGGCCCAGGGACAGGTGGCTTTGGTGCGGGATGGCGTGGTGATCTTTGAGGATAGCTTCTCTTCGGAGCGCTCGCACAATGCCCAGTTATTTGAGCCTTTAGGCAAGGCACTGGAACTGTGCCGAAAGGATCTCAGCATGATCGTGGCTGGCACAGGGCCGGGGTCTTATACTGGGGTGCGCATCGGTCTCGCGGCGGCACAGGGACTGGGGTTCGCACTAGGAGTGCCGGTGATCACCATCCCGTCGGTGGTGGCCCCTGCCGAGTCATCTCTGCCGGAAAAGTTTGTTGTCTGCGGCGATGCCCGGCGTGGGCAGTTTTACGTTATCCGTGTTCACGGCTTTCGCATGTTGGGTGAAGCAGAGCAGATGGCCGCCGCAGAACTGCTGACAATGCGGAATGCCGATACGGCGACGCCGTGGTTCACTTTTGACAAGGCGTCCCCGGCTGGAATCCCCGATGTGAAATTAACTCACCCTTCTGCGGCTCGGCTAGCCCGATCTGTCTCGGGATTGAACGCAGAGGAAATCCAGGCGTTGACGACGCAGCCGCAGGAGCCGCTCTATCTGAGTGCTCCGTTCGTGACGCAGCCGAAGAAGGTGCCGGCGATATGAACCAGCGTCTGAGGCAGCCCTAGAACTGCGATAGGAAGCGTACGTCGTTTTCGATCAGGTGCCGGATATCCGTGATCCCATGCAGGATCATGGCGAGACGGTCCAGACCCATGCCGAATGCAAAGCCCGTGACTTCGTTAGGATCGAACAGGTTGTCTCCGCGAGCCTTGGAAACTTCGGCAAACACAGCGGGATCGACCATGCCGCAGCCGGCGATTTCAATCCATTTTGCGGCCTGCCCTTTGGCCTCGAGTTTGATATCGATCTCGAAGCTTGGTTCGGTGAAAGGAAAGAAGTGGGGGCGAAAACGCACCTGGGTGGTAGCGCCGAAGATCTCCTGGAAGAAGAACTCCAGCGTGCCTTTCAGGTCCGCGAGGCTCACGTCCTTCGCCACATACAGGCCTTCAAGTTGATTGAAGACGCTGAGGTGGGTCGCGTCGATTTCATCCCGGCGGTAGGCAGCACCCGGGGCAATGATGCGGATCGGGAGGGCCTTGGCCGCTTCCATGGTTCGGATCTGCACGGTGCTGGTGTGCGTCCGCAACAGGCGCCCATCGGGCATGTAAAAGGTGTCCTTCTCGTTGCGCGCCGGATGATCAGGGGGCGTGTTCAGCGCATCAAAGCAGTGCCATTCTGTTTCGATTTCCGGGCCGTCGGCCAAGGCGAAGCCCATGCGGCGCAGGGTTTGCACGGCTTTGTCCCGGATGCGGGTGAGCGGATGCAAGGCACCACTGGGGCTCGGACGGCCCGGCAGTGTCACATCGATGCCTTTGACGGACTCGGCGTCTTTGGCGGTTTGTAGGGCGCCTTGTTTTTCCTCAATCCCCTGGGTGATGGCGTTGCGCACTTCATTCAGCTTCTGCCCCACCGCCGCCTTCTGATCCGGCGAGACATTGCGCATGCCTGCTGCCAGTGCCGTGAGACTGCTTTTTTTGCCGAGATAGGCGACCCGGTAGGATTCCAGCGCAGTTTCATCAGAGATGGACGCAAGAGCGGCGAGTCCTTCTGTTTGCAGGGCATCAAGTTCAGCAAGCATGGCGAATGATCAAAAGAGAGAGTGGAAAAGCAAACGAATCGGGGCAGGGGAGATGCCGTCTCACCCGCTAAGACTGGTCCTCAAAAAGACTGTCAGAAACTTTGGGGCGGGAGGGCACAACTGGCTGCGTCAACGGCTTATCCGTTATGTCAACATAGCGGATCTCGCCCCTTTCCTTGCCACTTATCCCCTCGCGCTCCCAAGTTTCATTCTGACTTTCTTTTCGAGAATCAGTCTAATAAAAAGCCGGAACCTTGCAGTCCCGGCTTTTCCATGAGGAGTGAAGAAGCGAGCGAAAAATCGTTTAGGCAGCTGCCTTTAGATCTTTGGTCTTCTTATCGAGGGCGTCTTTCGCCGTCTGGACGAGGGCCTTCAAGGCGGACTCATCTTTCACGGCCAAGTCGGCGAGGACCTTGCGGTCCAACGTGATGCCGGCGGCTTTGAGCCCTTCGGTGAAGCGGCTATAGCTCAGGCCATTGGCACGGGCGGCGGCATTGATACGGGTGATCCACAGTTTGCGGAAGTCACGCTTACGTACCTTGCGGTCGCGGTAGGAGTACTGCATCGCCTTGCGGACAGCGTCCTTGGCGTAGCGGAAAAGTTTGGAACGGAAGCCGCGGAAGCCCTTGGCTTTAGCGAGTGTCCGCTTGCGGCGCTTGCGGCTGGCGGGTGAATTGGTGGCTCTAGGCATGGTCTATTGTCGGTGATCAAGCTGTTGTTGTAGTTCGATGAAGGGCCTCACTTGATCGAAGACGCTCGCGAGGAGCATCAGGCCGGATCATCGTGGCTGCGTCGGCAGCCGGGTGCGTCAACCCCAAGGCATGTTGGCCTTGATGGCGGGCACATCGCGCTCATGCACGAGTACGGCTTTACCAAGGGAGCGTTTGCGCTTGCGGTTCTTGTTCTGCAGAAGGTGGCGTTTGCCCTGCCTGCGACGGAGCACTTTGCCAGTGCCCGTGATCTTGAACCGCTTGCTGACGGCTTTCCTGGTTTTGGAGATGCCTGCGTTTTTGGACATAGGGGCGGCCAAAATACGGAGAAGTCTACGCCGTGCAAGGAAATTCTGAAAATCTGCAGAACCGGCAGCGACTTTCCAATTTACTAGGCACAGGACGCTTCCAGGGCGTGCCGAGGGGTCGTCTGCCGCTTTTCCGGTATTTCGACTTTGGCGGCCACCTTTCTGAGCACCGTGAACGTCGCTGCCGCGTGGAAAACTTCGAACTCGCCGCCAGCCAGCCAGCGCCGGATGATCGCTCTTTCGTCCGGCCTGTGGCTGTCGTCCAGGATGACAAAGCCTCCATCGGTTAGCTGGTCGAAGACGCAGGCCGCCCCGCCCCGGACGCCCGGTTTGATTTTCTTGGGTGGGCCATCCACAAAGATCAGGTCATAGCGCATGTTCTGCCACACGCCTGCGGAGTAGAAAAGGTTCTCGTCCAGCGGTTGGTGGTAGAGCCAGACGTTCGGCAGGTCGCGCAGGAGTTCCTGCTGCTTCAGGTAAAAAATCTCCTGGTGCTCCAGGGAGACAATCTCCGCACTGGGGAAAGTCTCCGCGAGCGCTCGCGTGCTCCGGCCCGGACCAAACTCAAGGACGCGGTGGGGGCTGATATGAGCGGGCAACTCCTCCCGGACAAATTTTTCCAGGGAACGGGAGATGCGCCAGAAAAGTGCAAACGGGATCGGTATCGGCAGCATGGTCAGAATGTTGAACAATCAGTGGGGGACATTGCCCAAATGGGCGGATGCCCGCCATTACCACTACCTGGTGACCGCGCGACAGCTTAGTCACAGGTGGCCGTGAACTCTTCGTCACCGAACGAGCCGCCCCAACCAAAGGCATCGGCGATAGATTGCCCTCATCAGTTCGGACGAGCCATTCGCCGGGACTTTGGTAAAATATTTTTTAGTCATGTCTGCAACAGCTCCCATGAGCGCCCCCGCCCTTAAAGGCGAAATCGTCTATCTCTATGCGTGCGATGTCGCCTATGAGCTGCGGCGTGCCGAAATGACTTCCGTGCTGGGGCACACCCTGGAGCCGCTGCGCATCGGTCTATCGAAGCGCGGTCCGCGTCAGCAACTGTTTCAAGTGCCCAAGGTGGCCCGTCTTGATCCCATCGAAATTACAACGGCAAAAGGTGTCTCATTCTCGATGGAGCGTGTGGTGAAGGTGCTGCCCATCGGCGCGGTTAGCATAGCGCTACGGCTGCCTTTCAGTGTGCCGGATCTGGAGTCGCTGCTGGCGATCCACCAGCCCTTGCTGGAGCAGGAGATCCTCCATCGTCATGCTCGGGAACTGGTGGAAGAGCTCCATGTCGAGTTGTCCCCCATGGCGATCCGGCCTGTGGCGAAGCCACAGGAAGGTGAAGACTACACCGTCTTCTGCATCGAGACTCCGGGCAAGGATCAGGCCGGTGCTCCTTTCAAAAGTGAGGCATGGTTTCACGAGAATCGCCGAGCCATTGCTGCCTTGGTCACGCATGAGTCCGACTCCTCTCGGCTATCGGAACAGGAGTCTCTGGAATCAACTGGCCAGTATCTGGCTTACTATCAGTCCGATTTGATGGTGGCGGATTGGGATGCCGCCCTCGTGGTGGACCGCCGGAAGGACTTTGAGGAAACGCTCTATCTGATGGAAATGGCGAATTTCCAACTGGAAGAACTCATCGCCTATGACCGGCTGCTCGATGCGGCGCTGGAGCGATCCTATGCAGACTTGTTACGGCCGCCCAAATTCTTCTTCCGGAAAGACCTTCTGGCACATCTGCGGGAACTCCGTATCGACCTCGCCCGATTCAGTGATGAGCTGCAAAACATCACCAAGTTCTTCGGCGACTCGCATCTGGCGCGTCTTTATGAAACGGTCTCGCGCCGCTTCCACCTGGCGGATTGGCATCATACCCTGGACGGGAAGCTCAAGACGCTGGATGACCTCTATGAGATGCTCAAGCAGGAGCAGAATCACCGTCTCATGGTGATCCTCGAGGGATCCATCGTGGTGATGTTCCTGATCGATATCGTCATGTTGATCGCGGGGTTTGTGAAATGAAGTGAAGTCTGGCTAGTGCTCGCTCCGCGACGATACCGTCACTTGTGTCCTGCAGGCGGCAGCATTCTTTTTCCGAATGCCTGCACCCTCCCCGAAAACCTTCTCGCTCGCCCGGCGGCAGTTCACGCAATACCTCGGCGCCAGTGTCGTCGTGGCTGCTGCCAACCGGCTCATGCCATCATGGCTCACTGCGCAAGTCACCGCGCCAGTCGCGATCGCCACGCCATTTCTCGATGACCTGAAATTCACGCCGGTCCCGCACAATTATCACGATACTGTGACGCTGCCTGAGGGGTTCACCAGTCACGTGATCCTCAAGTATGGTGACGCGATTAACAGCAGGGGCGAGACCTTTGGAGAGGACGCCGATTACCTCGCCTTCATTCTGGAAAATGAGGAGCAGGGCTGGCTTTGGGTGAACCACGAGAACAGTTGGTGGCTGACTGGCGAAGACCTTTTGAAAGGGGTGGGGGGCTCTTGCATCCGTCTCAAGAAGAACGCTGCGACAGGCTTCTGGCGGCCAATCGTGCCATCCGATGAAAATTTCCGTGTGAATGGCCTGGATACCCGGATCAAATTGCTCGGCCCTGCGGCGGGGAGTGCCGAAATGGGTGGCGCGACCGAGGTGTTGGGATCGCTGGCGAATTGTGGTGGCGGCATTTCACCTTGGGGCACCTTCTTCAGTGCGGAGGAGAACTACTATGAGTTCACAGGCGATACGGACAATCCCAGTGCCTTTGATGTGCCGAAGCATGAGCTTCCTGAAACGCTGCGTCGGCCAGAGCGTCACTACGGCTGGATGATGGAGATCGACCCGCAGACCCGCGAGGTCTTCAAGCACACGGCTCTGGGCCGATTTGGTCATGAGAATATCGCTTTTGGCTACAGCAAGGATGGCCGTCTCGTGGCCTACATGGGTGATGACCGCATCGGCATGCACCTCTACAAATACATCTCGCGCGGCAAGTATGATGCGGCCGCAGGCAAGGCGAATCGGGCGCTGCTTTCAGATGGTGTCTTGCATGTGGCCGACACGGTGAATGGCCGGTGGATTCCTCTCGATCCCGAGTTGACGCCGGAACTGGCGAAGCGTGGCATGAGCCTGGCAGACATCTGTGTGCGCACCCGTGTGGCCGCTTCCTTTGCAGGGGCCACGGCGCTGGCCCGACCTGAGGACGTGGAAATCCATCCCCAAACGGGGGAGGTTTATGTCTGTCTCACGACCTGGCATGATGGCCAGGATGAAGTGGGCGCCATTCTCGCGTTGCGAGAGGCGGGCGACGACCACGGCGCGCTTACTTTTGAGCATAAGATTCTGTCCCAAGGCGCGCAGGATAACGGCTTCACGTGGCCAGATAACATCGCCTTTGGTCCGCAGAACAGCCTCATGGTCACCACAGACTATAAGGTGGACAAACCCGAGCCGCTGCCGGGAACACCCTGGGAGAAATACGGCAACAATGGGCTGTATCTCGTTCCCACCTCTGGACCGCGCCGGGGTCAGGTGAGCCGTTTCGCAACGGGGCCGTTGGGCGCCGAACTTTGTTCGCCTACCCTCAGTCCCGGGCGTGATGAGCTTTGGGTGAATGTGCAACATCCCGGAGAGGGCGGTGTGGGTCACTGGCCGACTGGTGGTGAAGCAAAACCCGTCAGTGGGCTCGTGGTTATCCGCCGTGCCTAGCGGATTCCGGTCGTAAGCCTCGTGTGACGTTTTTGGCAAACTTCGGCGATTGCGATTCCCATGCTTCCAGAAAAGCATGGAGGCGAACCTCCGCCCTCCTGCACCACTATGGAATTCCGGAAACTCAAGGTCCTGTTTGTCTGTGTCCGCAACGCTTCCCGCAGCCAAATTGCTGAGGCCTGGCTGGAGGACTTGTTCCCGGACTTTGCCATTGCGCAAAGCGCCGGTTTCGAGCCCTCGGAACTGAATCCGCTTGCCGTCGAAGTCATGCATGAAGTGGGCATCGACATCAGCCAGAAAGCCACCAAAGGAGTGCTGGATCTCTTTTCCAAGGGTGAACGTTATGACCGTGTCATCGGCGTCTGCGATCAGTCCGCCGATGAAAAGTGCCCCTTCTTCCCTGGCTTGACGGAACGCCTCTTCTGGAGCTTTCCAGATCCTGCCAATTTCGAAGGCACGCATGAACAACAGCTCGCTGCCACAAGAAAGGTCCGCGATGACATCCGCGCGCAGATCGAGAACTGGGTGGCCGAGGAGCAGGCGAAGATCAAGGAACACGAGCAGGCCAGCGCCTGAGGATAGGAGAAAGAGCCTCTCGGCGTCCTCCTTCCGGCTTGGACGATTCGTGAAAGTTCTGCCTGCCCCACGCGGTTCACAGGCATCCTTTTTTCGTCGTATGAATGCCGCGCACTTCTGTCTCTCTTTGGTCATAGCCGTGATCATCTCCGGCTTACCTGCCGAACTTCGGGCGGCTGAAGCCACCAAGCTCAATGTCCTTCTCATCACCGCCGATGACTTAGGCGTGCAAACGGGTTGCTACGGAGACAAAGCCGCGCGCACGCCGAACCTCAATGCCCTTGCTGCCAGAGGACGGCTTTTCGAGAATGCCTATGTCGCGCAGGCATCCTGCAGTCCGTCACGCAGCGCGATGTTCACGGGGATTTTCCCCCATGCCAACGGCCAGTATGGTCTCGTGAATGGCGGCTTTGCCCTGCATGAACCGCTACGCCAGCAGACCATCCCCGCGTTGATGAAAAAGGCGGGGTATCGCACGGCTATTCTGGGAAAACTCCATGTCGCCCCAGAGGGTAGCTTCCCCTTCGACAAGCGGCTCAAGTCCGACATGCGGGATGTGAATACGGCTGTGGCCACTGCGAGTGGCTTCATCCGGGAGTCGGATACGCCTTTCTTTTTTATGGTGAACTTCGCCGATCCTCATGTGATGGGCCGAAGTCCACGACCACCGCAGGAGGCCTTTCCGACGCAATACAAAGGCGTCCCCGAGCACCCGCTTAAGGTTGGTGAAGTGCCGCCATTCCCTTTCCAGAACATCGATACGCCCGAGCAGATGGAACGGGTGACGCAATACTACAATGCGGTCTCGCGCTTGGACGCTGGCATCGGTCTGCTCATCAAGGAACTCGAAGCCTCCGGGAAGTTGGCCAATACGCTCGTGCTTTTTGTCGGCGATCACGGGCCACCTTTCGTCCGAGGAAAGACCTCCTGTTATGAAGGCGGCGTGAAGGTGCCCCTGCTGGCTTTATGGCCGGGGGTTTTTACCCCGGGAGAGCGTAGTCCGGCGTTGGTCGGCACGGTGGATCTGTTGCCCACGATCTTAGACGCGACTGGCCAGCCCATCCCGGACAATGTTCAGGGCAAGTCTCTGCGACACACGCTCGACTCTTCGCAGCACCGGCAATACTTCTTCACGGAATTCCAGTTTCACGGCTCCATGCCGTTCTTCCCGCGTCGGTCCGTGCGTGATGCGCGCTACAAATTGATTCACAACCTTCTCGCTGGGAAAGCCGAGCCCAACTCAAGCATCGATGGTGACGCGGCCCTCGCCATGGCGCGCACAGAGAAATTCAAAGGCAGCAAAGTGTCTGAGATATTTGAGCGTGCGGCCGATCCACCGGAGTTCGAGCTTTATGATCTTCAGGCCGATCCGTGGGAGCTGAATGAGTTGGCCGCAAAGCCTGAGAATGCTGAGACATTGAAGCGCTTGCAGGATGCGCTGCTCGACTGGCGCAAGGCTACTCATGATCCTTTGGTGACGCCTGAAGGAATTGCCAGCATGAAGGCGATGGAGAAGCCCATGGAGCATCGGGAAAACCAGAATCAGAAAAAGAAGCCGGGCAATAAGGCAAAAGCGCCGCAGGCTCCGGCTGATGAATAGGCCCCTCCTCAAAGACTAGCTCTGGATTCTCTGGGTCGCTGGTAGCGGCGCTCCTATATGAAACCGTGGGGTTGCATTATATCTTGGTCTGAATAACTAAGGCCTTTCGAGCGTATTCTTTGGCTCGCCCGGGTTTCCTCACCCTCTGTCCGCCCTTACCCGATCATCCAGACAGTCATGCCCTTCGTATCACCCCACAGATTTGCTGCCGCCTTAGCCTTTTCGGTTCCTTGTCTCCTTTTACCCTTATCGGTAACGCAAGCTCAAACGCCGACACCGGCAGCGCCTCCAACCCCTGCCGAGGCCTCGGACTCTTCACGTACCAAAAATCGCGGACCGGAAACGGTGGAACTCAAGTTTAAGCTGCCGCCCCCGGTCGTCCTTAGTCCAGAACAGGCGGTGCAGGCACTGAAATTGCCCAAGGGTTTCAAGGCGGAACTCGTCGCCTGCGAGCCGATGATTGAGGCGCCCGTGGCGATGAGTTGGGACGATCAGGGCCGCCTCTATGTCTGCGAGATGCGCGGTTATATGCACGATGTGGAGGCGAAGGGTGAGGATCAGCCGATCGGCCGTATCTCGCGTCTGGAAGACACCAATGGCGATGGCCGCATGGACAAGGCCACTGTCTTTGCCGACAAGTTGCTGATGCCGCGTTCAGTCACGGCATTTGGCGATGGCGCGATCGTTGCCGAGCCACCGCAGCTTGTGTGGTATCACGACACTGACGGAGATGGAGTAGCAGACAAAAAAGACGTTATCGCGGAGAACTTCGGAACGAAGGGTGGGCAGCCGGAGCACATGGCGAACTCGCTGACGTATTGCATGGACAATGGCTTGTGGGGCGCTGGCTACGGTTCGCGTCTCCGCTTCCAGAATGGGGCCTTCACCACCGAGTCCGTCCGCTCTGCCGGTCAATGGGGTTTGACGCAGGATGATTGGGGCCGCCGCTATTTCAATTACAACAGCGACTTCCTCCGCGCCGATCTCTTTCAGCAGTCGGCTTATGCACGGAATCCGAACCTCACGGACAAGCTGGCCCTGAACTATAAGGTTATGCAGGACCAAACGGTGTGGCCCTCCCATCCCACGCCAGGTGTGAATCGGGGATATACTGACAAGACGCTGCGTCCCGACGGAAAGCTGGCCTCTTGCACGGCGACTTGCGGCCCGGTGATCTATCGCGGCGATCTTTTCCCAAAGGAATACTACGGCAATGCCTTCATCCCGGAGCCTTCGGGGAATCTCATCAAACGCGCCATTCTCAGCGAGACGGGCGGCGTGGTCAGTGCGAAGCCTGCCTACACCGGTTCTGAGTTCCTGACTTCCACAGACGAACGCTTCCGTCCGGTGAATGCCTACAACGGACCCGATGGTGCGCTTTACGTTCTGGACATGGCGCGCGGGGTCATCCAGCATCGTTTCTTTCTAACGCATTATTTGATCGCGAACATCAAGTCTCGGCAACTCGAGCAGCCTCTTGGGCTAGGCCGCATTTACCGAATCGTGCCTGACAAGGCAGAGCGACAAACAGTGAAGCTGCCGGATAAGAGCGCCGACATTGTGCCACTGCTGGATCATGCCAATGGGCACATCCGCGATATGGCGCAGCAGGTGCTCGTGACGCGCGCGGATGCGAGTGTCGTCGATGCCGTGAAGCAGCTTTCGACGCAGGCGAAAACGCCGCAAGGTAAGGTGCAGGCGCTTTGGACATTGGAAGGACTTCAAGCCATTACGCCGGATGTCATCGAGCCGATGCTCAAGGATGCGAGTGCAAAAGTTCGTGCCACGGCGGTGCGCCTTGCCAATCCTCTGCAAACGCCCGGCCTTCATGCCATGGGTGCAGAAGCCGATCAGGAAGTGCAGGCCCAGCTTGCGCTGCAACTCGCTGCCTTGCCTATGCCGGAGGCGCAAAAGACCGTCATCGCTTTCCTCAAGACCAACAAGAGTCTGCTTTTTAATGACGCGCTGGTCTGTGGCATTCGCGGGAAGGAATTGGAATACCTGACGGACCTGCTGAAGGAACCGGCGGGCAAGACGGATGCGCTGACAGCAAGCGGTCTGCCACAGCTTTTGGCCAATTGCATCATGAACGAGCGTCGTGGCGCCCGCATTGCACAGTTGCTGGATCTCACGGCCCAACAAAGCGCTGGTGGCCAACGGCAGATGGCGATGCTGCGCGGTATTGCAGGGATCCCGGCAGACAAGAAGTCGAAACCCGTGCAGCGGAAGCTGATCTATCTTGATACTCAGCCAGCCTCGCTCGCCGCCCTTGGTAAACAAAAGAATGCGGATAGCACCAAGACATTGCTGGCGAGTATCGACAAGGCCATCGCCTGGCCTGGCAAACCTGGGGTGCCGCCTCCGCCTGTGGTGGTGCCATTAACAGCAGAGCAGCAGGCCCGCTTCGACAAGGGTAAGACCCTCTTCACGGCTATCTGTGCGGCCTGCCATCAGCCCACAGGACTGGGACTGGAAGGCTTGGCACCGCCACTGGTGGATTCCGAGTGGGTGCTGGGTGCCGCGGATCGTCCGGCTCGCATCATCTTGCACGGCATGAGCGGGCCGATCGTGGTGAGCGGCCGCACGTGGAAGTTGGAGATGCCTCCGTTGCCGGTCTTCAGTGATGACGATATAGCCAGCATTCTGACCTACATCCGTCGCGAATGGGAGCATACCGCATCTCCTGTCAGCGAGAAGGATATCGCGAAGATCCGTGAGACCTACAAGGCCAGAACGAAACCGTGGACGGCTGCGGAGCTTCAGCCCGCAGCGAAAAAGAAGAAGTAGCTCACTAGTGTGGTGGCTCGCCGTCTGAAAACGGCTGAAAGAGCGACCTGATCAGGAGGGTTGAGGTGCCATGCGCCTCTGCCTTCCTTTTTTATTTTTCTGGCTGCTCCTCGGCTTTGTATCCGTATCTGCGGCTGAGCTTTCGAAGAAGCCCAACATCCTTTTCCTTTTCACCGATGACATGCGCGCGGATTGCATCGGTGCCCTGGGGCATCCTGTGGTGAAGACGCCTCATGTCGATTCTTTGGTGCAGCGGGGATTTGTGTTTGAGAATGCCTTTTGCCTTGGGAGTGATCAGGGTGCCGTTTGCACGCCCAGCCGGAACATGCTGCTCAGCGGGCGAGCCTATTTCCGGTGGGCTGGCAGCAGGCTGGCTCCTGCCGATGGCCCGAATCTTCCGGTCGCACTAAAGCAGGCTGGCTATGAAACGTGGCACCTTGGGAAGAAGGGGAATACGGCCCTGAACATTCAGGCCTCTTTTGAGCACAACCACTACCTTGCGAATGATGAAGCGGAACGGCTGAGCGGCGATCCTGGCAAGGAATGCGCGGATGGCGCGATCAAATTCCTCACCGCAGACCGGGACAAATCCCGCCCCTTCTTCATGTATGTCGCCTTCGGCAACCCGCATGATCCGCGTGTTGCGTCTGAGAAATATCTGAGTCAGTATTCACCTGACAAAATACCGCTGCCAAAGAACTACCTGCCGCAACATCCGTTCAAGATCGGCAGCGAAGTCGTGCGGGACGAGTTGCTTGCTCCTTTCCCGCGCACGCCGGAAGTCATTCGAGAACATCTCCGCGATTATTACGCGGTCATGACCTGTCTGGACGACCATATCGGACGCGTGTTGCAGACACTGAAAGAGCAGGGTTTGGAAGAGAACACCATCATCGTTTTTTCGTCCGACCACGGTCTTTCCATGGGCAGCCATGGCCTCATGGGGAAGCAGAATGTGTATGACGCAGGTTACAATGCTCCGCTGATCTTTGCAGGTCCCGGCATCTCCCAGGGGAAGAGCAAAGCCATGTGCTACTTGCTTGATATTATGCCGACCCTTTGTGATTTGGGTGGCGCCAGTTTGACTCAGTCCATTGATGGACGCTCCCTGCTACCTGTGATCCGAGGCGAGAAGGCCTCCATTCGGGACAGCCTGCTCCTCACTTACATGGACACCCAGCGTGCATTGCGGCAGGACGAGTGGAAACTCATCCGCTACCCGCTGGTGAACAAGACGCAGTTATTTAATGTAAAAACGGATCCGGATGAGATCCATGATTTGGCTGCCGATTCGGCACAGGCTTCTCGGATTGAAACGATGACGGCCGCGATGAAAATGCAGCAGGCAGCTTTGGGTGATACGGCACCACTGACCGTGGAGAATCCGGCATCCGCCAACTTTGTCCAGCCGACGGCGGCGGAGATTGAAGCTTTGCAGGCGAAGCCGAAGAAGAAGCAAGATAAGCGCGGGAAGAGCTAAGCCCAGATCTGAGATGGGGTAGCTTATTCCTCCCCAATATCCTCATTCCAAACCGCAGGATTCGCGGCGATGTAGGTAGCTAACATGTCGATGCATTCTTCGGAATGGAGATCGACGACCTTCACGCCGTGCTCTTTGAGCCAGTCGACTCCGCCGGGGAAATTGACGGATTCGCCCACAATCACGGTGCCAATCTGAAACTGTCGCACCAGCCCGCTGCAGTACCAGCAGGGAGCCAGCGTGGTGACCATAATCTTGTCCCGGTAGCTGCGTTGGCGTCCGGCCTTGCGGAAGGCATCAGTCTCTCCATGCACCGAAGGATCGCCTTCCTGCACCCGGCGATTGTGACCGCGTCCCAGTAGGATGCCCTGACTGTCGAAAAGAGCGGCACCGATCGGAATGCCACCTTCCGAAATGCCCAGCCGGGCCTCCTCAATAGCGACTTGAAGCAGGAAGGCGTAGTCAGGTGTGGAAAGGAGAGAGTCACTCATAGTTTCAGTTCAAGACTGAGAGCAGAGGCCGCGCCGATGGCCAGCGATTGTTTGCGACGAGTCAGTCAGCCTGTCGAAGCTCGACTAACGCATCCTGGTCAGACCAGAAGCAACGCCGCAATTGGGATCACCAAGGCCACATCGGCCAGCACATGACCGAGTTCTGGCTTGAGCCGTTTTGCCATGAAATGCACCGCTCCCAGCAGGGCGGCGCTGGCTATTACTGCTAGGCAGTAGACGATAACCTTTGCCTCCCAATTCTGGCTCATGGCGTAAAATGCCATGGCGCAAAGACCAATGAGGAGCAGGGGATAGGCGCGAGGCACTCGTGGCCAGGTGCGGGTGATGGCGTTCGGATCATGTTTCGCGTCGAAATCCCGATCAAAGCAGGCGATGCCGATACAGTTCAGGGCACAGAGGACTGCGAATAGCACTGTCTCCAGCGAGAAAGGCCAGGGGTGCGAGTCCATCGAATAGAAACTCACACAGAGCGAGCAACCTGCGGCGAAGATGAATCCGCAAAATACTTCCTTGGGAATCAGCCGGAAAGTGGTCGGTAATTGGCGCACAAACCCGAGAGCGAGAAGCGTCATCAGAACTGAACTGAACCAGAGTTTGTAGGTCATCGGGATCGGCAGGATCCACACCACATAGGCACCGGCCGTGCACATGGCCGCGTTGCCGATCAAAAACAGCCAGCGGCAGTTCCGTGCCGCATAATGGAGCAGATAAAGCCCAGCCACATAGCCCAGAGCCACCCCGCGCCAGAACACCGCTTCAGGCACGGCCGTCAAAGCTAGGAGTCCAAGCAGCGCGATCGCGATGGGAATGGCGAAGCCAACGAAAAGCAGGCGATTTCGCCGGTAGAAGGCGTGGCGGGAGGAAAGCTGTTCAGTTGGCGTCTTGGAAAACCCGTCCAGGGTGCGGTCGACGATGTAGATGAGCCAGACCGTCAGCCACAGCACCATGTAGCAGCTGAAAGGTAGCCGCACTCCGTAGGCCGTAGCCAATGCTGCCTGCCAGAGCACCGCGACGAACGGGGCGTCAAGACTTAAGACATTCGGCCAGAGCCACCAAGGGGTCTTTGTGAGGATCTGGGGAGCGGAAGTTTCAGACACGCAGCACTTTACGGGCGGTCATCGGAAGCTGTCTAGCAAATTATGGAAAGTTCTCAATTTTGTGTAAAATTTTTGAGAAAACCGTAAAAACCGACGTCAGAGTGCCTAATCCATGACTAAATTGTCAGTTATGTTGGAATTGACAGAATGCCGCTTTTGCTTAAGAAATGTTAAGTAACTGGCGGATATTGAGAACCCGCTGCTGGATTGCTTGATGCCCCTGATGAAATACTTAACCCTCATCCGCCACGCAAAATCGGACTGGGGTAATGCCACGCTCCCGGACCATGACCGCCCCCTGAATGAGCGCGGTCTGCGTAGCGCCCCTGTGGTGGGCCGCTTTCTGGCAAAAACCTATTTCGGGCAGAACGGAACCCCAGCGCTGCTTCCACTGCCGGATGGCATTGTTTCCAGCACGGCCTTGCGCGCCCTCACCACGGCTCAACTGTTGCAGCCGGAATTCGGGTCTTTCACAGTTCCACTTTTCACAGAACGTCGCCTGTACCTTGCCGATCCCAGAACCATGCTCGCGATCACGCGGGAACTTTCGGATAACTGGAAGCATGTCGTCATGGTGGGCCACAATCCCGGCATCAGTGAGTGCGCGGACAAGCTACTGAAGCGGGGCGGAGTGGACGAGATGCCTACCTGCGCGGCCGCCATCATTGAAGTGCCGTGGGAATCCTGGGCCGCCGTGGATTGGAATGAAGCCCGCTTGGTGGGATTTATCACTCCACGGTTGATCGAGAGACGCTTTCCTGATCCGGGCAGCCCACCGGCAGAGTTGCCGCCGGTGAGTTAGGTTCACTACGAGGACGTGGCTTACACCACATCCAAGTCGGTGACGGCGCCCTTGCTGGCGCTTTGCACGGTGGCGGCATACTTGGCCAACACCCCACGGGTCACACGGGGTTTTGGCTGCTTCCACGCATCCAAACGTGCGTTCAGTTCCTTCTTGGAGATATCCAGGGTGATCTCGCGCTTGCTGGCGTCGATGGTGATGGGGTCATCGTTTTTGATCACAGCGATCGGCCCGCCCACAAAGGCTTCCGGTGTCACGTGACCTACCACAAAACCGTGGCTGCCACCGGAGAAACGTCCGTCCGTGATGAGCGCCACGTTCTTGCCCAAGCCCTTGCCCATGATGGCGCTGGTCGGGCTGAGCATTTCGCGCATGCCCGGTCCACCCTTCGGTCCTTCGCTACGGATCACGATGACATGCCCAGCCTTCACCTTGTCGTGCAGGATCGCTTGGAGCGCTGTTTCCTCGGATTCAAACACGATCGCTTTGCCAGAGAAATACAGACCTTCCTTGCCGCTGATCTTACCCACTGCGCCCTCTGGGCAGAGGTTCCCGCGGAAAATGACTAGGTGACTGTCTTTCTTAATCGGCTTGTTGAGCGGATAGATGATCTTCTGACCCTTGGGGTACTTGAGCTTCACCTTGCTGAGGTTCTCCTTCATGGTCCGGCCTGTCACGGTCATGCAGTCGCCGTGCATGAGACCTTCCTCCACCAGGGTCTTCATGAGAGGCACCGTGCCTCCGATCTTCACCAAGTCATTCATGAAATACTTGCCGCTCGGCTTCAGATCCGCCACCACCGGCGTTTTTTTGCCAATGCGGGTGAAGTCATCAATGGTGAGCTTGATGCCAGAAGCATGGGCCATGGCGATGAGATGCAACACAGCATTCGTGGAGCCGCCTAAAGCGATCACCAGCGTGATGGAGTTTTCGTAGGCTTCCTTCGTGAGGATGTCACTCGGACGGATGCCCCGCTTGATCATGTTCATCACGGCCACGCCGGCGTCGAAACAGTCGATCAGCTTGGCATCGGAGACGGCGGCCAGCGCGCCACTATTCGGCAGGGAAAGGCCCAGAGCTTCGATGGCGCTCGCCATGGTGTTTGCCGTGTACATACCGCCGCAGGAGCCTTCACCTGGGATGGCCACCTCTTCGATTTCGTGCAATTCGTCTTCCGTGATGAGGCCGCCGGCGTGCTTGCCAACGGCTTCGAACACGGAAACCACGTCACACTCTTTTTTCTCCGGACCCACGCAGCCGGGGAGAATGGTGCCGCCGTAAACGAATACCGCCGGACGATTCAGCCGCGCAATCGCGATTGCACAGCCCGGCATGTTTTTATCGCAGCCGCCGATCGCCACAAAGCCGTCCAGGCATTCGCAGCCCACCACCGTCTCGATGGAGTCGGCGATGACTTCACGGCTCACCAGGGAGTATTTCATCCCTTGAGTGCCCATACTGATCCCATCGGAGATGGTTATGGTGTTGAAAATGATGCTTTTACCTCCAGCAGCATCCACACCCTTGGCGGATTCCTTGGCCAGGCGGTCAATGTGCATGTTGCACGGGGTGACCATGCTCCAAGTCGAGGCGATCCCGATCTGAGATTTCTGGAAATCTGCCTTTTTGAACCCCACTGCGTGGAGCATCGCCCGGCTGGCGGCGCGCTCGGGTCCGTCCACCAAAATGGCGGAATGGGCACGATGAAGAGAGGGTTTTTCCTTGGCTTTGGCTTTCTTGGACATGGTCGGCGTGGGTGAGAGGGATGCCAAGATGCGCCTCCGGCGGAAGGATTCAAGCTCTGCGTAAGAATCAGCGAGTGCTTGCGCCGCCCGTGCGTGGTGCTAGCCTTCGCCTCCCTATGTCAAAGCACCGCATCCTCGTCGCCGATCCTATTTCGCAGACCGGCATAGACCTCCTCACAGCGGAACCCTCCTTTGAGGTGATCGTCAAACTCGGGCTCAAAGAGCCGGAATTCTGTGAAGCAGCGCAGGATGTCTCCGCCATCATCGTGCGCAGTGGCGTGAAGGTGACGGCCAAAGTTCTGGAATCTGCCAAGAAACTCGTGGTCGTAGGCCGCGCTGGGGTCGGCGTGGACAACATCGACATTCCGGCTGCCTCGAAGCATGGCGTGGTGGTCATGAATACTCCCGGAGGAAACACGATTTCCACCGCGGAACACGCGTTCACCCTCATGATGTCTTTGGCGCGGAAGGTGCCTCAGGCGCACGCGACTATCATCGCGGGCAAGTGGGATCGGAAAAGTTTCCAGGGCACGGAAGTAAATCAGAAGACCCTCGCAGTCCTTGGCATGGGCCGGATCGGCGCTGAGTTCGCCAAGCGCGCCAAAGCTTTTGGCATGCACGTCGTGGCTTATGACCCTTATCTCAGCGCCAATCGCGCTCAGATGCTGGGCGTTGAGCTGCGCGACAATCTGGATGAAGCCGTCAAAGATGCAGACTTCATCACCATGCACATGCCGCTTACCGCTGAGACGAAACACATGCTCAATGAAGAGCGCATGCGGAAGATCAAGAAAGGCGTCCGCATCATCAACTGCGCCCGTGGCGGTCTGGTGGATGACAATGCCCTCGCGAAGCTGCTGGTGGAAGGTCACGTGGCCGGAGCTGCCCTGGATGTATTCGAGATCGAGCCTCCTCCCGCGGATTACCCGGTGCTCCTCGCCCCTAATGTCGTCTTCACGCCGCACCTTGGCGCCTCGACTGGGGAAGCCCAGGAGTCCGTTGGAATCGAAATCGCCGAACAGGTGAAAGCCAATCTTCTGGAAGGCACTGTGGTCAATGCGGTGAACATGCCAAACGTGGATCCGAAGACCCTCGCTGAAATCGGGCCTTTCCTGCGCTTCGGTGAAGTCCTGGGTCGCCTGATTTCTCAAATCGCTCCGCCTCGTGTCGAGAAGCTGCGGGTGAACTACAGTGGTCGTCTTGGCCAACTGGACACCACCCTCGTCTCCCGTGGCGTGCTGAAAGGCTTCCTCGAAAAGCCGATCGGTGCGGATCAGGTAAATTTGATCAATGCGATGGGAACCGCGGAAAATCTCGGCCTCCGCTTCACGGAAAGCCGTGTGCCGGAGCCCAGCGAGTTCACGGACCTTATTGAAGTCATCGCTGGCACTGGCGATCAGACAGCGGTCATCAGTGGTTCATTCTTCGGTGGGGATCCCCGCATTGTGAAGATCAATGGCCGCCGTGTGGAAGCACGTCCTGAGGGCACACTTCTCCTCATCGAGAATGACGACCGCCCCGGCATGATCGGCGCCTACGGCAGCATCCTGGGCAAGAATCAGGTGAATATCGCGAATATGTCCCTGAGCCGAAACGTTGAAGGCGGCACTGCCTTGACCCTGCTCACCCTGGACTCCCCGCCCAGCGAGAGCGTGGTGAAGGAACTCGAGCAAGTCCCCGGCGTGAAGAGCGTGCACGGGATGGTAATCGAAAGCTAAACGACAGAATCTTGTTTCCTCCGCGCGGCCCTTGGCCGTGCTTCCCTGCCCATGTCCCACCCTTTCCTGACAAAGACACTCCACATCCGCTGGTCCACCCTGACTCCCGATGCCGTCGAGCCAGACATCACGCTGGCACTGGAAAAGGCGCAACAGGCATTGGACAAAGTCATGGTGCAAGATCGGGGTAAGATGTCCTTCGCCTCGGTTATCCTCGGTTTTGAAGAGTCCCTACGAGAGTTAAATCAAGCTTGGGGTTTGGTGAATCACCTCGACGCGGTGTGCAACACGCCTGCTCTGCGGGAGGCGTACAACAAGATGCTGCCCGCGGTGACAGCCTTCCTGGCCAAGGTTCCTTTGGACGAGAATCTCTGGGACCTCATTCTCACTTACAGCAAGACGGACGAAGGCAAGGCATTGACCGGCACGCAGCGCCGGGCCTTGGACGAGACGCTCGCCTGGTTCCGTGAATTGGGCGCCGAACTTCCACCCAACAAGAAGAAGCGGCTGGAAGAGATTGAAGGTGAACTCTCTCTGGTCACGCAGAAGTACTCGGAGAACGTCCTCGATTCCACCAACGCGTGGGAGATGGTCGTGGAAGATATCAGCCTCCTGGCAGGACTGCCTGTGAGCGCGATCGAAGCTGCCAAGGCGGATGCCGAAGCCAAAGGACTGGGCGCTCCTGAGAAGCCAGTCTACCGTTTCACTTTGAAAGCGCCTTCCATGATCCCGGCCATGGAGCATCTGGAAGACACGGAACTTCGCAAACGGATCTGGGAAGGCAGCACCACGGTGGGCCGCGGTGACAAGTATGACAACACCGAACTCGTCTGGCGCATCCTGGCGCTTCGTCATGAGAAAGCACAGATCCTCGGTAAGCCGAACTTCGCCGACTACGTGCTGGAGCGGCGCATGGCCAGAAATGGCGCGACTGCTCTGAAGTTCACCGAAACGCTGCACGATAAGATCCGCACTGCTTTCAACGGTGAAATCGCTGCGTTGCAGGAATATGTTGGTGAGTCTTCAGGACAACCCACGCGCTTGTTGGAGCCATGGGAAGTGGCCTACTGGAGCGAGCGCCGCCGCCGCGCCAAGTATGATTTTGATCAGGAGGAACTCCGCCCTTATTTCCCGGTGGATGGCGTGCTCGGCGGCATGTTTCGCATTGCGGAGCGTTTGTTCGATCTGCAAATCACGCAGCGGGACACCGTGTTTTATGAACTGGGTCAGACGGGTGAAAGTAGTGCTTCAACACTCGACCCCGGGCCGGTGGAAGTGTGGCATCCCTTGGTGAAGTTCTATGAGGTGCGGAATGCCGATGGCATTCACATCGGCAGCTTCTTCGCCGACTGGCATCCGCGCGATTCCAAACGCGGTGGCGCCTGGATGAACTACCTTCAGGGCGGCTTGCCTCCCACGAGTGATCAGGCACGCCGGCCACATCTCGGATTGATCTGCGGAAACATGTCACCACCTGTCGGAGACAAGCAAGCCCTGCTCACGCACGACGAAGTCTGCACGGTGTTTCATGAGTTTGGCCATCTACTGCATCAGATCCTCGGAAACGTGGATGTGCCCAGCCTGAACGGATTGAACGTCGCCTGGGACTTTGTGGAACTGCCCAGCCAGCTTATGGAGAACTTCTGCTGGGAGCGTGAGAGCCTCGACTTCTTCGCGATCCATCACGAGAACACGAATCACATTCCCGAAGCGCTCTTCAAGAAGATGATCGAGTCGAAGAATTACATGAGTGCGGTGTCGACGATGCGCCAGCTTGGGTTCGGCAAGCTCGACCTCGAGCTGCACATGTATTACGCCGAGGAGAAAGAGGCGGATCTGGACGCGCTCTCGCGGAAAGTATTGCAGGAATACACCTTTCCCACTCAGACTCTGGGACCTGCCATGGCCCGTCGATTTGGACACCTGTTTTCCCAGTCCGTCGGTTACGCAGCGGGATACTACAGCTATAAGTGGGCTGAGGTGCTCGATGCGGACGCCTTCACGCGTTTCCAACAAGAAGGCGTACTCAATCCCATCGTGGGACGTGCCCTTCGCGATTGCATCCTGAGCAAGGGCAATAGCGAGGAACCCGGCAAGCTCTTCCGTGATTTCATGGGCCGCGATCCGGATCCGAGTGCTCTTCTGTTGCGCGCGGGCTTGGCGTAGATCGCATTGCATAGCGTCGATGGTTAGATGAAGTGGTGAGGTTTTCTATCCACTTCGTTTCACGGTAAATCGTCGTTTAGACCCATGATCGTCATGGTGTCTCTCATGGAACCATGCGTATTCTGACATTCGCATGAACTCAAAAGCTTATACCGGCTCGTCTGCCTTGCCCTGGTCGTTCCGAGGCTTGCTCCATCTCGTATGGATTTGTCTGGCCTCCTTCAGTGTCTTCGGAGCTCATGCTGCCGAGCCCCGCATCATCGAAGCCGATGTCTGCATCTATGGCGCAACTTCCGGTGGCGTCATTGCTGGTGTCCAGACGGCGCGTTTGAATCGTAAAGCGATTGTCCTCGAACCGGGACGCCACCTCGGGGGCATGACGGCAGGCGGCTTGAGCGCCGTGGATATTGGTGACCCTCGCTCGGTCGGTGGTTTGGCTCGCGAGTACTTCACAAAACTTGCCGCCACCGTGGGTGTGACGCTTGCCTGGGATAAGGCCTTTGAAAGCAAAGGCGGTGGTCCGGCCACAGGGGGAGCATACGCGATCGAACCGCACAAAGCAGAGCAGGTCTTTCGGGACATGCTCGCGGAGCACAAGGTGCCGGTGCATTTCAACGCTCGCCTCGCGAAAGTCATCAAAGACAGCGCCACCATCAAAGAACTCGTCATGGAGGATGGCAGTATCTTCCGCGCGAAACGTTTTATTGATGCCACCTATGAAGGCGATCTTTTGGCCAAGGCGGGCGTCTCCTACACGCTCGAACGTGAAGGGAATAAGAAGTATGGCGAGACTTACAACGGCATCTACTACGACCCCAAATATGAGCCGCGCACCAATCACAAAAAGCCCGGCGAAACCGGCCGAGTCCCGGGAGGGCAGGGTGTGTGGGACCGCGATCTCCCGCTCGATCCTTATGTGATTCCCGGAGATCCAAAGAGCGGACTTCTTCCCCTTCTCAATGAAGGCGCTCCCGGCACTCCAGGAGATCCCGCTCACGGCGTGCAGGCCTATTGTTTCCGGCTCTGTCTCACCACGGCGCAGAATCGTATCCCGATCGAACCGCCTCCCGGCTATGATCCCAAGCGCTACGAACTTGTCGTGCGTTTCATCAAGGGCTGCCAGGACATGGGCGATGACATGGATCTGCGTTGGTTCTCCAAATACGACGCACTGCCCAACGATAAATGGGACTTCAACACCGCAACCTTCGGGGGCAATCTTCCTGGCGCGAGTTGGGCGTGGCCCGAAGCCACTTATGCGGATCGTGAGCGCATTGCGCTTGAGCATCAAAACTATCACCGAGGCCTGCTACACTTTCTGGCCACTGACATACGCGTGCCAGAGAAAGTCCGGAAGGAGATGCAGCGTTTCGGGCTGCCCCGCGATGAGTTCCAGGACAACGGTGGCTGGCCACACCAAATTTATGTCCGCGAGGGCCGCCGCATGGTCTCCGATCTCGTTCTCACGGAGCACCATACCTTTGGCCGGGAGATCGCCCCGAAATCTGTAAGCCTTGGTTCCTATGGTACGGATACGCACGAGATTAGACGCATCGTCAAAGATGGCTTGGTCATCCGTGAAGGCAAAACGGCCGGCGGTCGTGGAGGCTTCGGCCCGTATCAGATCGGATATGACGCGATTGTGCCGAAGCTAGGTGAGTGCGATAATTTGTTGGTGACTTTCGCAATCTCGGCGAGCCACACGGCCTTCAGCAGCATCCGCATGGAGCCGGTCTTCATGGTCACCAGTCAATCCGCCGCTGCTGCTGCCTGTCTCTCATTGAATGATGATGTGCCGGTGCAACAAGTGGCCTACGAGAAACTGGAAGCCCTATTGCGCAAAGCTGATCAAGTCCTGAAGTGGGAACAAAAGTGAAGGTTCCATGAGATTAATTTTCTTCAGGATAGTATTGAATAAAGTTTTTCTTTGTAATATCAGTGGAGGATGGTTGCATTCTTTCCGATTGGTCGCGATCGCCTGAAGCTTAAGTTTGGCCGCAGCCTGGCCACGGCTGCCTCTCTGCTACTCGCAGTTCTTGTTGCAGGAATTCTCACCAACTGCACCACTTACAATCCTCTCACGGACCCGAATCTGAAATATCAGGCATCTGCTGATGCCCCTGCTGGTCCGGGGGTTCGCATTCGCTATCTTGGCAATACTACTTTCCATATCACAGACGGAGAGACTTCACTCCTGGTGGATGGATTTCTCTCTCGCCCCGGCGCTCTGCGAACGTTCGTGGGTCCCATTCGACCCAACAAGTATATTCTGGAGAAAGAGATCGCTCGGAATCAGATTGGGAAGCTCGATGCTATCATCGTGGGCCATGCCCATCATGATCATGCTCTGGATGCGCCCTATTTTGGAAAGCGGTTTCCGGAAGCCACCGTCATTGGTTCGACTTCTTACAAGGCGATCCATAAAGGGGCTGGTCTGAGCACGGATTATCCCAAATTTCATGACCCTGCCTCACACGGCCCAAAGCGCGACTTTGGCCAGTTTACAGTCACGATGATTCCGGCTGACCATGTTGCGTCCACCAACCCCGTGCAGGAATGGATCGAAGGAAGAATCGACAAGCCTCTCAAAATGCCGGCACATTTCACGCGCTTTAACTGCGGTCAGGTTTATGCCATTCACATTTATCACCGCGAAGGTTCCATAGCCATCACCACCTCAGCGGGGCCAGTGACTTGCCCTAGCAAAGGCGAGCATGCAGACGTCTTATTCCTGGGAGTGGGCTTTCTTTCAAAGCAATGTTGCTGCGCTCAACAGGAATACTGGCGCAATACCCAGCAGGCATTCACGCCACATACCGTCATTCCCGTGCATTGGGACAACTTCGCCAAAAAACTGCCGAATAAACGCGGGCCGTACCTCTCGCCACCGGCCCTGACACTCCTTGATAACACCGAGAAGGCCATGGCCTTCGTTTCCAAAGAGGCCAAGAAAGATGGCAAGGCTTTGCGTGTGATCGATGCCAGAGATACACTGCTGCTACGAGGTGGTGTCTTGCGATAACTATTCTTCCGCATTACATGAATCGCGCACCGCCGCGCCATGAATGCCCTCGACTGTTTCTCAACGGACTATGCAACGGCGCGCGACCGATTCCGGAAGGCGACTGCCCGTCTCGGTTGGTCGCAGGATGCTATCACCATAAGCCAACGTGGTCCGGATGATAGAGACCTCACCATAGACATAACAGCGAGTCCGACTGCCGCTGACCCCGTGGCCACTACCCTTGTGATCACCAGCGGGCTTCATGGAGTGGAAGGCTTCTTTGGCTCTGCGGTGCAACTGGCCCTCATGGAACGGTGGGCAGATGAAGGTGAGCAGGCTCTTCCCATTAAAGTCGTCTTCATTCACGCACTCAATCCTTTTGGCTTCGCGTGGAAGCGCAGGACCAACGAAGACAACGTTGATCTAAATCGGAATTTCCTGCTCCCCGGCCAATCCTTCACCAGCAGTCCCGCGGGTTACGCCCGCGTCGATCCTTTTCTCAATCCCCCGCACGCTCCATCCTCGAAAGAGCCTTTTCTGTTAAAAACGCTTTGGGCTCTGCTGCGTGGTGGCGGCATGACAAAGCTGAAGCAAGCCGTAGCACGTGGCCAGTATGACTATCCGCGCGGGCTGTTCTTTGGTGGCAAAAAGCCCTCGCACATTCAACAGATTCTCACAACCCATCTGCCGCAATGGCTGAAGGGAAGCCAAAGAGTGCTGCACCTCGACCTTCACACAGGGCTTGGCGCGTACACAAAGTGGAAACTCCTGATTGATCACCCCCTTCGAGAATCACAGGTTAACTTTCTCGATGAAGCATATGGCAAACAAAGCTATGAAGTCAACCTGGCCGCCAGCGTGCGAGGCAATGTTGCTTATCAGGCCCAAGGTAGCCTTGGCGCCTGGTGCCATTCGCAATTGCCAAATGTCGACTATCTTTATGCCTGCGCCGAGTTTGGAACCTATGGGCCGGTGCGCATGCTAAAGGCCCTCCGCGCGGAGAACCAAGCGTGGCACTGGTGCCCTGATCTCGCGGAAAGGGAACGATACACGCAGGACTTGATGGAAGTCTTTTGCCCCGCAGATCCTCATTGGCGTGAAAGCGTTATCAACGAGGCAGACCATATGGTCTGCCGTGCGATCGCGACATTGACTTGATGAGGTGAAACCTCACTCGCTCACTCACCCGCAGCACCGCTTGATCTCATCCGCCACAATCTCAATGCCCCGCTGCATCACGGCCTCGGACTGGCCTACAGAAATACGAATGCACTGATGCTGGTGCTCCCACGGCTCGGAAAGCCCGTAAAAGAAATAGTGTCCTGAAATCACCAGCACGTTTCGCTTTTTCAGGCGCTGATACAGTTCTGCCGAGCGCACCTTCAGATCCTTGATCCAGAGCCAGAGGAAGAACGCGCCGTCCTGCGCATGAAGCGACCACTGCACCACTTCACCGAGCTCATGGGTCAGTGCCTGCACTGCGAACTCCGCCTGCTTCTTGTAAAAAGGGCGGATCACGTCCTGACTCATCCGCAGCAGGCTATCATTACGCAGCAGCGGGCGTAAGATGGCTTGTCCCAGATTACCATTGGCCAGCGAAGTGTTGGCATTCATGCGCGCCAGCGCCGTGATCAGTTCCGGGTCAGCGACGATGATCGATGTCCTTGCGCCCGGTAACCCGACCTTGGACAGGCTGATGGAGAAGATCATGCCCGGTTCCCACTTCGGCGTGAAGCCCGTGTGAATCACCCCCGGAAACGGGTGTCCATACGCATTATCCAAAATAAAAGGAATCCCATGTTCCCGGGCTAAATCGCGCAGGCGATCGAACTCTTCCTGAGTGAGCACATTGCCCGTCGGATTTGTGGGGCAGGAGACGCACATGGCCGCGATGTCCGGTGTGATCTTTAGCTGGTCGAAGTCCACCCCGTATTTGAACTCATGCGCCGAGTGTTCGGTGATGACCGCCGGCTGCCCTGTGAACATCCCCTCAAACAGACCCTGGTTTGCGTAACCGATGTACTCGGGCATGAGCGGGAAGAGAATTTTCTTCCATCCCTCGGACGTCTTGCCAGCCAGCAGATTGAAGAGCAGGAAAAACGCATTCTGGCTGCTCGGCAGGATCCCGATATTACTCACATCCACCGCCCAGCCACACTCCCGCTGCAGAAAGCCCGCGAAGTCCTCACGGAACTTCGGATTCCCGCCGGGCGGGTCGTAATTCAGCAGCATGCGATCCAGCGCCATGCCGTCGTGCAACATGGCTTCCACTTCGCGTCGCCACATCGCCTGCACCGAGGGGATTCCGGCTGGCTGACCACCGCCGAGCATCAGCATATCGGGATTGACGGTAAGGGCCTCACCCAGGTCATCCATCAGTTCCTGAATGCCGCTGGGCCCGCTCAGCCGGTTGCCTATGTCTGAAAAAGTCATGATGCGTTATTAGAGATAAAAACCAGATCGAGCCGGATCAAAAGAGACTTTTTGAGATTCAACGAGGCCAACCGCACAGCATCGTAAATCTTCGGTCAACGCTGCTCTAGGATCACGTCGCACCTAGAGGGCATCGCCCACCCAGGCTCGAAGGTCAAAGTCCGGAGCGGTATCCATGGGAAGCCAGCGGCCATCAGCGTTCAAGCGGAAAGACCCCAGCCAACGGCGGGACCATTGTTTGGGCTCCACCATGCTGAGCACATGCTTGGAGTTGATTTCGTAAAGGTGATACACCTCCCCGGTGACTGGCTCGAAGCCGATGTTTGCCTCGTAGATCAGCTTGTTCCAGTTGAAGGAATCGATGACCGAAAGATACTTTTCGCGGAGCTCGATCAACTCATGCTGCAGGTCCCGCTCCACCTTGCCGACGCCCCGCGTTTTGAAGTTTGTCAGGTCTTGTGGGACGATCTTTGGCGCCAAGCGGGAGGCAGGGTAGGGGAGGAAGGCCTTGCTGCGGCCTTCGTCAGCTACCATTTGATTCTCATCGTTCGCGCTCATCGTGGGGGTTACGGATTTCTACCAAAACGCCAAAGTCCCGCTCCCGCAACGGCTGTTTTCATTGAAAACTCCGGCGCGGCCCGGTAAACTACCTTACCAAACTCCGGCCCATGAAAAACGCCCCACTGCTTCTCGTCTTCGCCTTGCTCTGCGCCGCCTGTCTGGCTTCGTGCTCCTCCACCGCGCCAACGGCAGTGGATTTGGACAGATACTACAAGCAGGCTGAAGCCAATGCTCAGCGTCAGATCGACCTGCTGGACGCCCAGCTCGCCCGGGGAGAGATCACTCAGGAGGAGCGGGACATGTCCGCTGCCGGCTTTCGCGCCGACATTGGAAAGCAGGCGAACATCATCGCTTGGACCCGGCATGATCTTTCGGAATCGCAAAAGCGTTACATGGGTGTGCCCACGGGTGATACCGCTTATAACGTTGGCACCCCCATGCGGGGTACCGGTGACAGCTTTTATCGGCCTTATGGCGATGCGTCCAACAATGCTTCAAACTCCGGCGTCGTAAATATGTCTCCGAGTATGATGAAGGGCTATACCCCGGGCGCTGTCGCTGGCCAGGCCCGTAATGGAGGTTTTGGTGGCATAGGCGGCTATTGAGCGAGAAAAGGCGTCCTGCTGTGACGTGCCAAGGCGATTGGAGAGATTCGTCCAGCATCTAAAGCTATTCGCTTACCAGGATGATATCTGCCTGTAACTTCATGCGTGTCTTGCTATGCATGGCGCTTTTGGTGGCTACCGCACTCCCATGCGTCAGTTGCCGGGCCATCCCCGCGGTGAGAGGCGGGATTCGGAAGCTCACGAAGGGCAACGCGGAGCCCGCTGCCCAGATGCCACCATTACCCAAGAGTGGTTGGGACCTCGTCTTTCCCGGCATGGATCTTCAGAAAAAACCGGGCGAATCAGGTGATTCATTGGCTTCCACGTCACCGGGCACCGTCGTCGATACCGCGCCTGAAGGAGAACCTGCTGCCGGTTCATTGCCCGATGGCGTGGGTACGGAGATTTCGGCCGAGGGAGGGATGTTTGATTTCTCTACCGTGGCGCAAGGTTCCGGTGCCGCTGGCGGCAAGGTAGCCTGGAAAAAGAGCGCCACAGAGGTTCTGGAGAGCGCACGGGAGTCGGGCAAGCCGGTCTTCATGTATTTCTCCAATAACCTCATCGGCATGTCGAATTTGGTGGATACCTCTTTGATCAATAATCCTGGGTTCGCACCCTTGGTGCAGGAGTCTTGTGAACTACTGAAGTTGAATTACGGCGAGGAAGATGTGCGTAAGAGCCAGTATTACATCGCCCTTCGCAAACGCATGAGCATCAAGGGATTCCCCACTCTCATCATCGTTCTTCCCGATGGCTCCGAAATCCTGCGGTTAAAGAGCTTCAAGCCGGACAATACCACCGGCTACCTGGGCAAGATCAAAGATGCCCTGTCCCGAAAGGACAAGATGATCACGGACCGTCGCGCGAAGCTCGAGAAGGAGGGTTACCGTTGGTGGTCCGCCTCCGGCGGGAAAAAGGTCTTCGCCAGACTCAGCAAGCTGGATGCAAATCAGGCGACCTTCACCCGCGAGTGGGGCGGGGAGTTCCAGACCTTCACCTCGCGGCTCAGTGAGGAAGACCGGCTCTGGATTGCCGAACAACAACGTAAAGCCGCGAAACCCATCGCCGGGTGAATCCATTTGGGGGTCGGCCTTTTTGGACCGCGTGCGACTTTACTTTCCCGCCCGCCTTGTCGTAGCATGGGGGCATGAACAGGACGACGAAGACCGGGACTGCTGACCGTTCCTTTATTCACAATTACCGCTCCTATGCAGGCCTGCCGTCGCTGGCAGGGATTGCCAGCTTCGAGGAAGCCACCGCGGAAGGCCTTTCCGTGGAGGCGTGCGTGGACCGGCTCAAGCGCTATCACTTTGCTCTGAAGCGGCTCATGCAGATCTTTCAGGCACGCCTCACGGCGGAACCTATCTATGAACTGAAGATGGCTTTCAGTCTGCATTCGCACTATTGCGCGGAACATTGCACCGCCGTGCGGGAGCGCGTCGCGGAAATGCGGACTCCGCCCTTGGGGTTGGAGAAGATTCCCAATGATGACCTTGCCTGGTTCTTCCAGGAGATCGAAAACGCACCGACAACGGAGGAGTTGATCGTGGGTTTGTATGAGTTTGCCCTGCCCGCCCTGAAGCGTGGCATGGAGGCTCATCGCCAGACCACGCACCCCTTGTCTGATCATCCCACTTTGCGTATTTTACGATTCGCTCTCTTGGAAGTGGAAGAGATGGAGAGCTATGGGAGAAAGGCCGTGGCATGCCTGGTTCCAGCAACCAAAAACCCATCGCTCGTGAGTTGGCGTCGCTTGCTGGCGAGCCTTCTTGAGGCCGCCGGGGATCTTGATGGCGCTTCGCCTCCCGTGGCAAACAGCTTGGGACCAATCTACCGCGACGCAGGCAGACCCCCAGGCAATGTGCCAAAGCGGGACGCGCGATTCCCGGATCCCTATAATATGGGAGTGCATGCCGAGGAGTTCCTCTATGACAGCCGCTTCCGCGCCCGGGACAAGACGCTCATGATGTACTACAAGCGTCTCCGTGAGATTGATGTGCCGGAGATGATGGCGACGATCCTCACTGAGACGCCGGACAAGCCGTGGAACTATTACCGGGACATGACCCGCCAGCTTTGGGACGAGGCACGGCATGCCATGATGGGCGAGGTCGGCTTCGTGGCAAATGGCATTGACTGGTCGAAGTTCGTCATGGTGAATTTCACCTGGGCTCTGGGGCTGAATACCCAGCTCAAGCCCTGGGAGCGGCACGCGGTGCTTTATTTCATTGAGCAGGGCCTCATGACGAAAACGGGCAAACGATTCGAATGGGAGGTTGGCGCCGAGTCTGGCGACCATCTGGCTGAGCTTTTCCAGGACTATGATTGGGCGGATGAAGTGCTTCATGCGCACATCGGTAAGGATTGGTATGTCAGTGCCTTCGGCGATCAGAAGGGGGCCATCGAATTTGGCAGCCAATGCTGGAGCAAAGTTCTCATCGGTTGGCGGGAATGGAAAGACAAAGGGCTCACACAGCATCGCAACTGGTGGCCCGAACTCTATGAGGAGTTCTGCCGGGTCCAAGGGCTGACACCTGACCGTGATGCCACGGCCTACGAAACCACTTACGAAACAAGCCGAGCCGACTTGGAGAAGTTGGCAGCCAGTGCTTGAGCCGCGCTACCGGGACGACGGTGGCTTCGCTGAGAAGGTTGGGTTCCTCCATAACCCGGCAGCAATTTTGCTTCAGGAGCACTGGTCACATCGCTCAAGCACGCTACATACTTAAGTTATAATGCAGAACGGAAAAGGATTTGTCATCTGGCTCTATGGACTCCCCTCGGCCGGGAAAACCACCCTCGCCAACGCCCTTTTGGAGCGCCTCCCTGCTTTGGGTATCCAGAATTCTCTCCGTCTGGATGGTGACGTGCTGCGGAAAGGTTTGTGTTCGGATCTGGGCTTTTCCGATGAGGATCGGACGGAGAACATCCGGCGAGCCGCCCATGTGGCAAGTTTGGCATCAAAGGCAGGCGTGGCCGTCGTAGCTTCCCTGATCACTCCACTCAAGGAATTGCGTCAGTTGGTCCAGAGCATCGTCGGCGATGAGACCTTGCAGATCGCGTTTGTGCAATGCTCGGTGGATGAGTGCGTGAAGCGTGATGTCAAAGGCCTGTATGCGAAGGCGCTGTCCGGCAAAATCAAAGGCATGACAGGAATTGATTCCCTTTTCGAACCTGGTGAAGAGGATGAATTCAGTGTGGCCTCGGCAGAGTCGAGCATCGACGACTGCGTGGACTCACTCTGTGCTCAACTCGCAAGCCGTGGTTTCGTGAAATAAGCTAGGCAATCAGAGCTGCCTGACCTTGCAGCCCTGCTCTTCCAACAGCTCGATCACGCCGCCCCCGCCCACCAAATGGCCGGCACCCACCAGGATCATCGCTGTCTCGCCGCTTTCCAGCAGCTTCATCAGAGCGGGGATCCAGGTTTTGTTCCTTTTGATGAGAAAGTCGTCCATGAGTTCCGGATACTTCTCCGCATCGCGGAAAAGGAATTTGTGCAGCCGTGGCCCGTCACCCGCACGCCACGCTTCGAGCAGCTCGGTGAAATCCTTGCTGAGAGATTCCACCTCCGAAAAGGTCTGCCGCAATAGCTCTTCCTGCAACTCATCGCGCAAGGAAGCGAACATGGTGAGTTGAAATTCCACCGTCTCCAAGCCCTCTCCCCTTTTCCCGTCGTTCTTGGCACGCTCTTCAAACCAGGTATCCACTCCTCTTTCCGAAGCAGCGCCCAGCGCCTGATATTCAGTTGCGGCAATGGTCAAAGCCAGAAACCAAGGCTTCAACCGCTTCAGCGCTGCCATGGGAATGTCCTTCCTTCCTGCCCATGCTTCGACCAACGCGAACGTTTCGGCACTGACATGCTTGCTCAGGTCATCGCCCGGCTCGTAGGAGCCCATTTTCCTCATGTGCACGACGATCTCTCCATCGCCACTGCTGCCAGGAGGGAGTTCAAAAACCACTTTGCCACAGTCCTGGTAGGCTTGCTCAAAGACATTCGGAAGTGGGTAGTCCTCTTCTCGCAGCAAATGGATGGTGCCTGCGAGATACATCTTGCGGCCATCCTTCTCCACGACCCAGACGCTGGATTTTCCGTCAACAGCTTGCTTTGGCTTTGTCTCTGAAGCGGACGAACCGATGATCGGAACGATCAGCAGAGCTAGGAGGATCAATCGTTCCAGCAGAAGCCGGGTGCAAAAGGAGGACATGGTGTGGCCCAATTAATCACACGCCACCTTCACCGCCAGCACGAATGTGACTGCGGTATTTAGCCTCAGCGGGGTAGCTGAGGCCTTCAGAATTTCAGGCTGGCAACCCGATTAGACGTGGATGGCGTGTCCCGCGCCCACTTCGGCGGCTTCCTTGACCATCTCGCTCAGAGTCGGATGGGCGTGGATGGTCGCTTCAATTTCTTCCAGCGTCGTCTCAAGGGTGATGCCCAGGCTCAGTTCGGCCAGCATTTCGGTGGCTTCTTTGCCGATGAGATGAGCGCCCAGGATTTCTCCGTGCTGCTCACCGACGATCAACTTCACAAAACCCTCGCTTTCGCCGATGGCGCGCGCTTTGCCGCTCGCGGCGTAAGGGAACTTGCCGACCTTGAACTTCAGGCCCTTTTCCTTAGCGGCGCGCTCGGTCAGGCCAATGCTGGCGACCTGCGGGTGGCAATAGGTGCAGCCGGGGAAGATGGTCACCTTCTTGGGCTTGTGCTTGGTGAACATGCCTTCCACCGCCTGGACCGCTTCATAGCTTGCCACGTGGGCCAGCCAGGGAGGTCCGATGATATCGCCTGCGCCGTAGACGCCGGGAACGTTGGTTTCGTACCGGTCGTTCGTCTTGATGTAACCGCGGTCGGTCAGTTCAATTTTCAGAGACCCGCCGGGCAGGAGGGGAGCAACGCCGATGGCGATAAGCACCACGTCGGCTTCCAGGGTCTTCTCTTCTCCCTTGTCGTTAGCCACGGTGATCTTTACACCCTTGTCGCTGGCTTCCGTTTTGACCGTCTTGTGATTGGTCAGGCAGGTGATGCCTTGCTTCGTCAGCGATTTTTCCAAAAGCTGCGACACTTCCGTGTCTTCCACGGGCAGAATGTTCGGGAGCATCTCGACGATGGTCACTTTGGTTCCGAAATCATTCCAGACGGAGGCGAACTCCACACCGATCGCGCCAGCGCCAATCACGATGGCGGTCTTTGGTTGCGTAGGCAGGACGAGCGCGTCCTTGCTGCTCAGAACCGTCTTGCCATTGAATGGAAGGTCGGGGAACGGACGGCTCACCACGCCGGTGGCAATGAGGATCTTTTTGGCGGGATATTCGGTGTCCTTGCCCTCGGCATCGGTAACGGTCACCACGCCGGGCTTATCCAGCCGGGCCGTGCCGCGGATGTCGTCGATCTTGTTCTTCTTGAACAGGAAAGCCACGCCGGCAGAGCCTTTTTCGGAAACGGTGCGGGAGCGTTTGATGATCTTTTCCCAATCATAGGACAAGCCTTCCACTGTGATGCCGGAACCAGCAGCGTGGTTCTTGATCGTGTAAAAAAGCTCCGCGTCGTGCAGAAGGGCCTTGGTCGGAATGCAACCCCAGTTGTTGCAGGTGCCACCCCCACGCTCCTTGTCCACCACGGCGACTTTCTGGCCGAGCTGGGCGGCTTTGATGGCGGCGACGTATCCGGCAGGGCCAGCTCCGATGACAATAAGATCGTGGGACATGAAGAAAAGTGTGGTCGGGAAACTCGGAAAGAAAAGGATTTAGCGCAGCGGGCGGGGGAATGCAACACGCTCGAACCACCAAGGCAGGTTCATGAGGAAAATCAGCTCCAGCAGGGTGTGGTAGTGGAAGGTCAGCCCCATGAGCCACTCCACCCCGACGTGAAAGCCAATGAGGGAAAAGCCGATGAAAAGCCCCCAGGCTCTGTCCCGAAGCGCTGTGAACGCGAACAGCTCCAGCAGGAACCCGGAACCAAACACCACCTGCGTGATGAAAGGATGCTGGATGAGCCAAATAGCCACGGAGACATCCGGCTGACTGGACATATCCCCACCCACATCACCGTAGGAAAGGAGCTGTTGGGATTTGATGATCTCGACGGGGATGTATTTGGAATTCCAGAGCCAAAGGCCCTTGGTGTTGATGATCTTTGTAACGGCCGAAACGACATAGCTGAAGCTGATGACGCCCACGCTATAGTACATCATGTAGCTGGCGAGAGGCAGGGGGAGACTGCGGTGGCGTCCTCGGAGCTGCCACCACCAGACCACGATGGCCTGAGCCAGCAGGGTAAGGGTCACCAGTTGGTAGCCGTGGTGAATGGCGGACTGGGAGTTCGCATACGCACGAACCATGGCGCTCAAAAGCGTCAGGACCGGCAAGGCCACGAGTAGGCCTCGTCCCATTACGTAAAAAAAGCAGCCAATGCCTGCCAGCGCCAGGATGGTCTCATACATGCCCGGGCGATGCAAAAACGTCAGATCGAAGAGGCGGGCAAGGCCTACAGGTGTGGGTTGGGACTCGAACTTATAGGGATGCCAGTCCGCGAAGGTGTCCATGACTACCCCGGCAAAGCAGAGCCGCACCACGAACCATTCCCAGCCCGACACCGGCCAGGGCTGGAACCCTTTCTGGAACCAGTTGGACAGGGCGGATTTGAGGCGGCCGGGAGATTCACTCATCGAGAAAAGACAGGAAACTTTATCGGCCACCTACTGCAGCGTGCCGACCACGGCATCAGTTCGCACCAGTTTGCCGTCCTCCACCCAGACGGTGGATTCCCGAAGCTGGATGTCCTCCGGCAGTTGGCGGTGCTTTTTGCGTTTCAGGGATTGTTCCCGGAGAAATGCCAAAACGAGACGGGCGGACTCTGCTTTAAACTCCACTTCAGGTCTAGGCTCCCGATTCTCCCGTTTGGCAGCTTTGAGTTCGGCGTCGTGAAGCTCCTGTTTGTGCGTCCCGAATTTTTTTCCCACCCGGGAAGGGGTGAACCCTGTGTGCCAAACGACGGGCAAAGGCTTGCCATTGGCGTCGGCCAGATATTGAAATGGCAGCGGCTTCGTGGAAGGCCGCGAGTACATGGGGTAGTGGCTGAAGGGGTAATTGTCCCGAATGATTTGGCAGGCTAATACGAACAGAATCAACGGGAAAACAGGATGCCGTCTCAGCCGCGCAAACCATGACTGCCCGCTGGAGGGGATGCCGGGTTTAAGGGAGGCAGTGGCTTCGGCGTGCATGCGCTAGATGGGCCTACCATGCATCTCCGTTTGACGCAACACCCCGCATCAGAACATCACCGGAAGAACTTTTAAGGGTGCTCTCCGCAGCAAATTATAGTAGACAGTGGGATGAAGCTCCCATTCACACTTAGGGCCAAGGCGGAGGCACAAATTGCGAAGGTGAAACAGAAATTGGTGGAGGCCAAGGACGCAGCGAATAAGAAGTTAGCCGAGGTCCAAGCCAAGGCTCGCGCCAAGGCCGACAGATACGAGCAACGTGTTGCCAAGCATGAAGCCGAGATCGAGCGGCTGCGCATCGTAATCTCAACCATGGAGGGTGCGGCGAGCGACCAAGATCAGTCTCGTCAGGTTTTGGCCCTCCGCCTTAGCGGAGAAGGAATCGAGGTCGGCGCGCTGGATCACCCGCTCAAAGTGCGTGCTGGAGTGAAAGTGCGTTACGTGGATTTGCTGACTCGTGAGCAGAACTTGCTCAGGTTTCCAACTCTGGACGCGGAAACGCTGGTGGAAACGGATTACATCTGTGATGGGCAAACGCTTTCTGTCATACCGGATGCGAGTCAGGACTTTGTGATCGCGAATCACATGCTGGAACACTGCATTAATCCACTCAAAGCAGTGGAAACTTTTCTGCGAGTCCTGAAGCCGGAGGGCCGCCTCTTTATCGCCCTACCCGACAAACGATTCACTTTTGACTTCAAACGCAAGATCACGCCGTGGGAACATGTGAAACATGATTTTCTGACGAACCGCACGATGGAGGATCGGGAAGTTTATGAAGAATACCGCGACTGTGTGGATCCGCACTTAGACGTGGACGTTTATATGCAGCAGCAGGTCGAAATCCACCACCACGCCTGGACGCAGTCAGAGATCATGGAGATGTTCATCAACGCGCGGCGCGAACTGGGCATGCTGCTGGAGATCGAAATGATGGCGAAACGTGGCAATGAGGTGATCCTGCTCATGCAAAAATCGGATCCGCCCCATGAGGATCACACCGTGAAGCATGCCAAAGCGCTCGCAGCATTGGAGGCCTTAAACGCGAGTCACTCCAAATAACGCATCCGCTTCTCCACCAGCGGCAGGTAGATATTGACCCGGGTCCCTTCACCCTCACGGCTTTCGAGTTCAATTTCTCCGCCATGCTCCCGGATAATGCGGCGGACGATGAGAAGTCCCAGACCGGTTCCGGTCTTGCGCGTCGTGAAGAAGGGTTGGAACAGATTGCCGAGATTCTCTGGTGATATGCCTCGTCCCTGATCCTGAAAGCTGAGACGCACTTCGAAGTCGTTGAACGTCCCGGAGATGTTGAGGATGCCGCCGTCCGGCATGGCCTGGCAGGCGTTGCGGATCAGATTGTAAAAAGCCTGTTTCATCTGGTCGCCGTCCAGCGGCATCTCCGGGAGGTCGCGCCGGATGTCCATCTTCACCGTGACATGCGCCTGCTTCAGTTCGGGGGTGAGGAACTTCACGGTTTCCTTCAACAGATCCTGGATATGCAGGCGCTGCCACTGCGGCTGCGTGGGCCGGATGGCGGCAAGGAACTGGCCGATGATGGTGTCCATCCGCTTCAGTTCGCCTTGCGCGATTTGCAGCAGATCCTGGAGCTGGCCCGTGGGCTTTCCCGTCAGCTTCTTGAGCCGCCGCTCCAAAAGTTGCAGGTGAATTGTGAGGGAGTTCAGGGGATTGCCCAACTCGTGCGCGACGCCTGCGGCCAGCAGGGTCAGGGCGGAGATGCGCTCACTCTCGATCTTCTCCTCAGTCAGTTTCCGTGTCAGCGTGATATCCCGGATCAGCATGACAAAACCCAGATCGCCGGACTCCTCGATGGCCGTGAGATAGAAATTCAGATAGCGGTTCTCAGGATAGAAAATCTCGATGTCCCGGCTGACCGAACCGCCGCTTTGCATCAGCGTTTCCCAATCAAAACCGCGCAAGCCTTCGCCCAGTTTCTTGCCAATGACCTCATTCCGCTCCAGGCCAAACAGGACACAGGCGGCACGATTCACATAGGTGACGCTGCCCTCCGGATCGAGCAGGATGACGCCCTCCTGCAGGGCTTCGAAGACCTTCTCAAAGAAGCCTTTTTCCTGGATGAGGCGGCGCATGTAGCGCTGCATGTCTTCCGGCTCCAGCCGGTCCATGCGTTTCACCAGTTTGTCGAAGAAGCCTGAATTCATGTCGAATGCTCTCTCTAGCCAACTAGGAATGTAGGTTTAGGCAAGCCAGAGTTGAAGCAGAGGTGAGCTTGTGTCTTCATGGCGGCATGTCCGCGGAATGCCTTGTCGTGCTTTGCACTTTCCCCGATGTCGAGACCGCCCGGCGCATCGCCATGGTGTTGGTGGAGAAGAAACTGGCGGCCTGTGTGAACCTGTGCCCGGGCATCGAGTCCATCTACTCCTGGGAGGGGAAGGTCGAAAAGGCCACAGAGATCTTGGGAATCATCAAAACCACTCCGGAGCGGTATGCGGCCTTGGAGGTGGAGGTGAAGGCGCAACATCCCTATGACGTGCCGGAAGTGTTGGCGCTGCCGGTGGGGGCAGGAGCCGAGGGTTATTTGAATTGGATCAAAACCAGCGTAACTCTCTGATGCGAAGCTAGTTGAAAAGAATTTTGCGTATATGCCGATGCGTGCATATGCATTTTGTATGACTATATAGTCATATATCGGGAAAATTTGCTGCGCCATTTTCTCCGAGCGGCGAGGATGCGGCGGCCTAAGATACCGTAGGGTCCGCCTTGAGGCAAAGCGGACGAGCCAAGGTGCGATCAACGCCGCCGTTTCGCCGGAGGTTTGATCTTGGGCAGGGCCATTCCGATGTCCGCCGCAAAGACGACAGGGGGCACGGGGCCCTTGTTGTAGTCCGCGTCGTCGAAATGCCACCACTCCGTATTCAAAATCGTAAAACCGGCAGCAAGCATGGCTTGCTGCAGAGCAAAAAGATTGCGGCGTACATCAGGATCGCTGCCCTGGTACAGGTAGGCGGCGAGGGGGCCGCCGCTGTCATACTTCGTGGGCATTTTCATCTCCCGGCCCTGCATGTCCACGAGGGTGACGTCCACCGCCGTTCCCGAGCAATGACGGGACCACATGATCTTGGGATCGGTGAACATATTCGTGTAGCCACCGTGCTCGAAAAGGGAAAGCTGCACCTCGGGCGGACGCCAGGCATCCCAGATTTTCAGGCGATAGCCCTGCGGCCAGAGGAACATCTGGGCGCGCCGAAGCTTCTCCGCGGTGGCTGGGTGGAGAAGGCAGGCCATGCTCTCCGGGTACAGCTTCTGGCGGGTGATGTTCTCGCGAGTGCCGTAAGGCAGCTCACAAATGATATCCGGAATGATGGCCCGGACATTCACCAGTTCCCCCTTTCCCTCTGCAGGGACAGCCCGCAGGACAGTCGAGGGCGCGGGAGGCGCGAGGTCCCCCCCACGACTCGAACATTGCGTGAGCAATCCGGGCATCAGCACAAGGGCGAGAAGTGCTAAAGAAAGCCGAATATTCTGAAAATTATAAAATTTAACTTTTATTACAAACAAGGTGATATTAAATTTTGGCTGATACCGCGTTCCAGCCATTGCCATGCCACAAACGAAGCTTCTCGAGATTTTGCTCCATGTCATTGTCTTCCTTTTGGGGGCAGGCATTGGATCGTTCCTGAACGTGGTGATTTACCGGCTGCCAATCGGCTTGTCCGTCAATGATCCCAAACGCTCCTTCTGCCCCATCTGCAAGACACAAATCCCGTGGTGCCGGAATTTGCCGTTGATCACCTGGCTGGCGCAACGGGGGCGTTGTGCGTCCTGCCAGGCGCCGATTCCCTTCCGCTATTTCTTTGTGGAACTGCTGACCGGCGTGATCTTCTACGCCATCTTCATGAAGTTCGGTGGCCCGTGGCCGCAAATCAGCCAATGGGGCGATGTGGTGCTGCTTTACTGGATTTTCGCCGCGTTGCTGATCGCGGGGACGTTTATTGATATTGACCATTTCATCCTGCCGCATTCCATCACGCTGGGCGGACTGATGGTTGGGCTGCTTGGAAGCTGGATCACTCCGGAACTCATGCAGCAATCGGAGCGCGGCCAAGGCATTTTGGTTTCCTTTGTGAGCGCCTGCATCGGCCTTGGCATTCTGTGGACGGTCGTAGAACTCGGGAAGCTCGCCTTTGGACGCATCCGTCAGAAGTACGAGAAGGCAGTGCCTTGGAGCATCACAGAGCCACCGGAGGATGGACCCCTCGTCTTCAAGGTGGCCGATGAAGAACTGACCTATGACGACATTTTCACTCGGCCGAGCGATCGTCTGCTGATAACGGCGGAGTCCGCCATGGTGAACGAGATAGTATACGGCAAAACGATCGTGGAAGTCAGATTGGCGCGCATCAAGGTGAAGCCCGCGGATGGCTCAGGTCCTGAGGTCTTGCATCCAATCGAGGAAGTGAAGAAGATTAGCGGGACCACCACGGAGATTGTGATCCCGCGGGAAGCCATGGGCTTTGGCGATGTGTTGTTGCTGGCGATGATCGGCTCATTCCTGGGATGGCAGGCGGTGTTATTCACGCTCGTGGCCGGTTCCTTCCTGGGGTCAGTCGTGGCGCTGGGGCCGAGGATTTTTGGAAAGACTCAATGGACGGCGCAGATCCCGTTTGGACCGTATTTGGCGGGCGGTGCGATGATCTGGTTGTTCTACGGACCGCAGTTTGTGCGGTGGTATTTGGAGACGTTCCGGTTTGGGGGTGGGGAGACGTATTGAGAGCAGAGGACGTCTTGCTCAGTTCCGGTTAAGTTCTTTGCATGATTCGCGACAGTCTCGTTCCAGCATTGAAGCGCGAATTTGGCGATTGGGATATTCAGTTCGACACCCCACCACAGGCGATTGCCACATTCCCCGCCGCACAACCGGAAGTTGGAAAAGTGCTCGTTTATGACAACGGCGATGAGGTCACGGTAACGATTGAGAAGATTACGCACGGGCATTTCAGAGCCTATGGCGAGAGCATTCCAGAAGCCCAAGGAGATGAATCCGTGACCGAGGACGTCATCGATTTTTTGCACGCTTTATTCAGTGACCGCATCCTGCTTCATTGCTCGTATGATGGTCGTACGGGTGGTTGGACGAGGATTGATTTGGCTCAGGACGGATCAGCTGAGTTTTTGAAGTCACGACGCTATTATCTTTGGTCTCGGCCATTTGAGAACTACGACAATGTCTAACCCTGAGAAGCGGTGAACTGACCGAGTGCGCTGGAAATGACTGGGATCGTGGGGGGGGAATTGTTTTAATGTCGGTAACCGTGTAGGGCGTAGCCGGACGAGTTTGGAAACTCGTCCTACGGCGCCAGTCGTGTGCCGGGTCGGTCGAGAGGCTTGACCGTGGGGCGTGCGCTGGGGCGCCTATTTCTTTACTCCCGTTTGAGCCGCAGGTTATCCAGATAAAGCGCGGTCTTTGTTGTGCCGAGGGAACTCCAGAGAATGTTTCCGCAGAGGGTCCAGGCTGCGTCGCAGGGGAGGTCTTTCAGTTCGATCGATTTGCCATCCTGACGGGTGGCGGTGAGGTTCCACTTGCTGGTGCCGAGGGTGGCGCGGGCTTCGAGACGGGCCCATTGGCCGGGGGGGAGTTCCATGACGTCGGTCTTGGCATTGCGGCCGGCGCGGAGCATGCCGTCTTTCCAGTGGAAACTGGGGCCGACGGCGTAGCCGGAGCCTTTGTCATCGCGCATTTCCAGATACCAGGGGGCGTCCTTCTCCGCCATGATGTCGAAAGCTAACAAGAGCGTGCCGCTTTCAAACTTGGGTTTGAGGACATAATGCGGATTGTAGGTCTGGGTAAGGCCGGGAGCATCTTGAAGCTTCAGGCTGCGGCGCGAGGGTGCATCTTTAGGCACGTCGGGCAAAGGAATCGGTGAGGCCGCTTCTTCCGTGACGCCGATGGAGTCGCCTTTGTCCTCCACATTCACGGTCTGGCGCATGAGGTTGATGCTGCCGAGACTGCGGAATTCAAATGTCTCAAGAGGGATGCTGAATTCGGGCGAAGGCCATGGCTTGGAATCGGCGTCCCAGGTCGGATAGTTTCCGCCTTGTTCGGCAAGTTCACGCCAGGCTTTTCCTTGAGGTCCATCGCGACGCACGCCGGCAACGGTGAGATCCCAGGGTTTGAAGCCGACTTTCAGCGCCGGACTGTCGGGCTTCAGGCGGAAGTCGCGCTTTTCAATGCTCTCGAATTTGGGATCGGCGATCAATGAACCCGCATCGCGTCCAGACTTCTTCCATTCATCCCAAGTCCAGTTTTCGGCGATCTTTTCTGGCATCTTTCCACCGAGCGGCCAGTAAAGATTATTGCGCATGACATAGTTCACCTTAGGTTCGCCGCGTTGAGGTGTCAGGTTGTACTCCCAGTTGTACTTGGTGCCGTCGAGAAGCTTTGAGGCAGGATCCCAGACGAGGATGTTCTTCTCGAAGATGAAGCTGAGGCGGCCTTCATTGCGGGTTCGTTGCACTTGGGCCTTGCCGCCGAAGGTGAGGATGTTGTTCCGAATGGTGTTGTAGAAGCCGTAGTGCTGATGGAAACAACTCTCGCTGGTGTCATGGACGAGATTATTCTCCATAAGGACGCCGCTGCTGCCTTCATCCGTGTAGAGGCCCCAGCCGCCGTAGCGGTAGCTGGTGATGTGGTGAATATGGTTGCCGCGGACGACGGTGCCGAAGGAAGCGCCGAGGTTGTAGAAGCCACCCATGTCACTGGTAAAACCCCAGCCTAGGTGGTGGAGGTGGTTGTTCTCGATGAGGTTCCGTTGCGCGGCGCTTTCGCCATAACCCCAATGCCAGCCGGCGCTGATGGAACTGTAGTAGAAGTCGCCGATGTCATTGTGCGTGACACGATTGTCGCCGCTGTGGCCGATGAAAAGACCAATGGCATCCGGGAAAATGCGGCCCCCGTGCTGGATGATGCAATTGTCCACGGTAATGAAGTTGGTGATATTCTCCGGTGCGCCGCCCTTGCTGGTGGGGCCCATGCGCACACCGCCCGCGCCGAGGTCGTGAATGTGGCAGTGCTGAACAAGGCCGCGCTGGCAACCCAAGTTATACCAAAGGGCATACCCGCCGGTATGAGCGATCTCGCACTGGTCAAAACTGATGTTCTCGCAGAAGTCGAGTTCGAGAGCGGCGCCGATCGTATTGGCAGCCTGACTGACACCATGGCCATCCGGTCCCATGAGCCACTGTTGATGCTGGAAAGAGAGACCGCGGAAAGTGACATCCTTCGCGCCATTCATTTTCACGAGCATCTCGGCTACCGGTGCGACGGCATCGACTTTGGCGATGTCTTCGCCGGGCATTGGATGGTAGAGGAGTTCGCCGTTGCGGCTGAGAAACCACTCTCCCGGTGCGTCCAGAGCGGCGCGGAAGTTCTCCACATAGAACCGGCCGTCTGGCTCATAGGTTAGCAGTTCGCGGATGCGGGGGCCGTGCATCAGGACGGCGTTGGCCGTGGCGTTGAGCTCACGGACATGGTAGTGATGTACGTCCCAGGTATGCGGGATGATGAGGGTGAGGTCGGGGAGTTCCGCAGGTGTGGCTTTGGAGAGTTCCGCGAGCGTTTCCGGGCTGGTGATGAAAGCCTGATACTTCAGCGTCTGCTCCCACTGGGGATCGTCTTTTTTGGGGGAAGGGAAAATCTCGCCCGAGGCCTGGGAGAGCATGTTGAAGAAACCTTTGTTCGGATGGCGGGCGCGTGTGGCGCGGCGGCCATTGATCCAGAGCTGCTGGAAGTACCACTTTCCTTCCCGAACTTCTGGGATATCGGCGGCCCAGAGGCCATCGGGACGGAGTTTCCAGTCCGTGAGACGCTTTCCTCCCGAGATGACGGGCTTGGCGTCTTTGCCGGCTTCCCACGTTACTTGAGAATCTTCAGGACCGAGCGTGATTGGCTCGGTGATTTCATAGGTGCCTGCTGCAACGATGATCTTCGCGGGCTTTTCAGCGGTGCGAGCGGCGTCCCGGGCGGCTTGTGGGGTCTTGATGGGACCGTCTGGAGAGAGCTGTATGTCTGCCGCGTGGGATATGGCGATGCCCGAAGCTGCGAGAAAGACAGCGGCGAGGGCACGGGCAGAACGAGTGGTGCGGAAGGCAGAGAAAAACATGCTTCTTTCGTTTCGCGGTGGGGAAGGGCTACGTCAAGAAGCGAGCTTTTCTCTATAAAAACTAGAATTAAGCCTTGTTGATTCCCGGTCATGCGCGAAATTTTACCGTGCCTATGTTTCCCATTCACACCGATAGCTTCACTGCGTCTCCATGCATCGTGATGCCATTTAAGAAGGTCGAATCGCTGCCGGACCAATGAAGATCCTCATCTCCGGCATCTGTGGATTCGTAGGGAGCACGCTGGCCCGAACGCTGCTGGAGCGTGGGCACGAAGTGATCGGCTTTGACAATTTTATCCGGCCAGGGAGTGAGGCGAATCGCCTGGAGCTGAAGAAGCTCGGCGTGAAAATCTCGCATGCGGATCTGCGCAGTGTGAGTGACATGGGTGCGTTGCCAGCCGCAGAGTGGGTGCTGGACGCAGCGGCGAATCCAAGTGTATTGGCCGGTGTGGACGGCCAGACGAGTTCCCTGCAACTGGTGGAACACAACCTGGGTGGTACGGTCAACATGTTGGAGTACTGCAAGAGACATGGAGCTGGCTTCACCCTGTTGAGCACAAGCCGCGTATACAGCATACCGCCGCTGGCTAATCTGCCGGTGACGGCGGTGAACGGAGCTTTTCGGGTAGATAGCAGCGGCAGTCAGCCTCTGCCGGGCGGCGTAAGTAGTAGCGGGCTCGACGAAAGCTTTTCCACAGCTGCGCCAGTGTCTTTATACGGTTCAACGAAGCTGGCGAGCGAGTGTTTGGCGTTGGAGTATGGCGAAACGTTTGGCCTGCCGGTCTTCATCAATCGCTGTGGGGTGCTGGCTGGAGCCGGTCAGTTCGGCCGGGCGGATCAGGGCATTTTTGCCTACTGGGTGAACTCGTGGCTCAGGAAGAAGCCGCTGCGTTACATCGGCTTTGGTGGGCATGGTCATCAGGTGCGGGACTGCCTGCATCCACGGGATTTGGTGACGCTTCTGGAAAAGCAGTTCGCAGCCCCTGCATTGTCTTCAACGGACCGCATTGTGAATGCGAGCGGTGGAGTCACCTCCGCACGGTCATTGCTGCAAATGAGTGAGTGGTGCCGGGAGCGTTTCGGGGATCATGACGTGTCGTCCGATGACCGGCCCCGGCCTTTCGACATTCCGTGGGTCGTCTTGGACTCCGCCAAAGCAAAGCGTCTTTGGGGGTGGGAGCCAGCCCTGAGCACCACGAACATCCTGGAGGAAATCGCACAACACGCGGAGGCAAATCCGGATTGGCTGGGACTTTCCGCACCATAGGAACTTGCCTATAGGTTTTTCCTCTTCTCCATTCTCATGAACGAAAAGTCCCAAGCTCAGTTACGACAGGCGCCACCCCTGACGCTGTACTCGGTAGTGATTCCGGCTCGGGATGAAGAAGAGTCCCTGCCACCTACAGTTCGGGCGATTCATGCAACATTCTCCGCCGCGGAGATTCCCCATGAGATCGTGGTGGTGGACGATGGCAGCAAAGACCGGACTTGGGAGGTGCTCACGGAGCTGAAGAATGAGATTCCGTCACTGGCGCCGGTGCGCAACCCAGGGCCGCACGGCTTTGGCCGGGCCATCATCTACGGTCTGGACCACAGTGAAGGGGATGCCGTGGTGGTGATGATGGCGGACGCCTCTGACTCGCCGGAAGATGCCGTGAAATACTGGCGGATCCTGCAGGACGAGGGATATGAGTGTGTGTTCGGCAGCCGCTTCATCAAAGGTGGAAAGGTGATCGACTACCCGCGGCTGAAACTTTTCATCAACCGTCTGGCCAACGCCTTTATACGCGCCCTGTTCCGTATTCCGCTGAATGACACGACGAATGCGTTTAAGGCCTACCGCCGCAGTGTGATTGATGGTTGCCGGCCTTTGTTGGCGCCGCATTTTAATCTGACCGTGGAAATTCCGCTCAAGGCGATCGTGCGCGGGTACACCTGGAAGGTAATGCCGATCTCCTGGACGAACCGAAAATACGGGGAGGCCAAACTAAAGATCAAAGAGATGGGCAGCCGCTATTTCTTCATCTGCACCTATATCTGGCTGGAGAAATATTTCAGCCGGGGCGACTACCGGCGGCAGCTGGACAAGCAGCCGTAAAGTGTGTGAGGGGTTGTAGCCCGCGAATTTCTATTTAGAATCGCGGCATGAAATTCATGCTTCCTCGAACGATCCGTGCCGGGATCGCCTGCCTCGCCATCGGTGCTGCGGCAACGGCCATCCATGCTGAAGATGCCAAACCGACGACGGGCCTTCAACTTTACAGCCTGCGCAATCAGGTGGCCGTGCGCGGCGTGCCCTGGATGCTGGACCAGGTGAAGACCTTCGGCATCAAGGAAGTGGAGTTGGCAGGCACGGGCAATCTGACCCCGGAGCAGTTCAAAGCGGAAGTGGACAAACGCGGGCTAAAAGCGATCAGCGCGCACTTTCCGTATAAGAGGTATAAGGATGATTTGGAAAACGTGGTGAAAGAAGCGAAAGCGCTGGGACTTCCTTTTGCCGGCTGCGCCTGGATCGATCACAAAGATGCCTTTGATGAAGCGGAATGCCGCGATGCCATTGAGACATTCAACCGGGCAGGTGAAGCGCTGGCCAAGGAAGGGATCACATTCTTTTACCATGCCCATGGTTATGAATTCCAACCCCATGCCTCCGGCACCTTGCTGGATCTGCTTTTCGCGGAGACGAAGCCGGAATGGGTGAGCTACCAGATGGATGTCCTGTGGATTGTCTTCCCCGGGCAGGATCCCGTGAAGCTGCTGGAGAAGTATCCGAACCGCTGGAAGCTCATGCACCTGAAAGATCTGAAAAAGGGCGTCGAAACAGGCTCTTTGGCAGGAAAGACGGATGTGAAGAATGACGTGACTCTGGGAACGGGTCAGGTGAATTACCCTGCGGTGATCGAGGCGGCCAGGAAGATCGGCATCAAACATTACTTCATCGAGGACGAATCGCCCACATCACTGGAGCAGATTCCGCAAAGTCTGGAATACATGAAGACATTGGGATTTGAGTGATGAAGCGGGCACGATTGAGGTCGTTGGGTGGAAGAGTGGCAAAGTCGGCAAAGCGCTGCTGCTGTAGCGCGGTATGCTGGCGGATGCGCTTCACCCTCACCGGCTTCCTGGCCGCCATTTTTGCTTTTTCGCTCATCGTAAACCCTGCCGTTGGCCTTGCTGCCGACGGGAAGACGTCTGACTGGCCTCAGTTTCATGGACCGAAGGCGGACAACACCACGACCGAAGCTGGGTGGAAAAAGGATTGGCCGGCGGATGGCCCTGCAGTTCTGTGGAAGGCAAATGTGGGCAAGGGATTGGCGTCCTGTGCAGTCGTCGGGGACAAGGTTTATACCGCAGGGAACGATGGCGCCGATATGGACACGATTCTCTGTCTGGATCTGAACACAGGCAAAGAAGTCTGGAAGCACTCCTACAAGTGTGTGACGGCCACGCACCCGATGCCAATCGTGCCCTACGGGCCTGCGTCCACGCCAACCGTGTTGGATGACCGGGTCTTCACCCTGAGCCGTGAGGGAGATGTCTTCTGCCTGGATGCGGAGAAGGGGACGGTGATCTGGCAGAAAAATCTGGTGAAGGATTTTCAAGGGAAGCGGCCTGTTTACGGATACTCAAACAGCGTGCTAGCGAAGTGTGGCTATGTGTTTCTGGATGCAGGCGGCGATGTGAATTCGACCGTATGCCTGGATCAAAAAAATGGGAAAACACTCTGGGCCAAGGGCAAGGGTGAGGCAGGCTATGCGACGCCGGCGTTTGCCTCATTTGGCACGAACGGCGGAGCACTGGTGCTCTTCAAAGGCGAAGCACTCACGATACTCGATCCGATCTCGGGCGATCAACTCGCGAGCTATGCAACGACGACGCGGGATTTCAGCAACTGCGCAACGCCCTATATACAGGGGAACAAGGTGTTTATCTCGCACACGGGAGCCGAGGGCAGCACGGTGCTGACCTTTGATAACAACAAGCTCACGCCCGCATGGACGGACCGCGACTTGGGCCTGCTCTTTAATTCTGGAGTGCCGTGGGATGGCAAATTGATTGTTTTCAACGATCAGAAGCGTGGGGTGAAGGATTTGCGTTGCCTGGATTTGGCCACGGGCAAGGCCGTGTGGACGAGTGACCAGATCGAGAAGGGCACCGCAATCCTGAGTGATGGGCATCTCATCGTGCTGACGAATGCGGGCGAAGTCGTGCTCGCGAAACCGGGGGAAGCGGGCTTGGAGATTCTGCACCAGGCGCAAGTGTTGCCAGGGAAGGGTTATGTGTTGCCGGTGCTGAGCCAGCATCGGTTGTTGTGCAAGAACAACGCCGGGGATCTGGTGTGTTTAGATTTGCGGTGAGGCACCGGGAAGGCGGGGTAGTGGGTGTGTTGAGGCGGTTGGGTAGAGTAATGAGACTCAGGAGCTTGCCGAACGAGTTCGGAAACTCGTTCTACTTGCGTCAGGGACGTTGGAACCGTTGTGGGTGAGTGATTGAGATTGTCAGTGTGACCTACAGTGATTTCAGATAGGCTGCGATGTCAGCGATGGCTTGGGCATCGAGGCCGAGCATGGCGGGGTCATACATGAGGGAGCGTGGCAGCTTCTTTTGGGAGGCAATGCGAGAACGGGGAACGGATTGGACGATGCCGCCCATGCACTTGATCATGACGGGGTCGCTGTCGGAGAGGACCATGCCGGTAATGGTGAGGCCATCCTTCGTCTTGATCTCGCTGCCTTCAAAGCCATGAGAGATATCGGCGGATGGGGTGGCGATATTCGAGATAATGACGTCGGTGGTTTGTTGTCTGCCGTAAGTGGTTAGATCGGGGCCAAATTCGACACCAGCAGCACCGACCTTGTGGCAGGTGTAGCAGAGTGCGACGCGGGCCTGGCCCATGGTGGCGTTGCCTTTAAGCTTGGCGATCTCAGTGGGGGCAAGGGTCGGGGCGTTGGGGACGGCGGGTGGCATTTCGAAGGCGACCAGTTTGACCTTGTCTGGATCATAGAGACCCAGGGTCTTCATGCCGGCTTCGACGTTGTAGTCCTTCCACAGGTTGTTCTTGCGGTTCATGAGCCACCACATGGCAAGGTTCTTGTTGGGAAAGCCTTTCGTGTTGGCGATCTCCATCATGGCGTCCGCAGCGCCTTTGCTGTCCACGAAAGCCAGGGCGGTAAGCATCTGTTTGAGTTCCGCTTCGTCGAGCTTGCCGGAGAGCGCGCGGCTCCTGAAGTCAGGAACTGCGGCGGGGACGTGCAGACGCCAAGCGAGGCCAGTGAAGGCGGGAGTCCAGGAGTCGGGAGCAGAGCCGAGGGCCTTGGAGAGAGCGGCGTAGAGTTCGGCTTCCTTGCCGGTGGCGCCGATGCCGAACGCCTCGAGGTAAGTGCGGTCCTTGCCATCGTATTGCTTCGCAATTTGGGCGAGGATTTCCAGGGAACCCGCAGCAGGGATATCGCGCAAAGAGACGGCGGCATCGCGACGAATGGCTGCGGAGGAATCCTGCGCTGCTTTGGCGGCGAGCTTCACGATGTCCTGGCCGTGTGCCTGACGCAGGGCACAGTAGGCGACGAGGCGGACGCCGTCGTCTTTGTGGTCGAGGAGTGGCTCGACCTTGGCGATACCAGACGGACCCATCTGAGCGAGAAGCCAAATGGCTCTTGCCGCGAGGTAGGGATTGGTGTCATCGAGAAGCGCGGCAACGGCAGGGACGGCTTTCTCGCCTTGGGCTTTGAGGCGGGTGAAGCCGCTGTTGCGGATGTTTACAGCAGGGCTTTGCAGGGCTGCAAGTTGGCCCTCTGTGGTTGTCAGATTCAGCTTGGGGACGTTTGGCTTGAAGCCTTTCGGGGCGATGCGGTAGATGGCTCCGGTCATGCCTTTATCGAGCGTCCCATGACCACCCACGCGCGCATCAAACCAGTCGGCGACATAGATCGCGCCGTCGGGGCCGACGCAGACATCGCTGGGGCGGAACTTGGTTTTGAGCTCGCCGCTGGGTTTGCCGCCAAGGAAGTCGGACCCGGCGTAAGCCTTCTCTTTGTTGGAGGTGATGAAGTCGAATCGCTCCATTTTGAAGCCCGAGCCATCGGGCTTGGGCAGGTAGCCGAAGACGACGTTCTTGCCGGCTTCGCAGGCGAGAAGGAGGCCGCGCCATTGGTCACCCAAGGCACCGTTTTCATAATAGGCTACGCCGGTAGGTGAACCGCCGCCGTAGATATCGCCCGCGGGCATAACGCCGGGATCTTCCTGACGCCATTCGGCGGTGGGGGTATCCTGGCCGGGACGTTTGTCGGCGCCCCAGGAGCGTTTGCCATCGACCGAAGCGAAGCCGGCATTGCCCCCTTCAAGGACGGGCGTGACGCGGCAGGCGGGCGGGTCGTCGTTATCGCTTTGGAAAATGTCGCCAATCGAGGTGACGGTCTGCTCGTAGCTGTTGCGGAAGTTGTGCGCGAGGATTTTGACCTGCGTGCCGTCGGGATTCATGCGAGCGAGGAAGCCGCCGATCCAGATGTGGCCGTCATCGCTTTTCTGGCCCGCGATTTCCTGGAGCATGTAGGGGCTGCCCATGGCGAAGGTCTTGCCGGAGCGGTCCGTGAATTTTGCGCCCGTGTTGCCCTGGTTCCAATACCACTGGCCATCCGGTCCGACGGTGACGCTGTGCAGGCTGTGGTCATGCTGACGGCCGTTAAAGCCGGTGAGGAGTTCGTCCTTCTTGTCTTTGGCGGGATCGAAGATGCCATTCCGATCGGTGTCGGTGAAAACAAGGAGGTTCGGCGGCTGGGAGACGATGTATTGGTTTTCGAGGACAGCAATGCCCAGTGGGGCCTCGAATTCTTTGTCCTGAAGGAAGACGGTCATCTTGTCCGCCTGACCCGCGCCTTTGGTGTCTTCGAGGATGACGATGCGGTCACCTTTGGGATCGCGACCTCTTTGGCCACGGTAGTTTACGCCTTCGGCGACGACGAGACGGCCCTGGGCATCGAAGTCGATGTTGGTGGGGTTCCGCACCATGGGTGAGGCGGCCCACACGGTCACTTCGAGGCCATCCGGCACAGAGAACAGATCAAGTGGAACCAGTGGAGGGCCGGCATCTGCGACTTCCGGGGGCAGTGGCTTCTCGGAATAAACTTCAAACTGTACGGAGGCATCGCTGGTCTTGCCGCTGCGAATCATGGCACCGTCATCCAGGGCGACTTGGGTTTCGAACTTCACGGCACCTGCCGGAAGGTCGTACGCAATGCTGGAGTCCGCGTGAACGCCGATGCCGTTGCGGAAGATCTGTCCGCTGACCTGAAGCTGCCCGCCACCGTAGGATCGGCCGATCTGCGTGCCGCCGACAGGGGATTCGCTGGATTTCCACTTCACTCCCGTGAGGTCCTTCGTGCTACCGTCCGCCATGATGAGCTTCGGCTCAATCCAGTCCGACCAGTCGCAACTGATCGAATCGCCTGACCGGACGACAAGGTAGAGTTCCTTGGCGCCTTTCAGGTCAACGCTGATGCTTGTCAGGCGAGGTTCCTTGGCAGGGGTGATGATGGGGCTCTGGTAGAGAGGTTTGGGAGCGGGGGGTGATTGGGCGCTGGCGTCAGCTGGTAGAAAGAGGGAAAGGACAGCGCCGAGGCTGAGGCAGGAGGTCGCGCAAGTGTGGATGAGTTTGCCGAGGCACTGGGAGAAAAACGAGATGACCATGGGAAAGCTAGACGGGGCGGAAGGGTGGCTGGGAAAAGAGGGAGAGTATCTACGATGGCTCGGACGTTATTTTCCAGGTAAAATTCGAGGTCGACCAAAGTGGTGTTAGTCCTCGATATGCTCGCGTATTCAGCCTACTATTGTAATGAGTTGAGCGATGCCGTCGTCAGCGATCACCAAAAACAAAAAGGCCCTATTGTGGGCAGCAGTAGCCATCCTCGCGCTAGGGATTACTTTGATCGTCGGTGCGAGGTCGTACCTGAATCGGTTTGCGAGGTGGCCGGTGCATCGCTTGCCAGATTTGCCGATCTTTGAATCGATCAGAGTTCTAAAAACCAAAGCGGATATCATGGACGCTCGAACGGCCATCCAAAAATTTGCCGAGCACTATGATCGTCTGCCGATCAATAGTCCAGAGAGAGAGTATCAATTCAGCACGACGCTCGGGCATGACTTAAATGCCGTGAACCCCAGTCCAGAGCGGAGGAATTCAGATAAAATAGTCTTTTGGGATGTCCCTGCCGGAGAACAAATGGATGGGTGGGGGCGGGAATATCACTTTTTTATGGATCATGATGACGATGGGTGGGTTCGGCTCGGTGATCGCAAGGTCAAAGCCGATTGTGTTATCTGGTCAGACGGTCCGAATCAGACTGATGATTTTGGATTGAGAGATGATATTGGTGTTTCGTTTGTTGTGGGGTCGAGCCGTCCGAGATGAATTCGTTAGCGCGAACTCGAAACAAAAAGGCAACCGGTGTGAGCCGATTGCCTTTTAGAGGTAGTGTGATTTTACCTTGGCGCCAGATTACGCTTTACCCCAGGCTTTGAGGAGGGTGGAAGCCATGTCAGCCGGAGAGTCGGCAACGGCGATGCCGCAGTCGGCGAGGATGCGCTTTTTGGCTTGGGCGGTGTCTTCGTCACCACCGACGATGGCGCCAGCGTGACCCATGCGGCGTCCGGGAGGAGCGGTGGCTCCGGCGATGAAGCCGGCAATGGGCTTTTTGCAGTTATCCTTGGCCCAGCGGGCGGCTTCGGTTTCGGCGTTGCCGCCGATTTCACCGATCATGATGATGGCTTCGGTTTCGGGGTCCTCGTTGAACATTTTGAGGACGTCGAGGTGGCTGGTGCCATTGACGGGATCGCCACCGATGCCGACGCAGGTACTCTGCCCGTAACCGCGGGTGGTGAGCTGCCAGACGGCCTCATAGGTGAGAGTGCCGGAGCGAGAGACGACGCCGACGTTTCCACGCTTGTGAATGTAGCCAGGGGCAATGCCGATACGGCAGCCGCCGTGGGATTTCTCGCCGGTGCCGGGAGTGACGAGGCCGGGGCAGTTCGGGCCGATCAGGCGGGTCTTGCTGCCGACCATGACGGACTTGGCGCGGATCATGTCATTGACCGGGATGCCTTCAGTGATGGCGACAACAAGGTCGAGGCCAGCGTCCACGCCTTCCAGTATGGCGTCTGCGGCGAAGGGTGGGGGAACGAAGATGACGCTGACGGTCGCGCCGGTTTCTCTGACGGCTTCCGCGACGGTATCGAAGATCGGCACTTTATAGGAGCCGTGGTCGAAGGTGAGCCCACCTTTTCCAGGAGTTACGCCTGCAACGAGTTGCGTGCCGTAGTCCAGGGAAGCCTTGGCATGGGTGGAACCGAAGGAACCAGTGATGCCTTGCACCAGGATACGTGTGTCTTTATCAACGAGAATGGCCATGAGAGTCTAGAGCTAGAGCGGATGTGAATAATAAAGGAAGCGAGGAGATAGGATGAAAAAACGAGCGAGAAAGCGGATCAGGAATGGCCGGGCTTGCGTTTGTGGATGATGAGAGGATTGCCGTCGGGATCGCCGATCATCAGCATGTGGCATACGGGGGTTTCCATCGGACCCATATTGATTTTGGCGCCGGAGGCTTTGATGGATTCCACCGCTTCGTCGAAGTTTTCGACTTCAAGACCGACCGTGCAGCCTTGGGGGGTGGTCTCCCACCCGGGCCATCTGCCGAGGCCAAGCGTGCCGCCGGCAATATCGAATTCCACCCAATGTCCCTCGGCCCCCATGTCGGTATCCATGGTGCAGTTTAACCCCAGGACCTCTTCATAAAACTTCTTCGAACGGGCCATGTCGGTGACAGGGTAGCAGGAGAAGGCGATCTCGATGACTTTCATAAAAAGCGAGGGGCCGGACGGTTACTAGTGGGCGGTGCAGATTAAGCCCCCGCCTTGACGGCCGCGACGATCTTGCTGGCGGCGTCGGTGAGGTCGTCGGCCGTGGTGATGGCGAGACCGCTGCTGGCGAGGGTAGACTTGCCAGCGGCAACGTTGTTGCCTTCCAGACGCACGACGAGCGGGATGGTCAGGGAGACTTCCTGTGCAGCGGCCACGATGCCGGTGGCGATGATGTTGCAATCCATGATGCCGCCGAAGATGTTCACGAGGATACCCTTCACATTAGGGTCGCCGAGGATGATCTTGAACGCCGCCGTGACCTGCTCCTTGGTGGCGCCACCGCCCACGTCAAGGAAGTTGGCTGGTTCACCGCCGTGGAATTTGATGATGTCCATGGTGGCCATGGCAAGGCCGGCACCATTGACGAGGCAGGCGATATTGCCTTCCAGCCCGATGTAGTTCAGGCCGTAGTTGCTGGCGGCGACTTCACGGGGGTCTTCTTCGGAAGTGTCCCGCATGGCCATGACGTCTTTTTGACGGTAGAGGGCGTTGTCGTCAAAATTGAACTTTGCGTCCAGAGCCACAACCTGGTCATCCTTCGTGACCGCCAAGGGATTGACCTCTACGAGAGAGCAATCAGATTTGAGATAAAGATTCCAGAGGGCGGTGAAGAGTTTCACCGCCTGATTGGCGAGGGAGCCCTTGAGACCGAGGGAAGCTGCGATCTTGCGGCACTGGTAGCCTTGGAGGCCAAGGGTCGGGTGGACGAGTTCCTTGAAAATCTTTTCCGGGGTGTGCTCCGCGACTTCTTCGATGCTCATGCCGCCTTCGGTGCTGGCAATGATGGCGTGCTGGCTGGTGCCTCGGTCAAAGAGGATGGCGAAATAATATTCCTTTTTGATATCGACGGACTTGGCGATGAGGACCTTGCTGACGAGCTTGCCCTCAGGGCCGGTCTGGTGGGTGACCAGGGTCTGGCCGAGCATTTTATCCACCATATCTTTGGCTTGTTCGGTGGAGTCCACGACGTGGACACCGCCTTTGAAGCCGTTCTTGAAGGTGCCTTTGCCGCGACCACCTGCGTGGATTTGAGCCTTAACGACGAGGCCCGAGCCGCCAATGTCGCGAGCGGCTGTGCTGGCTTCAGCCACGGTGGAGGCCACCTTTCCTGCGGGAGTGGCAACGCCGAATTTTTCGAAGAGTTCCTTGGCCTGATATTCGTGAATGTTCATGATGGATGCGGAGAGGCGCTACCTGCAGAGGGGCCACTGGCGGTTGGATCAGTCCGTATCCTGAGGGGGAGGGAGTTATCCAGATTTGTCCGGGAGCGGGTGGCCTAGATATAGAAACAGGGGATGCAGCGTCAAGCGGAACAGCCGGAAGTCACCCTCTTTTCGCGATGCACCGCCGATTTGTCATCCAAATGCCGGGAATGCGGCATCTGCTGGCGCGCGCAGGTTGGCACTTGCGCACCACGGGTCATACGTGGTAGGGTACGGCCCCGCGCCGCAGAAATGAAGCAAGGTAGTCTAAGCACCATACTCGATGTAAATCTGTATGAGACCGAACGTCTCAACCAGATGGTGCGGGAATTTGGTCACTGGCACAACGTGCCGGAGGATGCGGTCTTCATGGTAAGTCTCTCCCTGGATGAGCTGGTCACCAACATTGTGGTGCATGCAGGAAAGCGGGATCCACGGGCGCACGAGATTATTCTGCGGCTGAAGACTGAAATTGGTCAGGTACTCGCTGAAATTGAGGACGACGGCTGCGCGTTTAATCCGCTGGAAATTCCGATCCCGAATACCTGTGCCTCTCTGCAGGACCGCGACCCAGGAGGTTTGGGGATCCACCTAGCGAGAAGTTTCATGGATCAAATTTTGTATAGCCGCGTCGGGCGGCGCAATGTGCTGAAGATGACAAAGCGAGTCGCTTAATCATTCACGTTCCTCCTATGACACTGATAGACGAGCAAGTTGGGAATATCACCGTCGTCACCTTGAGCGGCCAGGTGGATAGTGTGAACTCCGCGGATCTGGAAACTCGGATTATGGCAATGCTGGACGGTTCGGTGAAGGATCTGCTGCTGGACTGCAGCAATCTCGACTACATCAATAGCGCTGGGCTTCGGGTGTTCCTCTTGGCTGCCAAAAAGTTGGAACAAAATGGTGGGATACTGGCTTTCTGCAGCCTCGTACCGAATGTAAGGCTGGTGTTTGAAACCATCGGTTTTGACCGGATCCTGACCTTGTATTCGGATCGGAGCACTGCGCTAGAGGGCATGAATCTTGCTGCCTCACGGGCGGCATAGCCGTCATTTGTGGCGCGAATTCCTGTCATCACTGGCTCTCTAAGCACCCGATTGGTCATTCTGGTGGGGCTTCCAGCCCTGCTAATTCTGGGAGCCGCGTTAACTTGGCTGGGAGTGAGAGATTTTCGCTCGGCGGAGGATCGCACGAAGGAAGCTGCTCAGGACTTGGCGCGCATCGAAGCCTTTCGTTTGGACCGAGCGCTGGCCGAAGCGGCTCGCATCCCGGACATGCATGCGCGTATCCTGGAGAGCGGCGCGTTGCGAGACGAGGCAACGCTCAAGATCTATTTGACCAACGTAGTGGCGAAGAATCGGGACCTTATTTATGGGAGCTGCATGGGATTCGAAGCGAATTCCTTTTATCCGGAGAAGGTGAACTTTTGCCCCTATGCCTATTGGGACAAGGATGTGCCGGTCTATACGCAGATCGTGCCACCTGACTACAACCACTTTGAGTGGGACTGGTATCAGAAGCCGAAAAAGCTGGGGCACGCCATCTGGACCGAGCCGTATTTTGATGAGGGCGGCGGCAATGTGCTGATGACGACGCGATCCGTGCCCTTCATGCGACCAGCCAATATGCCAGATGCTGGTAAATTCTGGGGTGTCGCCACGATCGACATTTCACTGCATCGGCTGGTGGCGGATCTAGCCATGATCAAGGTCGCGGAGACAGGCTATGCCTTTCTTATCAGTCCGGAGGGCCGATACCTCTCCCATCCAAAGGCTGATAAGGTCATGAAGGGCACATTGCAGCAAGACAACGTGGAACTCGCAAAGGTGCTCATGGGAAATACGGAGGGCTTTGTGATGGCTACCGAGCCAGTAATGAACCGCCAGGCGTGGGTGGCCTTTGCCTCGGTGCCAAACGGAGACTTCACGCTCGCTCTGGTCTATCCGGCGGAAGAGGTGATGAGGCCAGCCTACCGATCGCTGCTAAAAGTCATTGGGGTGGGGCTGCTGGGAATTGTCCTTCTCGTGGGAGTGCTTTATTTCATCGCCCATTCGGTGACGAAACCCATCACGCGTCTGGCCGGGGTGGCGCGAAAGATCTCTGAAGGCGACCTGGATATGCGGCTCAGCGAGGATGTCAACATCCAGGAGGTGAGGGAACTGGCTTCGGCTTTCCATAAAATGACGCGAGACCTGAAGATGCGGATGGAGGAACTGAAATACACCACCACGCTGAAGGAGCGCATGGCAGGGGAGTTGAACGCCGCGCGGCGCATCCAGATGAGCATGCTGCCGAAGGAATGGGCGGCGCACAGCCACTTCCATAAAGGGGCGGATGTCTCTCTGCACGCCATCATCCAGCCGGCTCGCGAGGTGGGTGGAGATTTTTACGATTATCGCTTTCTCGATGAGAATCGCCTTTCCCTCCTAATCGGCGACGTTTCCGGCAAAGGCGTGCCGGCCGCGCTCTTCATGGCGATGACGCAGACCCTTTTTAAGGGCTATGCCGCCCCGGAACGCTCCGCGGCGGAGATGATGGCCCGGGTTAACCAGGCGCTCTGCGGGGAGACACACACGGGCATGTTCGTGACGTTGTTCCACGCCGTGATGGATGTCCGGACGGGCGAACTGGAACTCTGCAATGCGGGTCACCTGCCGCCGCTGCTGCTGACGCAGGACGGGAAGTGTGAGGCGCTCAAGACCGCGCGGAATCCGGCGCTCGGCATTGTGCCGAACATGGTTTTCGCCAGCGAAAAATTCGTTTTAAAGCCCGAAGACAAGTTGGTGTGCTACACCGACGGCGTCACCGAGGCCTTCAATTCCGATCACCAGATCTACACGCTGGAGAAATTTGAGGCGCTCCTGGTCGAGAATTACCAAATGTCAGTGGAACAGCTGACCCAACTGGTAACGGAGGATGTGCGGGCCCATAGCGGCAACATGGAGCCTTCGGACGATCTCACGGTGTTGATTGTGAAGAGGTCAGGAGCCCCGCAGGAAGCCTGAAAATGCGACTTTTGGAGTGAACCGCCCCACTTTCCGCTAGGCGCTCCTCGAAAAAGAGACTGAAAAAGTCAAAAAACCTCTTGCGAGACTGGCGGAGCCTAGTAATCTCCCCACCCCACGACCCGCCCTGCTCGCAGGAAAGGAAGTGTTTTTAAGCCCGCGAAGGCGGGCTTTTCTATCGGGAGCGGCTCCGGATAACATGCGCGCCTACAAGGGCGACGTGTCTCTCCGTATCGCGGCTGATAGCGAAACGCGAATCTTTGACATCGTAGATATGCCCACCATCAATCAACTCGTGCGCCATGGCCGCAAAGACAAGGCTGTCAAATCCAAGTCCCCTGCGCTTGTAAACTGCCCGCAACGCCGCGGAGTTTGCCTCCAAGTCATGACGCGCACACCGAAGAAGCCGAACTCCGCTCTTCGTAAGGTTGCCAAAGTTCGCCTCACGAATGGGCATGAAGTCATAGCCTACATCGGTGGTGAAGGTCACAATCTCCAAGAGCACTCCATCGTGCTGGTGCGCGGCGGTCGTGTGAAGGATTTGCCGGGTGTTCGTTACCACATTGTCCGTGGTTCCCTCGACTGCCTTGGCGTTGATAAGCGCCGCCGTGGACGTTCCAAGTACGGCGCCAAGCGTCCGAAGCCCGGCCAAGTCGCCGCTCCTACCGGCAAGAAAAAGTAAGTCTGCTCTTACGACTCCCACCTGGAACCTATTTAGCCTTCTTATTTTATGTCCCGCAGAAAACGCGTTTTCGTAAAGCCCATCGTCAAAGACTCCCGCTATGACAGCGAGTTGGTTGGCCACCTCATCAATCGCATCATGGCTGACGGCAAAAAGTCGCTGGCTGAGCGCATTGTGTATGCCGCCATTGATGACTTGAACAGCAAGTCCGACGCGGTGGATCCGCTCGAGCTTTTCAATCGCGCCATTGAAAACGCAAAGCCTCGCGTGGAAGTAAAGTCCCGCCGCGTAGGTGGCGCCACCTATCAGGTGCCGCTTGAAGTGGCCCCAGCTCGTTCCGAATCTCTGGCTATGCGCTGGATCGTTAATTTCGCCCGCAATCGCAAAGGTACGCCGATGCATCGCGCCTTGGCCAATGAACTCAAGGATGCGGCCGGCAATCAGGGCAACGCCATCCGCAAGCGTGATGACGTGCATAAGATGGCGCAAGCGAACCGCGCCTTCGCTCACTTCCGCTGGTAGTCAGATAGCTGACCCGGCGCCCCGGGTCAGATTCCGTCTCTTTTACGTTTTTCGTCCACTCTACTGTTTTCTGTCCCATGGCTGACGCCAACGCCAATCTCAATTCCCCCAATCGCGAATATCCGCTCGAGCGTACGCGCAACATCGGTATCTGCGCGCACATCGACGCCGGTAAAACGACGCTGACTGAGCGTATCCTTTTCTACACCGGCATGATCCACAAGATCGGTGAGGTGCATGATGGCGCCGCCACTACGGACTGGATGGAGCAGGAAAAAGAGCGCGGCATTACGATCACGTCCGCCGCTGTGACCACGAAGTGGAAGCAGCTTCCTGAGAAGGAGATCTACAAGAATTTCGAAAGCCAGGATATCCGTATCAATATCATTGATACCCCTGGTCACGTGGACTTCACCGCTGAAGTTGAGCGTTCCCTCCGCGTGCTGGACGGCGCCATCTTCGTGCTTTGCGGTGTGGCCGGTGTGCAGCCGCAGTCTGAGACGGTTTTCCGTCAGGCTGAAAAGTATGGCGTTCCTCGGATTGCGTTCGTCAACAAGATGGACCGCACGGGTGCAAACTTCCAGCGTGTCGTCGAAGACGTCCGCACCAAGCTCGGCGCAAATGCCTGGCCTGTTCTTATCCCGATTGGCGCAGAAGATTCCCTGAAGGGTCAGATCGACGTCATCAACAAGAAGGCGGTCATTTTCTCTGACGATGACAAGTTTGGTTCCGTGTACCATGTCCGCGAACTTGAGGGCGACGAAATCGCCACGGCTGACCTCGCTTATGACGGTCTGGTCGAAGAGCTTTGCAACGTGGACGATGAAATCGGCACCATGTTCCTTGAGGAAAAGCCGATCAGTGTTTCTGATATCAAAGCGGCTCTCCGCCGTGCAGTTATCGGCTTGAAGATCATCCCGATGGCGGGTGGTTCTGCTTTCAAAAACAAGGGTGTTCAGTATCTCGTTGACGCCGTTGTTGATTATCTTCCAGGTCCTTTAGACATTCCGCCAGCAGAAGGGCAGAGCGCTCTTAACCATGAGATCAAGATTCAGGCGGTGCCTGATGACAAGGCGAAGTTCGTTGCTCTGGCGTTCAAGCTTTGGAGCGACAAGTTCGTCGGTAAATTGGTGTTCTTCCGCGTTTATTCCGGCGCCGTGAAAAAGGGCGACGTTGTTTATAACCCTCGCACTCGCAAGACTGAGCGTGTCGGCCGTTTGATTCAGATTCAGGCCGCGCAGCACAAGGACATCGACTGCTGCTACTCCGGCGACATCGCCGCCATGGTCGGCATCAAGAACGTCACCACGGGTGATACTCTGGCTGAAGACGATTACGATATCCTTCTCGAGCCACCATCATTCCCAGAGCCTGTTATCAGCATGGCTGTGGAACCGAAAAGCAAGGCCGACCAGGAGAAGATGGCGATCGCTCTGCAGCGCCTCTCCGACGAGGATCCGACATTTGTGGTGCGCACGGATGAAGAAACCGGCCAGACGATCATCGCTGGTATGGGTGAGCTTCACTTGGAAATCTTGCGCGACCGTATGCTGCGAGAGTTCAAGGTGGACACCAACGCTGGCAAACCTCAGATCGCTTATCGCGAAACCCTCACGGCAGCGGCCGATGGCGAAGGCAAGCTGGTGAAACAGTCCGGTGGTCGTGGTCAGTATGGTCACGTGATCATCAAGGTTGCCCCCAATGAGCGTGGCAAGGGCGTTAGTGTCGAAAACAAGGTTGTCGGCGGCACGATTCCCAAGGAATACATCAACGCCTGTAAGTCCGGCGTGAATGAAGCCATGCTGAATGGCATCATCGCAGGCTACGAAGTCGTCGATATCCATGTTGATATTGTCGACGGATCCAGCCACGACGTGGACTCCAACGAAAACGCCTTCAAGATGGCGGCAATCTTCGCGGTGAAAGACGCGCTGAAGAAAGCCAAATGCATCATGATGGAGCCAATCATGGCGGTAGAGTGCACCATGCCTGAAGAATATCAGGGTGATATCATGGGTGACCTTAACCGCCGCCGTGGTCGCATCACTGCGATCGACAGCCGCAACAACGTTAACATCGTGAAGGCGGAAGTGCCCCTGGCTGAAATGTTCGGCTACAGCACCACCATCCGCACGCTGTCCAGTGGACGTGCCAACTACTCTATGACTCCTTCGCACTTCGAGCAGGTGCCTCAGCAGATCGTGGATCAAATCGTCGAGCAACGCAGCGGCAAGAAGGCCTAAGCAATACTAATTTCAATTTCCGGGAGAATTTTACCATGCAAAATCAACGCATCAGAATCCGCCTCAGGGCTTACGACTACCGCGTTCTCGACAAGAGCACGGCTGAGATCGTGGAAACAGCCAAGCGCACAGGCGCTAAAGTGGCGGGTCCGATTCCTCTGCCGACCCGCATCGAGAAGTTCACGGTGAACCGCTCCCCCCACGTGGACAAGAAGTCCATGGATCAGTTTGAAATCCGCACGCACAAGCGCCTGCTGGACATCGTGGACCCGACCGCCCGCACGGTAGATGAGCTGAAGAAGCTGAATCTTCCCTCCGGTGTGGACATCACCATCCGCATCTAACCTAGTTAATTTCGTCACAGGAGACCCGCCATGAGCATTGGATTGATAGGCAAAAAACTGGGGATGACCCAGATTTACAACAACGACGGCAGCGCCACGGCGGTGACCGTGATCGAAGTCTCTGGCAACCAGGTGGTGCAGGTGAAGACGGTCGAGAATGATGGTTACAGCGCCGTACAGCTTGGATTCAACGACAAGTTGGAATCCCGCACTACCAAGCCGCTTGTTGGTCACTTTAAGAAGGCTGGCGCCAAGCCAAAGTATGTGCTGCGTGAGTTCCGCACAGAAGGCGAAGTGCCCGAAGTGGGTAGCGAAACCGGTGCAGATCGTTTCGCCGCTGGCGACTATGTGGACGTGATCGGCACGACCAAGGGCAAAGGTTTCTCCGGCGTCATGAAGCGTTACAACTTCTCCGGTCAGCCTGCTTCCCATGGTCACATGATGCACCGCCGGACAGGTTCCATCGGTTGCCGTCTGACCCCAGGCCGCGTTTGGAAGAATCAGAAGATGCCTGGCCGTCATGGTGTGTACCGCCGCACGACGCAGAATCTGCAGATCATTCAAAGCCGTCCGGAAGATGGCGTGTTGCTGGTCTCGGGTGCCGTCGCTGGCCACAAGGGTGCGTATGTGATCATCCGCCCGGCCAAGAAAACGAAGAAGGCTGCAGTCAGCGCATAGTCCCTAGTCTAGAGGAGGAATTTTCATCATGGCAAATAGTGTATTAACTTTGGATGCGGCCAAGCAGGCCAACTTGCAGCTTGTGGAAGCTGGCAAGGGTCAACAGGCTCTGCATGACGCGATCGTGGCTTACGCGAACAATCGTCGTCAGGGCACCGCCAGCACGAAGAACCGTTCAGAAGTCGCCGGTAGCGGCAAGAAACTCTGGAAGCAGAAGGGTACCGGCCGCGCTCGTATGGGCAGCGCTCGTTCCCCAATCTGGGTCGGTGGTGGTGTGGTCTTTGGCCCACGCCCTCGTGATTACTCCCAGCGCATCCCGAAGAAGGTGAAGTCCCTGGCGTTCCGCACGGCTCTCACTGCCCGTATCTCTGATGGCGACGTCCTCTCCACCTCCAGCTTTGCTGTCAACGACGGCAAAACGAAGTCCTTTGTGAAGGCCATTGAGGCTCTCACGGACGGCAGAAAGGTGCTGGTCGTCGGTAACTTTGATGAAGCAACTTTCCGCAGCGGCCGCAATGTCCAAAACGTCCTGCTTGTTTCTGCTCACGATGTGAATGCCGAGCATCTGCTCGCTTATTCCAAGATCGTCGTAACTGAAGAAGCCCTTGCAACCCTAGCCGAGAGGACCGCCTAACCATGAAAGACCTCTATCAAGTTATCAAAACCATCCGCCTCAGCGAAAAGGCGACCCTTCTCGGTGAGAAGAACAACGAGTACGTGTTCGTGGTCGACCCAAAGGCGAACAAGATCGAGATCAAGCGCGCCGTTGAAAGCGTGTTTGGCAAGAAGGTCATCGGTGTCCGCACCTTGAATGTGGCAGGCAAAAAGAAGCGCGAACGCCGCGCGGACTTTGGCCGGACCAATCATTGGAAGAAGGCGATCGTTCGTCTTAAGGAAGGCGAGAAAATTGACCTCGTCTAATTGCCCTTCCATTCCCTCAAGTTCCGTTTCAGTAAGAATTTCTTTCCCCTTTTAAAAGCGTATGGCTCTCTCAACCTACAAGCCCAACACGCCATCAAACCGCTACAAAGAGTGGCCAAGTTTTGATGAAATCACGAAGTCCAAGCCTGAGCGCGGCCTGACCGTGGCCTTGCGTAAATCTGGTGGTCGTAACAACACGGGCCGTATCACTTGCCGTCATATCGGTGGTGGTCACAAGCGCCGTTACCGCCTGATCGATTTCAAGCGTTCCCGCCGTGATGAGGCAGCCAACGTGATCGCGATCGAATACGATCCGAATCGTTCGGCCCGCATTGCTTTGATCGAATACAAGGACGGCCAGAAGAGCTACATCCTGGCCCCCGCGAATCTCGTGGTCGGCGCCAAGGTGACGGCCGGTGAGAAAGCGCTGCCTGAAATCGGCAATGCTCTTCCGCTGAGCAAGGTTCCTCTTGGTACGCAGATCCACAACATCGAGTTGACACCTGGCAAAGGTGGTCAGATTGCCCGTTCTGCTGGCCAAGCCGCCATCCTTTCCAACCGCGAAGGCAACTACGCTCTGGTGCGTCTTCCTTCCGGCGAAATCCGCAAGATCCTCGCCACCTGCTATGCGACCATCGGTCAAGTCGGCAACGTGGAGCATATGAATGTCGTCAGTGGTAAGGCTGGCCGCACTCGCTGGAAGGGTACCCGCCCAACTGTGCGCGGTATGTGTATGAACCCGATCGATCACCCGAACGGTGGTGGCGAAGGCCGATCCAAATCCGGTGGTGGTCGTCAGCACTTGCTGAGCCCATGGGGTCACGCCAAGGGCGAGAAGACCCGCAACAAGAAGAAGTACTCCAACCGCCTGATCGTGCAGGGCCGTAAAGGCAAATAACCCACCAGGCTGAATTCAACTGACTCACTTTTCCTACCATGGGACGCTCACTTAAAAAAGGACCATTCGTCAATCAGAAGCTCTTGTTCAAGATTGACACGCTCAATGATGCCGGGCAGAAACGCCCCATCAAGACCTGGGCTCGCGCCTCGATGATCACGCCTGACTTCGTCGGCCACACCTTCCTGGTTCACAACGGCAAAGATTTCGTCAGTGTGTATGTGACGGAAAACATGGTGGGACATCGCCTCGGTGAGTTCTCCCCGACCCGCACGTTCAAGACCCACGGCGCTCACACGGCCAAGGTCTCCAAGTAGTCTAATCAAGATTCTTCTCTTTCTTCTCCAACGCTTTTCATGATTCACCTCGTCTCCATAACCAAGACTGCTCTTCTGCCGCTCGCGCTGGCAGCGGTGGCGCTTGGTCAGGTGCAGGGGCAGACCAATGAGGCGCTGGAACTGCTTGAAGTGAAGACGGCGCTGCAAGCTTCCGGAACGCGGATCACGGATCTGGAAACGGAAGCGCAACGTGCGAAGGAGCAAATGAACGCACTGACCGAGAATGCGGCCAGTGCCAACGGCGATGCGCAGCAATCCCGCGAAGCGTACGAGCGCATCAGTCTGCAAATGGAAGGCTTGGGCGTCGCTGCATTGGATTCTTCCAATGCCGTCTTGCAGCAACGCCTTCTTACGGCGCTTAGCGACCTCCGCGTGCTGGAAGAGCAGAAGCGCAATCTGGCAGATGCGTTGATGGCGCTGTCAGAAGCGGCCCTGGCCGCGGCAAAGTCTCCTAGCGGCTCCGCTACGGATGACGCTAAAAAGGCTCTTGAAACCGGCTTGGACGCCGCGCAGAAGGCTCTTGCCAAGCTGCAGTCCAGCGAAGAAGAGCCTGTTTCCGGTGGCAATCTTCAGAATGCCACCATTGTCAGCCTCAAAGATGATCTCGGCATTGCCGTGTTCAATGTGGGATCCCGGCATGGAGTTCATGCTGGAATGCCGCTCATGGTTTACCGCCAGGATAAGCCCGTGGCTCGCGCCATGGTGGTGGACGTGCGCAATGTGGTTTGCGGCGCCGTTATCCAAGAATTGGTCAGCAAAGACGACCCTGTGAAAGTCGGCGATACCGGCCGGGTCCAGGCAGAAAACAGTTAATCTATAAGCAACGTCATGGAAGTTAAATCCGTCCTCAAATATGCGCGCATGTCGGACCAAAAGGTCCGCGAAGTAGCGCGCGCTATCCAGGGTCTGCCCGTCTCTCAGGCCATCAGCATTCTGAATTTCACACCGAAGAAGGCCGCTCTTTTGATCGGCAAGACGCTGCGGTCTGCCATCTCGAATGCAGAGAACAATCACTCTCTGGACGCAGATGAACTTTTCATCAAGAGCGCCACGGCCACCAAGGGCCCGGTGCTGAAGCGGATCATGCCACGTGCCCGCGGTTCCGCCGGTGCCATCAAAAAGCGCATGAGCCACATCACGGTCGTGCTTGATACCAAGCCAGAAGAAGTCGCAGCCCCCGCGAAGCCGAAGGCGGCTAAGAAAGCCTAATCCCGCCCCAGGTAACAACATCGAAGTTTTTAAAGCATATGGGTCAGAAAGTTAATCCAATCGGTTTCCGCCTCGCCGTCACCAAAGACTGGCGCTCCAAGTGGTATGCTTCGGAGAAGGAGTTCGCCGACTTCCTGCACAGCGACCTTGAGATCCGCAAGTATCTTAAGAACAAGCTCTCTTCTGCCGCATTGGCGAAGATCGTGATCGAACGCGCGTGGAATCTGGTTCGCGTGACGTTGCACACCGCCCGCCCGGGTTTGGTGATTGGCCGTAAAGGTCAGGAAATCGAAGTGATGAGCGGCGAGATCTCCCGCATGTGCGGTGGCAAGCAGGTCAAGATTGATATCATCGAGATCAAGCAGGCCGAGCTGGATGCCCAACTCGTGGCAGAAGCCGTCGCCACTCAGCTTGAGCGTCGTATTTCTTTCCGCCGTGCGATGAAGCGTTCGATTCAAACCGCCATGGACATGGGTGCTGATGGCATTCGTATTCGTTGCGCCGGTCGTCTCGGTGGTGCGGACATTGCCCGTGCCGAGCAATACCGCCAAGGTAAAGTGCCTCTTCAAACCCTTCGTATCGCGATTGACTACGGCTTTGCCGAAGCTCACACGGTGTATGGTATCATCGGCGTGAAGTGCTGGATGAACCGCAAGCCAGAAGTGGAAGGCGCACCCAGCCCGACACAAGACCGTCGTCCACCACGGCGTGATCGTGGAGATCGCCCCCGGACTGGTGGTGATCGTGGTGACTATCGTGGCGGCAACAATCGCGGTCCTGGTGGTCCTAGTGGCCCAGGCCCACGTGGTGGTGGCAGTGGCGGCGGTGGTGGTGATTCTGCCCCTGCGCCGGCTCCAGCCCCAGCCGCAGAGTAACGACGATTGTCTGATCTCAGCCCTCAATTCCCTCAACACACAAATTTTACACCGTCCCTAAGGAGGAAATCTAGTCATGGCCATGTTGCCCAGCAGAGTGAAGCATCGCAAGACCCATCGCGGAAGCCGCGCAGGAAATGCGACCAGTGGAAACAAGGTGAGCTACGGCGAATTCGGCCTGCAGACCCTTGAGCGCGGTTGGATCAAGAACACGCAGATTGAAGCCTGCCGTGTGGCGATCACCCGTCACCTCAAGCGTAAAGGCAACGTTTTCATCCGTATTTTCCCTCACAAACCCGTCACCGCCCGTCCTCCTGAAACCCGTATGGGTAAGGGTAAAGGTGCTCCAGAATTCTGGGTCGCTGTGATTTATCCCGGCACCATGCTGTTCGAAGTGGCTGGTGTGAGTGAAGCCCTGGCCCGAGACGCCTGCCGCCTGGCAGCCGCCAAGTTGGGTGTGCGCACGCGTTTCGTGACGCGCCAGTCCCAGCAGCACTAATCCCGTCCGACCGACAACCCTTTTGCCACCGCCCAGACCGATATGAAAATCAAAGACCTCCGTGAAATGACGAGCGAAGAGCTGGTCAGCCGCCGTCGCGAGCTGAAGCAGGACGCCCTGAGTTCCAGGATCCAGCAGGCCAGCGGCCAGTTGGAAAATCCCGCCCGCCTGAAGGCTTTGCGCCGTGAGGTGGCCCGCATGGAGTCCATTATTTCCGAGCGCCGTCTGAATCTGACGCCTCAAAAATCCGCCGCCGCCAAGCCAGCGAAAGCTGCTGCCGCTCCGAAGGCGAAGGCCGTCAAGGCCCCCCGTAAGAAGACCACCAAAGCGGCCGAGTAATTTGCCCCTACCCAGCCACACCACGGAGACCGAATCATGAGTGATACTACTACAGAAGCCGCCACCCCCGAAACCCGCAAAGTCGTGCGCAAGAGCCGCGTCGGCGAAGTGGTTTCAAACAAGATGGATAAGACCATCGTTGTGGAAGTGGAGCGCCGCGTGCCGCACCCGAAGTTCAAGAAAATCGTGCGCATGACGTCCAAATTTTATGCCCATGATGAAGAGGGCGTTGCCAAGATTGGCGACAAAGTTCGCATCGAAGAGACCCGCCCAATCAGCAAGCTGAAGCGCTGGAAGCTCATCGAAGTGCTGGCTCACTAAGAAGCGAGCGGCTCCGGGAGTTGGCCGACATCTGCCGACTCTCTATCACTCACTCAGGTTTAACGACACGACACACTTTTAAGAGGAATACGACTATGTTGCAGATGGAATCAGAAATCGCGATCGCCGACAACACCGGCGCGCGGATGGCCGAGATGATCGGCGTCATCGGCAAGAAGAACAAGCGTACGGCAGGCGTGGGTGATGTGATCACCGCGCACGTGCGTGAATCGACCCCCACCGCTCAGGTGAAAAAGGGTGAAGTGGTCCGCGCCGTGGTGGTGCGCACCGCCGCCCCGATCCGCCGTTCCGATGGCTCGATCCTGCGCTTCGACAAGAACGCCATTGTCATCATCGACAAGGACAACAATCCCCGTGGTAGCCGTATCTTCGGACCTGTCGCTCGTGAACTGCGCGACAAGAACTTCATGAAGATCGTCTCCCTGGCCCCTGAGGTTCTCTAAGCCGGAATCTCATCCCAACCCTATCTCTATTTCTCTCCATCCATGAGCCAGATTAAGACCCACGTCCGCAAAGGCGACCTCGTTGAGGTGATTACGGGTGACCATAAAGGTTCCCAAGGCACCGTCCTTCAAGTCGTGAAAAAGAGCGACACCACCGGCCCTCGTGTGCTTATCGAAGGCGTGAACATGATCAAGAAGTCAGTGCGGCCTTCCCAGGACCGCCCACAAGGTGGATTCGCGGAGCGCGAAGCCCCAATTCACATTTCTAATGTGAAACTTGTTGAAAAGAAAAAGTAACTCGCCATCTTCCCGGCCCCCGAATCGCCGCCCAAGCTCGAGGGTGGCGGGGTGAACAACCAACAGGGTGATCTCTATGCAACCAGAACTGCAACAGCTTTACAAAGACAAAATCGTTTCCCATCTCCAAAAAGAACTTGGCCTGACCAATATCCATCAGGTTCCCAAGCTGGAGAAAATCGTCATTAACTGCTCCGTTGGTAAGGAGACTGATCGCAAGCAGGCGGTCGAAGATGCAGTGAAGGACGTGAGCCTGATCACCGGGCAAAAGCCGATCATCACCTTCAGCAAGAAGGCGATTGCCAACTTCAAGTTGCGCGCTGGTGAAGCTATCGGCGTGAAAGTGACCCTCCGTGGTCGCCGCATGTATGATTTCATGCTGCGCCTCGTGAAGACAGCGATCCCGAAGATCCGTGACTTTCGCGGTGTTGCGCCCCGTGCCTTTGACGGCCGTGGCAACTACACGATGGGCATTTCCGACCAGTCCATTTTCCCTGAGATCGAGCTCGACAAGATCAAGCGCTCCCTCGGTTTTGACGTCACCTTCGTGACGGACGCCACCACTGACGAACATGCCCGTGAGTTGCTGCGCGCGCTCGGTATGCCATTCCGCAGCAAGACTCCCGCACCTGCTGGCCAACAGCAGACGCAGGAACAAGCCGCCGCCTAAGCCAACTTATTTTTCCAGACACGAGGAACCGACATGAGTGTACTCTCCGACCCAATCTCAGACTTTCTGACCCGCATCAAAAATGCGAGCCGCTCCGCCAAGGATGAATCCCTTGCACCCTTCTCGAAATTGAAGGCTGAAGTGGCCCGCATCCTTCAGGAAGAAGGTTATATCTGGTCTTACGAAGTGGTCTCCGTGGATGAAAAGCCACAGATCAAAGTGAAGCTGAAGTATCAGGGTAAAACGCCTGCGATCACCGATGTGAAGCGCGTCAGCAAGCCTGGTCTGCGCAAGTATGTGGGAGTGGACGAAGTGCCGCGCGTTTTGGGCGGGCTGGGTATTTCCATTCTCTCCACGCCTCAGGGCGTGATGACCGGCGCGAGAGCGCGCAAGGCAAAAGTGGGCGGCGAATTGCTGGCTCTAGTTTGGTAACTGAGGATTTAAGAAAATGTCACGCGTAGGTAAAACAGCCATCACCGTCCCGGCCAAGGTCAACGTCAAAGTTGACACTGACCGCAACGTCCAAGTTGAAGGACCCAAGGGCAAACTCAACTACACGCTCCCTGTCGGGATCTCGTTGAAGCAGGAGGGCGACATCATCAATCTGGAGCGCGCTTCCGATGAGCGCCGTCTTCGTGCGTTGCACGGTACCGCCCAGCGTTTGGTGAGCAACATGGTCACCGGCGTCAGCCAGGGTTTCCGTAAGGATCTCGAAATTCAGGGCGTGGGCTTCCGTGCCGCCGTCAAGGGAACCAACCTCGACCTCAGCCTTGGTTACTCCCATCCGTTGCTTCACCCGATCCCAAAGGATCTGAAAGTTACGGTCAACGAAAACACGAAGATCGCTGTTGAAGGTGTGGACAAGCAGTTGGTGGGGCAGTTCGCCGCCGACGTCCGCAGTTACTACCCGCCGGAGCCTTACAAGGGCAAGGGCGTGCGTTATGCCGGTGAATATGTCCGGCGCAAGGAAGGTAAGAGCGTCAAATAACGCACTGCTGAAAAGCACTAGGAGACCCACATGGCTACCATCAATCGCAAACAAATTCGCCGCCGCGTCCACGACCGGATCCGCAAGCACGTCACCGGCACTGGTGAGCGTCCTCGCCTGGCAGTTCATTTCTCAAACCAAAAAGTGTACGCCCAGATCATCGATGATGAAAAAGGCCACACCCTGGTATCCGCTTCCACGGCGGAAAAGGCTCTGGCTGCCAAAGGCGCCAACATCGCCAATGCAACCTTGGTCGGCGCCGCTATCGCGGAGAAGGCTATTGCTGCCAATATCACCAAAGTCGTGTTCGACCGCGGTGGCTTCATTTATCACGGCAAGGTGAAGGCTCTGGCCGACGCTGCTCGTGAAAAAGGACTTCAGTTTTAATCTGTCTATCACACTTCATTATGGCTTATTCCTCCAGAAAACCCGCGGAATCCAATGATGGTGAACGCTCCGACATGACTGAAAAAGTCGTGTTCATCAATCGTTGCGCCAAGGTTGTGAAAGGCGGACGCCGCTTCAGCTTCAGCGCCCTCGTGGTGGCTGGCGACCAGCAAGGCAAAGTCGGTTTCGGCTTTGGCAAGGCGAACGAAGTCTCCGATGCCATCAAGAAGGCCAGCGAGTCCTCCCGCAAGGGCTTGGTGAAGGTGAACATCAGAAACTCGACCATCCCGCATGAAGTGCTGGGCGAGCATGGTGGTGGCCGCGTGCTTCTGAAGCCAGCCTCTCCTGGTACGGGCATCATCGCCGGTGGTGGCGTGCGTGCCGTGTGCGAAGCAGCTGGTGTGAAAGACGTGCTGGCGAAGTCCCTCGGCTCCAGCAACCACGCCAATGTGGTGAAGGCCACTCTTGCGGCGCTCGCTTCCCTGCGGATGCCTGATGAAATCCTGAAAATGCGCGGCAAGAAGATCGCCGAGAAGCAAGCCCTGTAAGCTGAGTTGGCTCCCAGGCGAAATACGAAACTTTTGGAACTGTCACTGTCATGAGATTGCACGATATCAAACCACGCCCCGGCGCGAAACATCGCCGTAAACGCGTCGGCTGCGGCGAAAGCTCCGGTCACGGGAAAACTTCTGGCCGTGGCAACAAGGGTCAAAAAGCCCGCTCCGGTGGCGCGATTCGTCCTGGCTTCGAAGGTGGTCAGATGCCCTTGCATCGTCGCCTTCCCAAGAAGGGTTTTAGCAACGATCAATTCCGCAATGTCGTTGAAGTGGTGAATCTCCGTGACCTGAACGACCGTTTCGAAGACGGCTCTGTGGTTAACGAAGCTTCCCTTCGGGAATCGGGCCTGATCAATCGCCGCTGCGATGTGATCAAGGTGCTGGGTGACGGCGAAGTCACTCGCAAGTTGACCCTCGAGGTGGATAGAATCAGCGCGTCTGCCAAGGAAAAGATCGAAAAAGCGGGTGGCACGGTGACCATCAAGGCCTAAGCTGCCTGCCCGTTACAGCATGAATTTCCTGCAAGCGGCTCGGCGTGACCTGAGTCGCTTGCTGTTTTAAGACGCCTCTCTTCTATGATTTCCGCTTTCGTCAATATTTTCAAAATACCCGATCTTCGTCAGCGCATTCTGTTCACGCTGGCCATGATCGTGATCGTCCGGATCGGTTACGCGATCACATTGCCGGGGGTCAATCCCAATGTGTTGGACGCTTGGATTCAGTCGCGTTCGGACGCGGCAGCCTCGCCTTTTGCGGCGGCAACAGCATTGCTGAATGTTTTCTCGGGCGGTGGCTTGCAGCGGTGCGCTATCTTTGCTTTAGGAATCATGCCTTACATCAGTGCTAGCATTATGATGCAGCTGCTGACTGCGGTGGTGCCAAGCATGAGCAAGCTCTCCCGTGAAGATGGGGGACGGCAGAAGATCAATCAGTGGACTCGGTTTGCCACGGTCGCTCTGTGCGTATTTCAAGGCTACTTGCTGGCTCGTTCCCTGCAGAATCCCGGTCAAAACATCTTTCTATACGGTTTGGAAGACGTCATGCGGACGCATGGGCCATTGGTCCCCAATTTTGGCTATGGCTTTGTGCTTACCGCAGTGTTGACCATGACGGCGGGCAGCATGTTTATCATGTGGCTCGGCGAGCAGATCACGGAGCGCGGTATCGGCAATGGTATCTCCCTGCTGATCTGTGTGAATATTGTGGCGGATCTTCCGGGAGCTCTTGTTCAGGTATGGAAACTGTATCTGGGCAAACCTAATGCAGGTCCCATGGATGCTTTGACGCTCCTCGGTCTGATTCTTTTGCTTTTGCTTGTCATTGCAGGAATCATCGCCTTGACCCAAGCGCAACGCCGCATCGCGATTCAATATGCAAAGCGTGTTGTAGGTCGGAAGATGTATGGCGGTCAGACGCAATACATGCCGCTAAAGGTGAATTACGCAGGTGTGATGCCGATCATCTTTGCTCAGGCCATCCTGCTCTTTCCCTCGCAACTCATCAGCTTCATGTTCCCGGATGAACTGACAGTGCGACAGTGGGCGGAGTGGCTCACTTCCGGCGCGCCGTACATAATCATCTCCGCCGCGCTGATCTTCTTCTTTAGCTACTTCTGGGTGGCTACAATGTTCCAGCCGAATCAAATTGCTGAAGACTTGAAGAAAAGTGGTGGTTACGTACCGGGCGTTCGCCCTGGAAAGGCTACGGCAGACTTCCTGGATTTTACCATGAGCCGTCTGACCTTTGCGGGCGCACTCTTCCTCACGGCGATCTATCTTTTCCCGATCCTGGTGCAAAAGCAACTGAACCTGGACCCTACGGTTTCCCAGTTCTTCGGGGGCACGAGCATCCTGATTCTGGTTGGCGTGGTGCTTGATATCATGCGCCAAGTAGAGACCCACCTTCTTCAGCGTCATTATGACGGCTTCTTGCGCAAGGGTAAGATCCGTGGCCGTTTTGACCGTCCGCAGAGTGGTGGCATGGCTGCCAATCCGAAGCTCGTGGTCTGGCTCTGGACAATCATTGCGATTATCGCCCTAGTTGGTGTATCCTTCGCAATCTTTCACGGCAAATAACTGGTCATCCACCGGAGCGGCGTTGGATTTCCTGACGCCGCAAAAAAGGACCGGTGGGGACGCATTGCTCCCATGGCACTAGCCTTCGACAGAATCCCAACGCGGCACGGCAAAGCCCTTGATGGTATGCGAGTCGCTTGCGCTCTGGCGCGGGACATCCTCCTCAAATGCGCCGCCATGGTGCAGCCCGGAGTGACGACTGCGGAGATCGACCGCTTCGCTGCTGCTGAGATCAAAGCGCATGGCGCCATCAGCGCCTTCCTCAACTATCAGGTGGGCAACAAACGCTTCCCCGGTCACATCTGCATCGGCTTTAACGAGGAAGTCGTCCATGGGATCGGCAACGACCGTGCCATCGCTCCGGGTGACATCATCAAAATTGATGTTGGGATCATTAAGGATGGCTGGGTGGGGGATAATGCTCTCACCGTACCGGTGCCGCCCATTTCAGCCGATGTGCAGAAGCTGTTGTCTGCGACAGAAGACTCTCTTGAGATCGCGCTCGATTGGGCTCGAGAAGGCTCGATGCTCGGCGATCTCTGCCATTCGGTGGAGAACTATGTGAACCGGCACGGCCTGACCGTGGTGCGCGAGTACGTGGGTCACGGGGTCGGTCGAAAGTTGCACGAGGAACCGCAAGTGCCCAATTATGGCACCAAAGGGGCCAAACCCCGTCTGCGCGCTGGCATGACTCTGGCCATCGAGCCCATGATCAACTTGGGAACGGATCGCACCAAGACTCTGGCAGATGGCTGGACCGTGGTTACCCTGGATAAAATGCCGAGCGCTCACTATGAGCACGTCGTTCTCATCACGAAAGGTGAGCCGGAGATTCTCACGGCGCGGGCTCGGCTGAATCCACCCTTGACGCAGCCCTTGGACCGGACGGTTGCTTAGAGCGGACTTCAGAGTTGCCCGAACAATTCGTTCATCTGGGTTCTGCTTTGCAGATTGGCCAGAGCGCCTAAACTAAAGGCATGACAAAATTCCGTCCCTGTATCGATCTCCACCAAGGTAAGGTGAAGCAGATCGTCGGGTCATCACTGATTGATGGGGCAGTCGTACAGGAAAACTTTGTCAGTGAACGGCCCGCAGAGTGGTATGCCGAACTTTATCAGCGCGACAGCCTGAAAGGTGGTCACGTCATCATGTTGGGTGGAGGCAACGAAGCTGCTGCACTTGCTGCGGTTCAGGCGTACCCCAATGGCCTCCAGGTCGGCGGTGGCATCAATCCCGACAATGCCCTGAAGTATCTGGAGACTGGCGCCAGTCATGTCATCGTGACGAGCTATGTATTCGATGATCAGGCGCGGTTCAGTCAGGCCAAGCTGGATGCCATATTCGCGAAGACAGGCCGCGAACGTCTCGTGCTCGACCTGAGCTGCAAGGCCACGCAGGACGGCTGGGTGGTGGCGACCAACCGCTGGCAAACACTGACAAATCTGCCTGTGAATAGCGAAACGATCGCCAGGCTCACGCCCTATTGCTCCGAATTCCTCATCCACGCCGTGGACGTGGAAGGCAAATGCCAGGGCATTGATGGCGCCCTCGCCGAATGCCTGGGTGCATGGTGTCAGATCCCCGTTACTTATGCAGGCGGGGCGAGGAGCCTTGATGACTTGCGTCTTGTGCAAAGGTTAAGTGCGGGCCGCGTGGATGTGACCATCGGAAGCGCGCTGGACATTTTTGGTGGATCCGGAGTGCGCTATACCGATTGCGTGGCTTACAATCACCGCACTGCTGCCTAACGAGTGCAGCCGGGAACATCCGCTGAGGTGTTGCTCCGCGATTCCTGCGTGAATTCTTCATCCGTTGCGGCCTGTTAGCATGCCATAGGTTGTCTATGGATGCCGCACTGCTGCGGATCACCTCTCGATCTCTATTTAAATGAAACAATTCAACTGCGAATGCTCCAACATACTGTTCTTCGAAAACTCTCAGTGCCTGCAATGCGGCTCTGAGGTGGGCTTTGATCCCATCTCCGGTGACATGCACAAAGCGGGGCCAGAATTGCCCTATCAACGTTGCGCTAACGGAATTCAGCATGGTGCCTGCAACTGGCTGTTGCCTGCGGATTCTGAAGATCAGTTCTGCATGGCCTGCCGACTCAACCAGGTCATTCCAGATTTGAGCAATGTGGATAATCTGGTTCTCTGGGCCAAGCTGGAAATCGCCAAGAGACGCGCGCTCTATTCCTTGCTGCAACTGGGCCTTCCGATTGTGCCCGCGAGCTCCGATGGCGCGCCGGGTCTAGCTTTTCAGTTTCTACAACCCACGGATGGGGCACCCGTTCTAACGGGGCATGAGAACGGCCTTATCACGATCAATCTGGAAGAGGCCGATGATGCCATACGTGAGAGAAACCGACTCCAGCTTGGCGAGCCTTATCGCACCCTTCTGGGCCACTTTCGCCACGAGATCGGGCACTACTATTGGGATCAGTGGTTTGTGAATGGCCCGATGAAAGATGAGGTGCTGCCTGCGTTTCGCGAGTTGTTTGGAGACGAAACGGCTGACTACCAGCAGGCGATGCAAAACTACTACAACAATGGGCCATCGCCCGATTGGGCTGGCGAATGCATCAGCGCCTACGCCAGCATGCATCCCTGGGAAGACTGGGCAGAGACCTGGGCCCATTATCTTCATGTCACCGATACTCTAGAGACTGCGAGCTCGTTTGGGGTTCGCATTGATAGAAAAGTTCTGAGAGAAGTTACCCTCCCAGCGGATGACCGGGAGCTGCCTGCGCCATTCAAGTCGGACAATCCTGCGGAGGTTTTAGATCTCCTGCAAAGGTGGGTGGCGATCTCGCCGGCGATCAACGAAATCTCACGCAGCCTTGGTCATACTACTTTGTACCCTTTCGCTTTGCCTGGCCCAGCCGTGCATAAATTCCATTTCATCCACCGCATGATCCAACGCCAGCAGAATGCTCCTTTGCCTAAATAGGCAGCGCACGGGGAATCCGTAGAAGAGTGGCGATCCACGCCGTAAGCATGCTTTTTGGCCTCAAATTGCAGGCACGAAAATCCGTCGGTCGATGACGGAGAACTGGACTTTCGTGCGGCAATTCCTAGAATGGCGGCCAGACTGCCTCGGGTGGATTGTTCATGACTATACCAAATCGCACGCGATTCTGCTTCCTGGTTTCCAGCTTCGCCTGGTTTGTATGTGCGGCACTTCATGGGCAGGCCGTTCCGCCCTTTGATCCGTCCCAAACCAGAGCGGTTACCCAACCGGCTTTGGACGAGGAACTCCTCAAAAGTCAGGACCTGGCCTCTTCAGGCGGTCTTGAGGTGGAAAACACTTTTGCCCCCACGACGCCAGGCGACAACGACTTGGGGCAGCAACTCATCCTTAAACGGAATGACAAGATTCAGCCCTTCAAGGTTTGGGCGGACGGTGGCGCATTCTGGACGGATAACGCTGCGAATGCCAACGAAGGCGAGCTCGACGACTGGTTCTTTTCTGGAGGTGTCAACGCCGCCTGGCAGCAGCGGGTGGCGGGCCGATTCTATGCCGATGTCTTTCTGGCTCAGCACTGGTACTCATACGATGAATACAGCGAACTGGACTATGAGGCCGGGGATGCGGCAGTCGGCACTCTCATCCTGATGCCCGAGCTTTTTAATTCGATCCTGCACGCGCATTATTACTATCAGCGCATCACTCAGAACATTGAGGACTCACCTATCTATGAAACGCACAATGTCCGGGTGGGTATGCAGAAGACCTTTTTGATCGACCGGCTGAACAGCATCAACACTGGCATCCTGGCTTCCTTTGGGTGTGAGACAGAGCCTGACCTCCTGCAACGGCATGAGTACGCCGCGCTGTTCGGCTACAATTTTAAGATTACCCGTTCGCTCGTCCTCTCTCTGTCGTACCGCATCGCCTACTACGATTATTTCAATCTGGATGGCCGGGAGGACTGGTATCACAACACGGGAGCAAACGTGGTTTGGCGGCCAAAGGAATTTTGCGAACTCTCGGTAGGCTACAACTTTGTATCCAATCAAAGCAGCGAGGACTACTTCTCGTATGACGCTCAAACCACCGGTCCCAGCCTGGCCCTGACCATCAAATTCTAAACGAAGTTATCATCCCATGAGCACGCACAAGGCGACACAACTTTGGCTGGCAGTTTGTTGTTGGTGGGGAGTGGTCGGCGCAACAGCATGGGTGCAGGCAGAGTCCTATACCGAGGCCTCCTTTACCCGGCTGCACAACGATGTGAAGGTGGTGAAAGATGCCAACAGCCGCGCCGCTAAGGAGGGTGAAACGATCGGCGCTGTGTCCTCCGTCGCCACTGGGACAGATTCGCGGGCGGAAATGCGGTTTCCGGACAAATCACTTACCCGGCTCGGCGCAAACTCCCGCTTTACCCTCCGAGGGGATAAGCGCACCCTGGAACTGGATGAAGGTGTGCTCATGCTACAGGTGCCAAAGAAAATCGGCGGAGCCAAGGTCCGTACGGCGGCGGTGACGGCTGCAGTCACTGGCACGACGGTGCTCTTTGAATACCTTCCAGGCGGCTTCATCAAGCTGATCGTTGTTGAAGGCTCCGTGGATCTTTATTTCACCAACAAGCCTGGCAGGTTCAAAACGGCAAACGCAGGCCAGATGATCCTGATGCAGGAGAAAAGCACTGTAATTCCAGACCCGGTGGATATTGATCTGGGACGCCTGCTCAAAACATCGAAGCTCATTAGTGCTGATGACCTCACGATGCCCAACAACCGCGAAGTTCAGCAGGCCCTGCGATTGCAGAAGAAGGAACTCGGCAAGGGTGGCCTCGTATCGTCAAATCTGCTTATCCCGGGACGGGGCACGATGGTCACCCTGACGGGGAACGTCGCGCAAAATGTCCTTCAGCAGACGGCACTGGAGCGTGAGCGCTTGGCGGCTGCGGCTGCGGCCAACCGGACTGCGCCCACTCTCACGGCTCCTACTCAGCAACGCACCATCACTGCACCTACACAGCCAGTAACTGCCCCTGCAACCACCGTAGTACAGCAAAATACCCAACCCATCCGTCGTCGGCCTTTGCGCCGGCAGCCACCTTTGCCCTTGCCGACCATCTTTACGGGAGTGCCTTTGTTGATTGCGGGTACAAGCGTGCTCAATGAGACCTCCGAGATTCGCACCAATCCGCATGTCACCGCTTACAACAGCGTTAGCGGCGCGTTCAACACTTCCGAAGGGGTGATTTACGACGGCACGGTAGCTTTTCCTTATTTCGCCTTTGGAACGAACACGTCTGTGATCAATCCCAATTTCCAGACGATGCTTGCGTCCAATCCAGGTTGGGCCGTGTTCAAGTTTGAGAGTCTCCTAATCAATGGTTCACCGAATTTTGTTTTTCCAGATGGAGTATCCAACGATGTGGTTCTTGCAACAGTGGGAGCTCTAACGCTAGGAGAGGATGCGGCCTTTGGCGCGGTCGGCGGAGGGGGGGCTGTGGATGCTGTCGATAACGGGATGCATCTCGAGGGCACTGGCTTGGATCATCTGGTTCTCTACTCCGAAACCGGGAACGTGACCTTGAATCCCGGGTTCGGTATCTACGGTGATCTACAGCATCTTTCTTTGGTTGCGGCATCCGCCTTTGCCAATGTCAGCATCTTCGGGCCGATTGACATTCTGACGGCGGTTCCGAGCACCACGACCATCTATTATGGAGGCAATCTCCTCGTCAGCGCGGGCCAGGATGTGGATATCGCCGCGGATGTCAGCGCGATGGAAGTGGATGCCAAGGCTGGCCGCAACATCAATGTGCAGGCCGGCACCACCCGCGCGGCAAACAAGATGACGCTGTCAGCTCAGGGGAGCATCAATGTGACCAGTTCCGCGATTTTGAAGGTGCTTGCCCGAGACCCTGCCGCATTGATGCGCTTGGAAGCGATGGGCGATATCAATGTTACCGGTGACACGGTGAACGCCAATCTGGAAGGCTACACTATTGATATGGAAAGCTATCAGGGGAACATCAACATCCATGACTCCCAAACCACTTTTACGACGGAAGTTTTCAAAGCGCGCACGTTCGCCGATTCAGGCTGGATCACCATTGGGAATAGCACTCTGAACGCCACTCAAGTCTTAAAGCTTTACGCCGAAGGCAACAACGGAGGAGTCCGGTTTGTCGGCAAGACCACGCTGGACAGTGCGGCAGTGCACATCAATGGCAAGACGGTGGAGATCAGTCCGGGTGTGGTGGTGACGGTGCCTCGTACGGTCGGAGGGCCCAGCGTCTACACGGACAATCCCCAGTTTGACACGGTAACCCGGACGACCACGGGCAAAGGTGTGTTTTCCGCAGATGGGATCAATGCACTCGAAGTAATCCACAAGCCATTCAAGGATGGTAGCAGGCCCGCTTATTGATTGGGACACAATCTGGGAAGGATACGCGAGCCTTCGGCCTGTGCTATTTTGAGCCCATTTCAATGGTCCCGGAGTCCGGTTCACCCGGACGGCTGCGTTTCAGCCCAATGTCTTCCCATGACGAAGGATCATCGTTGGGCTCAAGATGGGTGAGAATGGTGATGCGGCCCACAGCTGAGCTGATCTCATCTTCAATGCGTTCCACCATCTGGTGGCCCTTGTTGACCGACCACTCGCCCGGCACGAGCACATGTACCGACATGAACCGCCAGGCACCTGCCTGCCTTGTCCGGAGAGCGTGGTACTCTACGCCCTGGGGAGCGAAGCTGTTCAAAATGGTGCGGATGGTTTCCATTTCATCCGGAGGCAAGCCTGTATCCATGAGGCCCATCATGGACTCGCGCACCAGGCGGACGCCCATCCAGATGATCTGGACAGCCAGGAGTAGTCCAACACCTGCGTCCAACCACCACCAGGAAGTCACTGTTGCCAAAGTGACCGCGCCCATAACTGCTGCCGTGGTCCATACGTCCACCATGAGGTGTTGGGCGTCTGCTCGCAACGTGACGGAGTGCCGGGCCTTACCCACACTCCGGAGTTTCAGCGCCACAAGGAGATTGATGATGGAGGCGATTGCAGCCACCACCAAGCCGCCCCCTATGCTGTGCAACGGTTCAGGATGCAGGAGACGGTCGACAGCGTTCCAGCCAATCCCGATGGCGGCCAGAACGATCAGGGCGCCTTCAACGCCGCTGGAGAAGTATTCGACCTTGTGATGGCCATAGGCGTGATCATCGTCGGCGGGCCGGGCAGCGACCTTCAGGGACACCAAGGCAAGGATAGCGGCCGCGAGGTTAACCAAGGACTCCAGTGCGTCTGAGAGGAGGCCCACGGAATCGGTCAACCACCAGGCGCCCAGTTTGAGCGCGAACGTGGACACCGCGGCTGCGATCGACAGCCAGGCGTAATACGTAAGTGGGCGCACGGACGGCATCAGATCGGGGCTGGAAGCCAGAGAGTGATTCGGGTAGAGCGGAGGGTCGGCCCTCTCAAACGGAGCGGGGCGGAGGATAGCCTTTCCCCGGCCCAGGGATACCAAAAACATCCGCAGATAGGTTGACTTATGCGCCACAAAGGGTTCTTTGTGAAATATTTCACAAAGTCGCCGGCATGAAGATCAGTTCCTTCATAAAACCTAAACCGGCGTTTCCTTTTGCCCTCGTCAAACCCGAGTTGGACCGAGTGGAAAGCATCCTGCTGAAGCAGGCGAGAAACTTCGATCCCGAGGTCGAGACCTATGTGAAATACATCTGCGAAAGTTCCGGAAAGCGCATTCGGCCTGCTCTTTCCGTGCTGGCTGGTGGCGCCACGGGCGGCATGACGGACGATCACCGGAAGCTTGCCGTCATTCTGGAACTTATCCACATAGCCTCCTTAGTGCACGATGACATCATGGATGGCGCCGCGCTACGACGCGATATGCCGACTGCGGCGGCAAAATGGGGCAATGCCCTCAGTGTGCTTTTGGGCGACAGCTTATTTGCCTACGCCCTGGAATTGGCCACAGAGTTCGAGGATCAAGCCATCTGCCGGCGGATAGCCAAGGCCTCCCGGGACGTCGCGTGCGGGGAAATCATCCAGACCCAGCATCGTTATGATTTTAATCTCTCGATGGAGCGGTATTTTACCATCATCGAGATGAAGACAGCGGCGCTTTTTGGCTCCGCCATGGAGCTGGGCGCTCTGCTGAACAAGCAGGACGACGCGGTGGTGGCTTCAATGCTCAGTTACGGTTTGAAGCTGGGCACTGCCTATCAGGTTTACGACGACTGCATCGACCTCGTTGGTGACGAGAAGGCAATCGGTAAGACCTTGGGAACGGACCTCGCCAAAGGGAAGCTGACGCTCCCCATCCTCTTTTTGCTGCGTGACGCCACAGAAGCGCAACGGACGAAATTGCAGCGCATGGTGTTGAAGGGTGAACCGATGGATAACTCCATCCTCGCCAGCATCGCCGACTATGAAGGCGCCATTGAGCGCACGGTCGCGGCTGCGAAGGATCTACTGATCGAAGCTAGAGATGATCTCAAGATTCTGGGGTCATCCAAGCATAAGGATGCTCTCCATTCGCTTACCGGCTATCTGGACGACCTGCTGGATCAGTGCCGGAATGCTGTCTAAGACGGCAGGGTGGGAAGTTGCGGTACTCCTCTCCTTTTTGGATCCGCCATGGTCCCACAACCATCGTTTGGCAGGATCGTGTCGCTCCGCTTGAATGGGCAAAAAGAACCCCAGCCGTTGCGGGCCGGGGTTCCATAAAGAAACAAATAACGCTGAACCGAGCGTGCTAGGCCTTGGGGTCGTTCTTCGATTTGGAGATCGAGTAGTAGCTGGCGTAGTTGTAGTAAGTGTATTCCTTGAGGTTCGTGCTGGCACGATTCAGGATGACACCAGCCACATTGACCTGGCGCTCATACAGTTGATCCAGAGCCTTCGCGGAGAGTCGAGCCATCGTGGACGACATACGCACCACAAACAGCACGGCTTCGATCTTTGGAGCAAAGCTGGCGGTATCATCCGCCACCAGCACCGGAGCGCTGTCGAAGATGACGTAGTCATACTCTGCCGACATTTCCTTCAGAATTTCGTCTGAGAGAGGGGAGAGGAAGAGCTCCGAGGTCTGATCGAGGGCTTCACCACGTGGAAGCAAATGCAGGCCCTTGGTCGAGGTTTCCTGGACCGCATCACGCCAATGAAGGCGGGAAGTCAGCACATCACTAAAGCCGGGGCTGACGCTGGCCTTAAAGAGCTCATTAAGGCCCCCACGGCGCAAGTCGGCATCCGCCAGTAGCACACGTGCGCCGCCCGAAGCGATGCTGATGGCCATGTTGGCAACGGTGGTGGTCTTACCTTCGTTAGGCACTGCGCTCGTCACGAGAATGAGTTTAGGCGGGTGGCCACCCTTCCAGTTCTTGAAGAGCATGGAAGAGCGCAGGTTGCGGAAGGCTTCTGCGTAAAGGTGGCGGTCGTCGTTCGGACGCAGGAGTGTCACGTCACCACGGCTGTTTTGCTCCGGGATCTGGCCAAGCACCGTTTCGTTCGGGAAGAGCGACTGGAACTCACTGAACGAGTTCATGCGGTCATCCATGCGGTCAAAGAGCAGCAGAATGATGAGGCCGGCAGCAAGGCCGATGGCCAGCGCGATCAGAATCGGAACCAAAAGCTTTGGCTTGGATTCCACCGCATCGGTGGGGCGGCTCAGGATGTTCACGAAATCCTGGGTGATGACTCCGGATGCATTGATCTGATCCAGGGTCTTTCTCCACTGCTGGTAGTCGCTGAACGTGCGGTCGTATTCGCTCTTCAGAGCCTGATGCATGACAATCTTTTCATTGGCATCACGGGCTTTGACTTCCCACTCCTTGATCACCTCGCTCAGATTGTCGATTTTGACCTTGATTGAGTCCAGACGGCGTTGCCATTCGTCCTGGCTCTGCTGACGGTGAATCTCAATGATGGCGTTCTGGCGTTCAACTTTATCATCAAGCTCACGAACGGCAGGGTGCTCGGGTTTGTATGCACGCAGCATCTGCAGACGCTCGGCTTGGAGCAGTTTAAAATCGCCCAATGCTTTTAGGTATTCCACTTCGGTGCGAGACAATCCGCTGAAGGGATCCCCTCCTTTGCCAATAACGTCTCCCGAGCCACCGCTTTGTCCGTCGCGACCACCTGAACCACCCGCAGAACCCACTTGGCGGTCCTTTTGCTTGAGATAGTCATCCAGGCCCATCTTCTCCATGAGCTTTCTCTCCGTGGAAAACAGGTTCAGCTCGTTTTTGAGCTGAGTGAGGTACGCAGCGGCCTGGTTCCGGTCACCCTCGAACACGACGACATCATTGTTTTTGAGGAAGTTTTCCAAGTTTACCTTCAGATCCTTTACCTGCTTTTCGCGGGTCAGAACTTCTTCGATCAGCTTGTTCACGGTGGAACCGATCGACTTGTTGATCATTTCCTGACGGAAAGCCATATACTCATCCAGAAGCGCTTCGAGGTAATGGCGGGTATAAACCCGCTCCCCGCCAACTGCGCCAATGTTTAGGATCGAGGAGCCTTTGGTTTGCGTCACACGGATGTCGACGGGCACTTCCTTGATTTCAGGATGAAGGCTGCGGATGCGCTCCAAAGCACGGCGCTGCAACTCGGTGCTCTCCAAGAGCTCGATCTGCGTGCCATAAAATTCCTGGAGCATCATTGGCTCCACCACGTTGCTACCCGCACCCTGCATGGGCACGTTGATACGGGCGTTAGCCACGATCTTGCCGACTGCCTCGAATTCAGTGGACTTGCCAGTGATCCGAAGAGCTTGGTAACACACAGCAATAGCGGCTGTGAGGAGCAGGAACCACCAGCGACGGCGGAGCAGTACTTTGTAGCGTTGAAACTTCGCAGAAGTTTCATGGAACCGATTCAGGTTATGAGCCGGTCCTGTGGGATTTTCGTAGCCTTCCATAGTGGGACGATTTCAGCTGAACAGTATATTTTGTTTTTTGGCTTATTGGAAGCTCTTTTTACAAAGTGATTACACGCCAGCCGGAGAGGCGGGCGTGCGGTGGCAGGAGACTGTCCAACTGGATGAGGAAGGCGGATGCGGAGCCTGCGGTTACTGAAGCGGCGTATGCATGCCTCCTGGGGGAGTGAGGCTTGCGAAGCCGGAAAAGATGTCCTTAAAAATTGACGAGCTTTTCGCTCACGATGACGACATCATTAGGACGGACGAAAATGTCCTCATCCAAGTGGCCCTTTGTCATCACTTTCTCAAGGTTCACGATGATGTTGACGTGGCCGCCTGCAGGTAGCTTACGGATCAGCTTTACTTTGGTCGTTTTGGCGAACTGGGTGAAACCACCGGCCCGGAGAACGGCTTGGCTGATGGTGAGATCATCATCGGGAGCCAGTTCATAGCGACCTTGGCGGGCCACCTGACCGTAGATGGTGATGTAGTTCATGTCCGGGTCCACTTGAGACTTGGCTTTGCGAGGCCGACTCTCCAGCGCCACAATCACCGTCGCGGATTGGAAGTATTGTTTCTCCAGTTCCTTCTTCATGAAGAAGGCCACCTGTTTGCAAGTGCGACCGGATGCTCGCACCAAGCCGATAAAGGGGGCCTGAATATCGCCGGAATCCTGCACGAGGAGGCTCAGGACTTTGTCTTTATCTTCCACGATGCGCACGCTAACGCGGTCGCCAATAGCGAGTGGGCTGATATCGTCCAGTGCGGCCATTGAGGAGATTCGACCGGCCGCCGCCGAGGCGTCGTCAGGTAGGACAGTCGCAGGCGCTGTCGTTTGTTGACGACGAGGTTCTTCGGCAGGGCGGAAAGAAGGATCTTGAGCCTTCAAGACGACGGAGCTGCCGAGGATACTCAAAGCAGCGAGCACGATGACACGGTTTTTCATGATGGCGATGATATTGGGGGAATTCTACCTGAACCAGATACGACTGGCAGTGAAAAAAAGGGGCCGCAATTTGCGGCCCCTAACAAATTAGGACGTATTTCTTTAGAAATTATAGTTCATCGACATGATGATACGATTCTGGTCGAAAGACTGATCCTCGTCCTCCGCGTCAGCCGTCCAGAAACGGTAACCGACACCCACGCTCATCTTGCGGCTTAAAGCATAATTGAAGTCGATCGTGAAGGCGTGCTGATCGTAGTCGCGGTCGACCAGGTTGGAATCAATGTTGCCGTAGTGGTAACCAAGGCCGCCCATCAGGTTCTCGGTAATACGGTGGCTGAAGAAGGCGTCGAAACCATATTGGTTGGTGTCCTCAGCCTCGCGGCCGCCGGAGTCCTGGGCTTCTTCGTAATAAGCGTTGAGGCTAAGACGGCTGCCGCGCCATGCAATAATACCGATCCCGTAGCTAACGTAATCCGCCGTGATGAAGTTGGACGTCGTGTTGAGAGCCGATTCATGCCCGAAGGACAACTGATGGCTCAGACGGGAATTGATCTTATTGAGGATGGTGACGTTGAAGTAGTAGTCGCTCAGATCGTTGTTGTCATAGCTGCGGCTGACTTCATCGATATCATCCTGCTGCTTCTGCAATTGCTGATCGGCGTAGAAGTTATTCAGTTCTTCCCGCTGAGCATTGAGAGAATCGGCCTGCGCTTGAAGCTCGGTTGGATCTTCGATCGTTTGCAAGTCGGCGATCTGAGAGTCCAGGTCGGCGATTTGGGAGTCCAGAGCGGCGAGCTGGTTTTGGGTATTCACGAGATCCGCATCGGTGACCGAGCGAGAGAATACGGGCGGGTTGTCGAATTCAAATTCCTGCACACCCACGGCCGCTTTGACCAAGGTGGACTGGCTAATCGGGACGATCGCAAAGACGCCGCCATTGAAGGTGACACCGTCGTTGTTGTAGTCCTGGTCATAGTCGATGATGGAATAGCTGCCTTCCAGGCCGACGATGAATGTGCCGGTAGGAGACCAGGCGAGGGAACCACCCAGCGTATGAATCACGCGGTCGTAGTCTTCATAGGTGTCTTCCAGCGCCAGCGAATCCGTGCGATTGAAGACGAGGGACAGGTTTAGCTTGGAATTGATGGCCCAGTTGGCAGCGAGACCGATATCATTCTGGAACGAGCCGAAGACTTCCTTATCATCGAGGGCGAACTCATTGGCGCCGACCGGACGGACGGAAACACGGTCATAAAGGACGAACATGATGTCGCCCACCTTAATGTCGAAAGCCAGAGTGGTGCCGGGGAGGATGTTCAGGCTGAACTCCTCACCATTCGGGCTGTATTCAGGATGATCCCAGTAGTGCTGGACACCCATGGCCGCCGTCAGGCTGAGGCGGTTGTTTTCCGTGATCTGGTAGTTGGCATCCACGTTGAAGAAAATGCCACTGATGAAATCATCCACCCGATCCTCATTGCTGCGCAACACGTTGTCATTGTACTCCGTGTAGCCAGACATACCGAGGCCGATATTCACCGGGCCCAGGCGGATATTGCGACGGCCAGCAAGGAAGGGATCCGTCACATATGCAGGCGCAAAGAACGTCGTTGAGAAGGGGTAAGGACTGGTCGCGCCTGTGTAATCACCGGCAGCACGACGGGTCGGGCTGGTGCGCATAGGCGAGACGCCCATGGTGCCTTCTACCTCTTCTTCAAGCGCAGCACGCTCACCGAGCGCACGCTCTTCCACGGATTCTCCGATGTATTCACCGCGATTGTAGTCGTAAATACCTGACGTGCTGATCCCTGTGCTCTCGTCTACAGTTCCCTGACGGAACTGGGTGGAACGATTACGAAGATCGTCAAAAAAGAGGCCGGTTTGAGAAGGGGCAACGCCGGTTTGTGCAAAAAGGCTCTGGCTGCCTGCCATGCCCACTGCGGCCGTTGCCACCGCAAAAAGGCAGCTAAGATAGGGTTTTCTCCTCAAAATCATAGAATTAGGCGATTTTATCGTTGTCCGGCTCACATACAAGCAAAGCGACTCTGTTATGTCGAGAATTATTCGTTACTTGAAATATGCTGGACAAGGGGCTGCAAGCTAGGGCTAGGGCGCCCGAAAACGGAGAATGGAAGCCGCCTCTTGCGTAAAACTTCGCTCGTGTCAGCATGGGGACGTTCCCCTTTGAAACATGACACCCGACTCATCCGAGCGCCTCAGTATCCCGGCCTACGCCATGGCCTTGGCTCATGTGGCCAGCCTGCGGTCGGAGGATCCGTTCCGCAAAGTCGGGGCGGTGGGGTTTGATTTCGACAACCGCGTCATCGGGACTGCCTACAATGGACTGGCTCCTGGCCACAATGCAGGTCACGAATTCTGGCTGGACCGCGACTCGCGGCGCAAATACATGCTCCACGCAGAAGTGAACCTGTGCTCCCTCTTCACCCGGGGGAACGTGAAACTCATCGCGTGTACCGCGAAGCCCTGCACCTCCTGCGCCCAGATGTTGTGCGCCTACGGTGTTCGCGAGATTTATTACCGGGACGATTATCCAGGGTCAGAAGCGGACGCCATCTGCGAACTTTACGGGATCAAACTGATGCAATGGTGTGACTATCCTCGTGTTCTGACTGTGTCCGACGAGCTGCCGGGCCAAACGCCTCAACCTTGAGATTCCATGAGTGGCGCCTGTAAAAAATCCGCACTGAAACCCGCAGCATTAGCCGGTTGGCTTTGTGTCAGTGCCGCGAGCCTGGTGACCGCTGCTCCTCCGGAGCCGGCTTTGCTCAACACCCTCCCGCAGAACGGGATCCAAACGGCCTTTCAGATTTTGAGGCGGGATTATATTAGGCGGGATGACCTTACTTTTGAGGAACTGAACCGCGCGGCACTCCAAGGGTTGCTGGAGCGGCTGGATTTCGGCGCGTCTCTCGTGGCACTCGATGCTGCCAAGCCGGAGGTGGCCGCCGGGGTGCACCAGGAATTTCTCGCGCCAGACATTGCCTACCTAAGACCGGAATCGTTCGGTGAAGGCGTCGGGGATATGTTTGCAAAGGCGCTCCGTGAAGTCGCGGGAAAAAAAGCGACCTGCCTTTTCCTGGATCTACGCGCAGGTGGCACCGGTTCCTTTGATGAGGCGGCTAAAGTGCTGGAATGCTTTGTCCCGGCAGGTGAAGTCATTTTCAAGTTGAAGCAATTGGGCAGAGACGACGCTGAACTGTTCGTTTCACGAGGCGAAACCATCTGGTCGGGTTCCCTGGTCCTCCTCGTGGATGCTGACACCACCAATGCCGCAGAGACGGTGGCAGCTTTCCTGAAACAGCGGCGGGGCGCCCTAGTGGCAGGGGAGAAGACCCGGGGAGCCACCGTGCGCTACACCGAGCTGAACCTCGATGGGAAGACGGCCCTCCGCTACGCCAGTGCCGAAATGTTGCTGCCTGACAATACGTCGCTATTCAAGAAGGGGATTTCTCCCCATATCCAGGTGGCGCTGCCGAAGGACAAGAAGGACCGCATCTTGAAGTCGAGCCGGGGAGCCTCGCTCAAACCTTACATTGTGGACAGAGTGAGGCCGCGTTACAATGAAGCCGCCCTCGTGAAAGGCTCGAATCCCGAACTGGATGACTATGTGCGCCGCAGCCAGGGTAAACCGCTACCGGGAGATGATGGGCAATTGCGCGATCTGGTCATCCAGCGCGCAATCGATCTGGTGCAGTCCGACAGTTTCTTCGCTGGCAGCAAGTTAAAATGGGGCCAGCCCGCACCGGCACCTGCGGAAGGTCCAGCCATCCCCAAAGCGCAACCTGCCAATGAGTGACGTCCGCATCCATGCCCCGGTCACCATCCGGGAGGTCGTGAGTCCGCGCACCTACCGCGCCGAGCTGCCGAATGGCAAAATGATCTTCGCCTATATCCTGACCGGGGACGAGATTCCGCCCCTGACGCCAGGCACACCTTATAGCGTGCTCCTGTCACTCTGCGATTTTGATTCCGGCCGGCTCGTGCCGCCGGATCTTCACGGGATGCGCATCCGCCACCCCGTCATCAATGGCGTGGCTTCTCAGGCGTCGCCGCCACCCACTTTGGGAATTGGGGCCGTCAATGACTCGTGCAGCACCGCTTTGGTGTAGTCGCGATTCATTTTGCTGATCCAGATGACGCTGATTTCCTTCGGGCAGGCGCCTTCGCACTCGTAGTGGTTGGTGCAATTACCGAACCCGGCTTCATCCATGGCGCGCACCATAGCCGAGGTGCGGCGATGCTTTTCTGGCTGGCCTTGAGGCAGGCTGTTCAATTGGCCGAGCTTGGCAGCGGCGAAAAGCATGGCGCTGGCGTTCGGGCAGGCGGCCACGCATGCGCCACAACCGATGCACTCGGCAGCGTCCATGGCGGAGTCGGCCGCTTCCTTTGAAATTGGCAAAGCATTGGCATCCTGCGCGGCACCCGTGCGGACATTGATGAAACCGCCAGCCTGCTGAATTTTCTCAAAACCCGTGCGATCCACCGCCAAATCCTTGATGACGGGAAATGCTTTCGCGCGGAAGGGCTCGATCCAGATGGTGTCCCCGCTCCGGAACTTGCGCATGTGGAGCTGGCAGGTGGTGGTGGCGCGCTCCGGACCGTGGGGCACTCCATTGATGACCAGCGAGCACATCCCGCAAATACCTTCCCGGCAGTCATGGTCAAACGCCACGGGATCTCCCCCGGAGTCAATGACTCGCTGGTTCACGATATCCAGCATCTCAAGAAAGGAAGCCGTTTCTGGAATATCCTTCGCTTCGACGGTCTGGAATTGACCTTTGGCGTTGGCGCTGGATTGACGCCAAATTTTCAGGGTGAGGTGGAGATGGGCGGCCATGGGTGAAAGGCTGAACGCTTGGCCGGAAGAGCCAGCGCATGGTTACGTTAAATGACTTGCTGCCTGCGGGCAAGCTAGGACGCTCGATTTTCCGCAGGGCGTACTATTCATTACGAGGCTCGGAATGAGTTTAGAAGGCGAGTGGCCTCACACCACCAGGTGCGCCCCATCATTGTCATGCCGGGCCAGCGCACTCAGATTGGCCATCGTGGTTTGCGCGATCTGCCCTAGGGCTTCCTTCGTGAAGAATGCTTGGTGGCCGGTGATGATGACATTCGGAAACGTGGTCAAGCGCATGAAGACGTCATCCGTGATGATCTCGCCTGAGTGATCGGAGAAGAACAGCTTGTCCTCTTCTTCATAGACATCCAGTGCCACTCCGCCGATGACACCGCTTTTCAGGCCGGCGATGATCGCGGTGGTATCTACCAACGCGCCACGGCCCGTGTTCACGATCATGATGCCTGGCTTCGCTGCACTGATTGATTCTCGATTGAGCAGATGTTTGGTTTCTGGCGTAAGCGGGCAGTGCAAGCTGATGACATCGCTCTGCTGCAAGGCGTCTTTGAGAGACACATATTCGCCCCCTAAAGAAAGGATGTCGGGATTGGGATAAGGATCCACTGCCAGGATCCGGCAACCAAAACCATGCATGATGCGGGCGAAAATCGCGCCGATCTTTCCGGTGCCGGCCACCGTCACAGTCTTGCCGTCCAAGTCAAATCCCAGGAGGCCGGCGAGTTCGAAATTTCCTTCACGTACCCGATTGTACGCCTTGGGGATGCGGCGTACCAGAGACATCAACAGGGCGACTGCATGCTCGGCTACCGCATGCGGAGAATATGCCGGGACCCTTGCTACGAGGATGCCGTGTTCCTTGCATCTGGACAGATCCACGTTGTTGAAACCTGCACAACGCAGCACGATCACCCGGATCCCAGAAGCTGCCAGAATGTCGATCACAGCACGATCAGCGCGATCATTCACAAAAAGGCATACGGCATCATGTCCGCGTGCCAGGCTCGCGGTGGTTTCATCCAACCGCGCGGCGAGGAAGGTCAGTTCGTGCTCCCCGGCAGCATTGGCGGCGTTGAAGAAAAACTCGTCGTAACTCTTGCTGCTGAACACCACGGTTTTCATGCTTATATCTAGTTGTCGTTTGTCACTCTGGTTATCGCAAAACTTGCGGAGCGAGCGAACCAGTCCCGTCGTTGGATGCAGGAACCAGTCCAAGCGTGGCGCAGATCAAATCGTATACTTCCACATTGGAAAAGGGGAGCAGCGTTTGTTCCTTCCGGTACGCGGGACCCCAAGCAATAAAGGCCGCTGCCATGGAGGGCAGATCCGGATCAAATCCGTGAGTCGCCTGAAGAAATGTTTTGCGTGAGCCCTCGGTGAGCATGGGCGCTTGCACTATCGACCAACCTTCATCCGCTACCATCACGACCGGCGAGATACGGCGATTCATGCGAAAGTGCAGTCGCTCGGGCATCTCTTCGCGGAGATACACCTGAAACGGCCCACCCTTGTTTTTAAGCCGGGCCACTACGTCGGCGGCGCTGATGCTCAGTGGCCTGAGTCCGGCCACTGCGCCCACATAATCGGTATCCACCTCGGCGGCAGTGAAGAATTCGCTCAGCGGAATGGTGCAGTCAGGGCTGACCGCCGCCATGCCGTGATCAGAAACACAGATGAGGTTCACCTTGTCCTGTAGTTTCAGGCGATCGATTCCAATGAGTAGTTGGGCCAACGCCGCATCGATTTCTTTCACGGCCTCGGCAGTGGCGGGCGCTTCTATTCCAAATTTGTGGGCCGCGCTGTCCGCTTCATGGAAGTAAAGCGTAATCATTCGCGGTCTCGACTCTGCCGGTCGCGCTAGCCATTCCAGCACCGTGTTCACCCGCTCGGGAGCAGTGACTTTGCCGTCGTAGAGCCTCCAGTCCGTGGGGCGTTTGCCTCCAATCTCAGCCTCAGACCCTGGCCAGAACATACAGGCTGCCTTCACTCCCTGGCGCTCTGCGGTCAGCCACACAGGCTCGCCACCCCACCACCGTCCCTCGATGACTGACGGGCTGCCCAAGGCGAAGCGGGCGTCAAATTCAGGATCGTAAAACTTGTTGCCTATGATGCCGTGATTCTCTGGCCGCAGACCGGTCGCTAAAGTGTACAGGTTCGGAAAGGTGAGAGTCGGGAAGGCGGGGATCATCTTCTCCGCCGTGACCCCTTCTTTGGCCAGGCGACTTAAAACAGGAGGCTGAAACTTTTTAAGGTAATCCGCACGGAATCCATCGAGACCGATCAGGATGACGATGCGATCCTGCGCTTTAACTGCTTCCGGTTTGGCCCAAAGCCGCCACGCAATAGATGCCGCGACTCCGAGGGCGACTAACACCAAAAGCAAATAACGGGGCCGCATAGACATCAGACGTTCGACGTGGCCCATGCCGGTGCGTCAGCTTCGAATACCATTTCGGCGCCGGTGAGAGGATGTTGGAAAGACAAACGCCAGGCATGCAGACACATGGGTGGGCTGTCAGGAGAGAGCGATTGCGTGTCGCCCAGTTTCCCGTCCGGCAGATAAGTTCCGTCACTCACGATCGGGAAACCCAGATGCCACAGGTGCACACGGATCTGATTGGTGCGGCCCGTTTTAGGACGGGCTTCAATGAGTGCTGAGCCATCGCCCCGCCGCTCTTTAACGACAAAATCCGTATGGGCGGTCTGCCCACCGGTTTCTGCTACAGTCCGTGAACCCATTTTGTCAGGTTCATCCAGAATCGGCGCATCGCAGGAGAAAGAATCGTCAGAAGGATGCCCTTGAATGCGTGCCAGATAGACCCTCTCCAGTCCGCCATCAGATGTGATCTGGTGTTGCAGGAGTTTCGCGAAATGACGAGTCCGCGCATACACCACGATACCGGTTGTATTGGCGTCGAGCCGATGAACGGGCCGCAGCTTTTGTGGCGCATAGGCTTCGTCCAGAATGTACTGCAGGGTGTTGCGGTTGAATCGGCCGCTGGGATGCATCGGAAGCGGTGCCGGCTTGTGCAACACGACCAGTGCCTCATCCTCATGCACGATGCGGATGTCTGCATTCACCTCTGGTTCCACCGTGCCGGGCATCCGGCGGAAGTAGCGCTCGCCTGCGCGAACGATCTTTCCGCCCGCAACTGGATGGCCATCCGCATCAAGGAACATGTCATCCTCGCAAAGTCGCACCCAATCCGGACGGGGTACGTGCGGGAACATGCCGCCAAGTGCCTCCAACAAAGAAACGCCTTCAACCCGCGCGGGGATGTTCAGCGGACGCAGGTTTTCATACGGCGCGCTGCCTGGCAGGGGAGAGGTGATGCGGCGGATGGTTTCGATGCGCTGGGCCTTTTCCAGGGCGCGCTTTTCGTCATCAGACTTGAAGCAATACGGGCACGAAACATTGGGCACATACCGAAAGTCTTCCTGATCCTCGGTGCTGAGCGGAGTCTGGCAGACATAGCACAACGCCGAAGTTGTCTCCCTCAAGCTGGGGTCCACACCCACACGCTGATCAAAGACAAAACACTCCCCGTCGTAGTGAGCGCTCCCACATTCCTCGAAGTATTTCAAGATGCCGCCATCGAGTTGATAGATCTCGGAAAACCCTTCCTGCTCCATGAAGGGGCCAGCCTTCTCACAGCGGATGCCTCCCGTGCAAAACATCACAATGGGTTGCGACTTCATATCTTCCGGCATCTTCCGCACGGCGTCAGGAAACTCCCGGAAATTTTTGATGCCAGGGATGACCGCTCCTTTAAAGGTGCCAAGCTTCACTTCGTAGTCATTGCGTGTGTCCAGCAGAGTCACGGGACGCCCTTCATCCAACCACTGCTTCAAGGTATGCGCAGACAGTTTGGTTGAGGTGTAGTCACCTGGCTGGATGCTATCCATGCCGAAGGCGATAATCTCCTTTTTCAGCCGGACCAGCATCCGGTTGAAGGGCTGATGAGCACTCTCGCTGTACTTCGGCGTCAGCTTCTCCAATCCTGGGATCTCTCGCAGCTCATTGACTAACAAGTCCACGCTTTCTCCCGGTCCCGCCACGAAGAGATTGATACCTTCTGGACTAAGCAGAATGGTGCCCTTGAGCGACCAGGCTTTGCATTGTGTCAGCAGTCGCTCCCGGAGCGGCTTCAAATCCTGGAGCCGCGCAAAGAGATAAGCGGCGATGTTGGTGATCACTTCCGAATTCACGAAACCTTACTTGGGCTGCGGCAGGCTTTGGGAAGGCTGCCAACCGTTCTGAAAAAGAGGATTGAGGCTGCGCTCCGGCAGAGTCAGACGGTAGATGCGCATCGTCATGTCCATCTCATCGCCCTTACCCGGTTTGAGATCCGCGCTGACAAAGCCTTCAAAGAGAATCGCGCTGCCATCATAGGCCATAAAAGGAGAACCAGCGTGCATGCCCACGGGTGAAATGCGCTCTGGTTTGCCGGACTGCAGGTCCGTACTCATCAGGTAGTTGGACGGGCCGTGAATGTTGGCGATCTCATCACTCGTGACTTCCACGTTCCCCACCAAAGTGCGGCCATCGGGAGCCACCCAGAAGCAGCAGCCACTGTCGACATACTCAACGCCGAACAGTTGCTGGAAAGGGCGATTCCAGGCCGAAGAGCCATCCATCTTGAGTTGCACAAGATTCTTAAGATCATGCGCCAGTGGCTCCCCGGTTTTAAGATTCCATCCGCTCAGGTAATAGCTTTCATTTGGCGGCAGATCTTGGCCGAGCACTTTGAACCCGGAGCCGTCCGGTTTCACAACGCCTACTCGCCATTGATCGGTATAGATATGGAAAGCGAGCCACTGGCCGTCCGGCGACCAGAGTCCGCCATAGACTTCCTTCGCGTCCATCGGAATGGTGCGTGGCCGGCCGCCTTTGAGATCTGCCACTGCCAGGCGGCGTCCGCTGTTGAGGAACTGGGTGAAAACAAGCTGAGTGCCATCAGGGGAAATGGCAGGATCCGCCGCTGCCGGGATCTTAATCTTAGGCTCGCCGCTTTCTGGACATACCACCGCTTTGCCATCATCTCCGGCATAGGGAGTAAAGGCATATTTCGTTTCCGCCATTGCCGAGGAACCACTCAGCAACAGGCCCGCCAGCGCGGATATGACAAAGGGACGATTCAACATTGCCGCAGTGAAGCACGGAATGCCGGGAGTGCCAACAACACGCCACCTGCCGGTGTGCGTCGGGTCAGTTCACTTCACCGTGCCTTCCCTTTGCCTGCTCCCGCCCCCACCTTCGTTGGAGTTGTGCCCAAATTCGGGTGATACACTTCCGCCTCCTTCATGTGGAGCCAGACGGAGAAGATGAAAGCCACAATACCGAGACCAAGGACCGCGTAGTTCCCTAGGACGCCCAATTTGCCTCCGCTGATGAGCGCCACAAGCGCCGCGATTCCCACCGCGTAATAGATCCATTTGCTGTCATCACGCAATTCCATCTGCGCTTTCACGCGGGTGGTGGACACCATGGAGGACTGAATTCGCTGCATCGCGCTCTTCCGGTAACTTGAATAAGGTATGACGCTGAAGCAGGCCAGCGTAAGCGCGATGAGGGCGGCGATACGGCATTTGTCCTGGCCCAAGTAAATACCCACCGCAAAAAAGATAAGCCCGAAGAGCAGGCCGAAAAGAGGCAGGGGTTCCAACAGGAGATAGAGGTACTCAGGATCCATCAACCGTTTTAAGAGGATGTCGAGGTTCGTGAGCATGGAGGGAACGATGGTGGGCTGCCTGCGGGGGCGGGTAGGCCTTTTACGTTACACGGGGCTAAGAGTGGGCGGGAAAATTGGAAGGTTCATTCGATCGCTCAGCCGGTTCGTCAATCGAAGAGACCGGGTTGATTGTCGCGGCGGGAGACGGGGACCGGGATGCCCAGCTTCCGGTAAGCGCTGGGCATGGCCACGCGTCCACGTGGGGTCCGCTTCACGTAGCCTTGCATCACCAGATAAGGTTCATGCATGTCTTCCAGCGTGGCGGCATCTTCATGCACAGCCACGGCAATGGTGTTCAGGCCTGCCGGACCTCCGTCAAATTTGTTCACGAGTGCTTCGAGAATGCGCTTGTCCATCTCATCCAGTCCGTCCGCATCGATCTCCAGCATGGTCAGGGCCGCATCCGCCACCGGTTCGGTGATGTTGTTCTGAGCTCGCACCTGGGCAAAGTCTCGTACCCACCGCAGCAGGTGGTTGGCGATGCGTGGGGTGCCTCGGGATCGGCGAGCGATCTCGCGCGCTCCCGCTGGCTCGATCGGGACGTTAAGCAGCCGTCCGGATCGCACGATGATGACCTCCAGTTCTTCGATGGTGTAATAATCCAGCCGATTCGGAATGCCGAAACGTCCGCGCATGGGTGCGGTCAGCATCCCGGCGCGAGTCGTGGCTCCCACCAAAGTGAACGGCGGGAGATCCAGCCGTATGCTGCGGGCCTTCGGTCCCTGATCAATGATGATGTCCAGCCGGAAGTCCTCCATGGCAGGGTAGAGGTATTCCTCGATGCTCGGGTGGAGCCGATGGATTTCGTCGATGAACAGGATGTCCTTCTCGCCGAGATTGGTCAGCAGGCCGGCCAGATCTCCAGCTCGCTCGATCTGGGGACCACTGGTGGAGTGGAGACGGGAGCCGACGGCCGTCGCGATGATGTGAGCTAGCGTCGTCTTGCCAAGTCCGGGCGGACCGCATAACAGAACGTGGTCCAGCGTATCTCCCCGCTGACGAGCCGCTTCAACCATCAGCATAAGCCGCTCTTTGACCCGCGTTTGCCCGGTGAACTCCCCAAAGTCCGGGGGACGCAGAGCAACGTCAAAAGGCGTCTCTGGAGCGGATGCGGTTTGGTCGAAAAAATTCTCGTTCACGGACGGGGAGATTTCGGCCACTAAAGGGGCATTGGTAAAGGGAAAAAGTCGGGCATGAGAAATGCTCTCTTTGCAACCGTAGCACAGTTGCTCATCAGTGTAAGATATTTAATACTTCTTAACAGCTTCCCTGTTGGCTTTGAACCCGTTGCCACTCGTCATTTCCTGTATTTCAGGCTTGACGTAATACCGTGGCGACGGGATATGCCACTTCTCCCAACCCACCTCAAGATTTCCCATTTCAAACTACGTATGATATTGCCCAATATCTCCCGATGGACGATTTGTTTATTAGCCACCGGGGTCACGCTGACCACGGGCTTGCGTGCACAGACGCCTGAAATTCCAGACACGCCTGCCGCAGCCCTGCCAGCGAAAAAAATGGTGCGGGAAGTTCAGATCATTTCAGAAGGTGGCGCTTCCATTGATGAAGGCCGTATCCGCGCAAACATGGCCACCCGTGAAGGGGCTGCGTTTGAAAACGATTTTGTGGAGCGTGACATCAAGAACCTGTATGCGACGGGTCTTGTGGAAACGGTGGACATCACTTCCGTGGATGTGCCAGGTGGCGTAAAAGTGGTGGTTCGCATCATGGGCCGAGGCGCCCTGGGCGAAGTCGAATTTGTGGGTAACACCGTTTACGACGCCAAGAAGCTGCGCAAGGAAGTGGAAATCAAAGCCGGCGCTCCGGTGGACGAAGCGAAACTTTTCGCGGGCGCCACGAAGATTCGTGAATTGTATGCGAAGAAGGGCTTTGCGGACGTTGCGGTGGAATACAAAACCCAGCCGATGGCCACCGCAGGATTCGTTCAGGTGACCTATACGATCAGCGAAGGCCAGAAGGGCATCATTCATGACATCCGTTTTGAAGGCCTGACCGTGCTGAAGCCCGGCCAGCTGCGCGCCAAGCTGCAATTGAAAATAAAGCGCGTGTGGCATCTCTTCGGCAAAGCCGGCAAACTTAGCAATGACATGCTGCAGGAAGATATCCGCACCGTGGAACGCGCCGTGCAGGATCAGGGTTATGTGTACGCCAAAGTGGTGCAGGTGCGCCGCGAGCCCATCGAAGGCGACAAGGTGGACATCGTTTTCGTGATCGAGGAAGGCAAACAATACAACGTGAGCAATGTGGCCGTCGAAGGCAACACGGTCTTCACGCTGGATGAACTGACTCCCGCTCTCACTATTGAAGCAGGACTGCCTTATTCCGCGACCGCCATCTCCGATGACGAAAAGATGCTGGGTGATTACTACGGATCCCGTGGTTACGCCGATGCACGTATCGATACGAGTGTTATCCCTGCTGGGGCGGACACAGTGAAGATTCTCTACCGCATTACGGAAGGGGAAAAATCCTACATCCGGAAAATCAACATCGTGGGCAACACGAAAACACAGGACCGGGTCATCCGTCGTGAGTTGGCCTTCGCCCCTGGTGAAGAGTTCAACACCGTCCGTATCGAGAAGAGCAAGTCTCGTCTCACCAACATGGGGTACTTCAGCGCGGTGGATCTTCGCAGCAATCCCACCGGCACTCCTGGTTTCAAGGATATCGACATCAGCGTCGCTGAGCAGTCCACTGGGTCCGTCAACATCGGTGCGGGCTTCAGCTCCATCGACAGCGTGGTCGGGTTCTTCTCTCTGACACAAACCAACTTCGACATCACCAACTGGCCAAACTTCACAGGTGCCGGTCAGCGTTTCAGCCTGGACGTCCGTTTGGGTGACAAGCGTCGCGATGTGAGCGTCAGCGTAGTGGAACCCTGGTTCCTCGGCCAACGTCTCTCGCTGGGTGGCGATCTCTTCTACCGCGATCTTTATTACCTCAGCGACGTGTATGACCAGCTCCAGTTCGGTGGCTCGGTAAACCTACGCAAGCCACTTGGCGAGCACGCCTACGCGGAAATCGCATACACGCTGCAACAATACGAAATCCACGATGTGGATGAGGATGCTTCCGAAGCCATCAAGTCAGAAGAAGGCGAGTACCTCGAAAGCAAGATCGACATCAATTTCGCTCACGATACCCGTGACTCCGTCTTCCTGACCCGCAAGGGCCACAAGATCGAAGTCGGCACGATGATCGCTGGCGACTTCCTCGGTGGAGATACCGATGTGTATGGTTTCCATGCGGACGGTTCCCAATTCTTCAGCCTGCCTTATGACATGATCTTCAGCGTGGAAGGTTCCATCCGCACCGTGGACACTTGGGGTGATGGAGATCGCGTGCCGATCTTTGAGCGTTTGTTCCTCGGTGGCGCCAACAACCTGCGCGGCTTCGACTACCGCGATGTGGGTCCAAAGGACGAATTCGGCGAGCCTCTGGGCGGTCGTACTTCGGCTTACGGCACAGCAGAGTTGAGCTTCCCGATCATCGAAAAAATCCGCGGCGCGGTCTTCTATGACGTCGGTTTTGTCAGCGGTGACAGCTACGACTGGGGTGGCGATTTCAACTCCGACGTGGGTATCGGTCTGCGTCTGTTCCTCCTGCCGACCGGTCCGATTCGCCTGGACTTCGGTATCCCGGTTCAGTCCGACGAGTTCAACGACTCCAGCGGCAAGTTTAACTTCAATATTGGTTACCGTTTCTAGGACCTGCTTGACACAATAGCTTATCTGACGGAGGGGTACCCTTCCGTCAGATTTTTTTTCTAACCCAACCGCATGAAACGCCTCTTTGCTTTTCTTCCCGTTCTTTTAATCGCTCTCAGCGCCCCCGCCGCAGAACTAAAAATTGGTCTTGTCGACATGAACAAGGCCTTCACTGAGTTCTACAAGACCAAGGAAGCCCAAGGCAAACTGCAAGGATTCAAGACCAAACTGCAAGAGCAGTGGGCTGAACGCATGGCTGCCTACAAGAAGCTTCGTGACGACGTCGAGAAGAAGGGCAAGGAAGCCCGTGACACGGTTTTGGGCGAGCAGGCCCGCGCGAAGGCAGGTTCCGAGTTTCAGACCATGATGCAGGAGTTGAAGTCCCTTGAGACGGATCTCAAGGAATTCTCCACCATGCGCCCGCAGCAGTTGGAAAACGAAGCTGCTTCCCAACGCAAAGGTCTCTATGAAGAAATCCTCGCTGTGGTAAACAACAAGGTCAAAGGCGGCGAATACGACCTCGTGCTCGACAAGAGCGCCGTCAGCGCCTCCGCTCTTCCTGTGTTCCTTTTCATCAAGGATGGTGCAGCCCCTGACGTGACGGCCGAAATCATCGTGGAACTGAACAAGAACGCCCCTGCTGGCTCCACAGCTCCAACTCCGGCTCCAGAAACGAAAAAGGCAGAGAAGAAATAACTTCTCTTAGTTTCGCACTCCCTTTCTTTCCCTGCTTTGATATCCATTCAGAGCAGGGAATTTTTTTACCCAAATCACTCGCAAAACGTGAAGACTACCTTGTCGGAACTGGCCACATTGACCGGTGGAAGCCTCCACATCGGTGATCCTCACATGGAGATCACGGGCTTCAGCACCATCCAGGAAGCGGAGCCCGGAGACATCACGTTTTTAGGCAATGCCCGCTATGCGCCTCAGCTGAAGAAATCCAAGGCCAGCGCTCTGCTGGTGGATGAAACATTTGCCGACATTCCCGACGGAATGGCCGCCATACGAGTGACGAATCCCACACTCGTGTTTGGCAAGATCGTCGCGAAGTTCGGACCTCATAAGCAGGTCTTCGCGCCCGGCATTCACCCGACTGCGGTGGTTTCGGAATCTGCTTCATTGGAGGGAGACCAGATCTTTGTTGGTCCTCATGCGGTGATTGACGATGGCGCGAAAGTGGCTGCAGGCTGCGCCATCCATGCGGGCGCATATATCGGCAGAGGCGTGGTATTGGGAGCGAACTGCGTCATCCATGCCAATGCGGTGGTGAAGGAGCGTTGTGTGCTCGGAGACCGCGTTATCATCCACAGCAATGCTGTTATCGGTACCGATGGTTTTGGCTACGAGTTCACCGGAGGCAAGCATGTGAAGATTGATCAAGTCGGCATCGTGCAGATTGATGATGACGTTGAGATCGGTTCGTGTACGACTATTGACCGTTCCCGCTTTGGACGCACGCGTATCGGCCATGGAACGAAGATCGATAACCTGGTGCAGATCGCTCACAACGTCACCACCGGTAAGCATTGCATCATCGTTTCCCAAGTTGGCATCTCAGGCAGCACGCGTCTTGGCGATTATGTCACCATGGCCGGTCAGGTCGGTGTGGCGGGGCATCTTAACATCGGCAGCCAGACCACGTTCCTGGCCAAGTCTGGACTGACCAAGGACTATCCGGAACCCGGTGCCTACACCGGTTACCCGGCCAAGCCTTTATTAGAGGGCCGGCGCATGTTGACCTATCCTGCCAAGATTCCGGATATTCTTCAGCGCCTCAAGGAACTGGAAAAACGCCTGAGCGAACTGGAAGACAAGGCCGCCGAATAGCGGAATTGCAGTGCCGGGCTTCGACTTCAAGGCCATATAAACGATTCGAGCGGTTGCGTGACCCGTGTAAGCACCTAGGTTGGCGGCTCCCCGTCAACGTAAGGAATTGCTATCATGGTCAGAGACGTCTCCCCCCCGAGGGTTCCCCCTCAATTACCCGCGCTCAATTTCAATCCCAAGTTCATCCTCGCTGGCCTCGCCGGTCTTGTTTTGCTCATTGGGGTTTTCACGGGTTACTACACCGTTGGTGCAGAATCTGCCGGCGTGGTGCAGCGCTTTGGCCGTTTCAAGGAAGTCGTCGGTCCTGGCCTGCGCTTCAAGATACCCTTTGGTGTGGACCGCGTGACGATCATTCCCGTCGAACGTCAGTTGAAGCTGGAATTCGGCTTCTCCAGCTTCGGCACGACCAATGAGTATCAGGGCTCGCGAGAAGGCGATTTGGAGAAAAACATGGTCACAGGAGACTTGAACGCCGCGCAGGTGGAGTGGGTGGTGCAGTATGAAATCAATGATCCTGAAAGCTACCTTTTCAACTTACGCGAACCTGGTTTGACCCTGCGAGATCTGTCCGAAAGCGTCATGCGCGAAGTCATCGGTGATCGCACCGTGGACGAAGTACTCACCATCGGGCGTCAGGGTATCGAGGACGAAGCCATCACGAAGCTGAAAACCCTCGTGGATAAACTGCAAATGGGATTGAGCGTGCAGCAGGTTCAGTTGAAGAACGTCCATCCTCCTCGGCCTGTGCAACGCTCGTTTGATGAAGTGAACCGCGCCCAGCAGGAACGGGAAGAGATGATCAACCAGGCCAATGGCGAATACAACAAGGTCGTCCCACGCGCTCGAGGTGAATCCGAGCAAAAGATCAGTGAAGCGGAAGGTTACGGCGTGAAGCGCATCAACGAAGCCCAAGGCGACGTAGCCCGCTTCAAAGCTCTATTGGAGCAGTATGAAAAAGCTCCGGTCGTCACCAAGCAGCGCCTCTATCTGGAAGCAATGACAGAAATCCTGCCCCAGCTCGGCGGCAAAATCATTCTGGACGAAGACGCCAAACAATTCCTTCCGCTGATGCACATGCAGCAGCTTGTAGCGCCCGCGACCGCAGTCCCGGCGCGATAAGCCCTTGGCCAAAACACGCAACACCAGTTCCAGAGATCAGCCACCGGCCATGAAAGCTTCCATCACCATTTTCGGCACCTTCGCCGCCATCGTATTTGTCTTCCTGCTGTTCGGCAGTGCCTACAAGGTGGACCAGACCGAGCAGGTTATCGTGACCCAGTTTGGCAAGCCCATCGGGCATGCCATCAATTCCAATCCAGAGGTCAATGAAGCAGGGCTCCGGTTCAAGCTTCCCTTTGTGCAGGAGATTAACCGTATCGACAAACGCATCCTGGAATGGAACGGCCCTCCCAATGACATGCCAACGCGGGATAAGCTCTACATCATTGTGGATACCTTCGCGCGCTGGCGCATTGCCGATCCCTTGCGTTATTTCCAAAGCCTGCGCGATGAACGTAGCGCGCTGTCCCGTCTTGATGACATCATCGGCAGTGAGACCCGCAATGTCGTGGCGCGGCATGACCTCATCGAAGTGGTTCGCACAGACAAAACCCGCAAGCTTGCGGTGGATGATGCCCTGCTCCAGGCTGGCACGACTGCGAGTGTTCTTCCAACGATCAAATTCGGTCGCGAATCGCTTGAGGCCGAAATCCTGAAAGCGGCGGCGCCGAAAGTTACCCTCTGGGGCATCGAATTGCTGGATGTGCGCTTCAAGCGCATCAACTACAAAGACGGCGTCATCGACAAAATCTACGACCGCATGACCAGCGAGCGTTTGCAGATCGCCGAGCGTTTTCGTTCGGAAGGGCAGGGGGACGCGGCCAAGATCACCGGGCGTAAGGAAAAGGATCTTCGCCAGATCGAGTCCGACGCCTATCGCCAGGTGCAGGAGATTCAGGGCAAAGCCGACGCGGAGGCCACCGAAATTTACTCCCGGGTTTACAATACCAGCCCCGCTGCCGCCGACTTCTACCAGTTCATGAAAACGCTGGATACCTACAAAGCCTCCTTGAAAGGCGACAGCACAGTAATCTTCACCACGAATAGCGACCTCTTCAAATACCTGAAGCACATGGGACCCGCCGTGGAAATGCCGCCCCAAGCTGCCAATGCACCCCAACCGGTTCCAACTCCGCGCCAGGAAGTGAAACCTCCGCCCGCCCCGGCCGCCGCCGCGCCGAAACCGCCCGCCGCGACTCCTGCTCCCGTAGCTAACCCGGCACAAGTTCCAGCGCCTGCCCCAAGCCCCGTCCCAGCACCTCCAGCCGGGAGTTAATGAGACTGACACACGCACGAAGGCGTCTATTTGCGAACATTGTCGAATCCGAACTATCTTCTCGTGCGCAAGAGGTTGTGTGATCGGAATTGTTCTGCTAGAGATGCCGCGCCCCTCGGCGGGGCTATGGGCGATATCCCTGCGGAATTCCAACGCGGAGGTCGTCCCGACCCGCCGTCTCGAAATTAAGATGGAATCAGAAACCGACGAAGAATTGCTCCAGCGAGTAGCCGCCCGGAATGAGGCGGCTTTTGCTATGCTTTACGATCGGTTCTCCGGACCTCTCTACGGCTTGGTCAAAGGCATTCTCTGGGATGGCCAGGATGCCTCCGATGCCCTGCAGGATGGATTTCTTTACCTCTGGGATCATGCCCCCGATTTTGATCCGAACCGTGGCAAAGCCTTCACTTGGGCCACGGTCATTTTCCGAAACAAGGCCATTGATCGCCTGCGCGCCAGCCGTCGTCGGGATCAGCTCGCGCAGAGGGCGGCGAATGAAGTGTTTTCTTTTGATGGAGATTCGCCCCTGCGTGCGGACGTCGCCGCTGATACGGCTGACCGCGTAAAATTATTGAAGGGCGCACTGGCCGCTTTGTCCAAGGAACAAAGGCGCTGCATCGAAAGTGCATTTCTCAAAGGCATGACCCACCATCAGTTGGCGGAGTCGATGAATACCCCGCTGGGCACGATCAAGACCAACATCCGCCGCGGCCTTCTGCGCCTGCGCGGTTATTTGAGAGGGGAGGAGCAGCCATGACGGAACGTCAGGAAGAACAGGCCGCTCTTCACGCTCTCCGCATGCTGGATGCGGAAGAAACCCGCATTCTGCTCAGTGAGGCCCGCGTGGACGCCAAGCTCCGCGAAACGCTCGCCGATTTCGAAGACGCCGTGGCTCAACTGGGTTTCCTCCTGCCGGCGGAATCTCCGCCAGAGGAACTGCGCGCCCGTATTCTTCGGGACGTGAAACGCCGCAAACCAGGCTCAGGAAGCAAGATCATCGCCTTTCCTTTCCGGCTGCTCGGCAGTCCTTGGGTGGCATGGGCCGCTGCCATCGCAATCGCCGTGGGCGCTTATAACATGTGGAAGACCAACCACAGTCTCGCCACCGAGGCTGCGCTGGCGGATACCCGCGTTAAAGAAGCGCAGTCCGCTTCCTCCCAGGCTCGCGCCGAGGCAGATGAGCTAAGTCAAAAGCTCGCCAAGCTCGGTGGGCAAAACAAAGATCTCCTCGCCGAAGTCGATCGTTGGAAGCAGTTGAGCTCCGCCACGAAGATGGAGGTCGCGGCCCTCAAAAGCTCCCTAAACAAATACGAAGAGGGCGTCGCCGTCATCGTTTGGGATCCAGAGCGTCAGGAAGGCAAGCTAAAGATCAAAAACATGCCTCCGGTGCAGGCGAGTAAGGACTACCAGCTCTGGGTCGTCGACAAGAGCAATCCCGACGTCCCTGTCAGCGGCGGCGTGGTGAAGCTCAATGCGGATGGATCAGCCACCATGACTTTCAAGCCAGTCACCCCCGTCTCCAGTGCATCGGCCTTTGCCATCAGCGTGGAGAAGGAAGGCGGCGTGCCCAAGGGCGAAGGGCCTATTGTTTTGTCAGGTCGCTGATCGAAGATTTTCTGGCCTTAGCTTGACCTTCGCAGGCATGCCGTAGCAGCGCATGCAGCATCTCCACCTGCGCCATACGCTCGCCTGCCGCTGCGGCTTGACGGCAGGGTTCACTCCAGATTGCATCCAGTTCCACCTCACGGCCGGCTAGGTAATCGATGAGACTGCTCGTCTTGTAGGCGGGAATCTCCTTGGTGCTCTTGATCATCTGATCTGCCTGCTCCCACGGCACTGCATAACCCAGCGCCTGCGCGGCCCCGATCACCTCGTGCATCAGCGACCGCGTCAGTTCCCGTAGATATGGGTCGGACAAAATCGCATCGGTATCACGCCCGCCTGCCGCGATGGAGAGTCCGTTGAAGGGGATGTTCCACACCAGCTTCTTCCATCGCGCGGTCATCAAACTCTCTTCCACCTGGCAGGGAATCAGGCTCTCCTGAAATGCCTGAGCGATTCTCCGCGTCCGCTCCTGCGGCCCGCCCACATATTCGCCCACCGTGATGGCGCCTTGGGCCATATGATGGATCACGCCGGGCGAAATCCGATTGATACCCACAAAGCAAAGGCCACCCATGATCTGCGCGGGCTGGTGCAACGAAGAAAGAAAAGCTTCATTACCCAATCCGTTCTGTAGGGTCAGAATGACCGTCTTCTCTCCCAGCAGTGGCGGCAGGATTTCCACCAGAGAAGCATTCGCCGTGCTTTTCAGCGCAATAACAAGCAAATCGCATGGTCCTATGCTGGCGCTGTCTTCATGGCAGTTCACCTGTGGAAGGTCGAAGCTGCCGATGTAGCTGTCGATCTTCAGGCCATGCTCCCGCACATGTCGGAAATCGGATCGCATCAGAAAATGCACGTCCTGCCCATGCTGGGCCAGGCGGGCGCCGTAATAGCAACCGACGGCCCCGCTGCCAACAATGGCAATGCGACCTAGGGGTGTATTCGCAGAAGAAACAGACATATGGAGAGAGACTCTGAATCTGCCATGCCGGAAAAAGACTGCATCTATAAAGGAACGAACCTCACCGCTGCCGCTAGAGAACCAATCCGGCGGGCAAAAGCGAATCTGGCAGGAAGGAACCGTTTTTATGAGTGTGCAGGTCTACGGATGCAATCATGTCGCCATTGAAGTGGATGACATCGCCAGGGCGGTGGCTTTCTACAAAGACGTCTTCAACCTGGAGCAGCTCGATGAGGGGGAGGGGGATGCCTTTTTCAAGCTGGGGGAGCATCAATTCCTGGCCATTTTCGAAGTGGGAAAGCTCAATCCTGACAACCACCGGCATTTTGGGATCATGGTGCGCGATGACGAGCAAATCGCCGTGGTACGGGAAAAGCTGGTCAACAAATATGGCATCAAGCTCATCAAAGGGTTCCGCTGCGACTTCCGTGATCCCTTCGGAAATCGCATCCAGGTGGTGGACCTCCACGACGAGTCGCTCATCTGGCTGCTCCCTTACCGGGAAGTGCAGAAAGCCGGTGTCACCATGGGTGAGCCACACACGCGGGAGGATTAGATTTCCGTTCGCGCGCTACCCAATAGGATTGACCCGTATCCTGCATTGCGTCTTGATTTCTTCGTGGCATCATGGGGCGCGCATGCCACTGCAAAAACCCGCCTCACTGCCGCGCCGTGAAAGAGTCTGAAATGGACATGGAAACGGACAGCACGTCCGCCTTTCCGGCTGGCGGTGATATCCATGTCGACAGGCCGCGCTCTCCCCGGCGGAGTTGGCAGCCTCCTGCCTGGCTCACTTGGGGACTGTTCGTCATTCTCATTTTCCTCGCGCTTACCCTGGCATATTTGCAGGATTCTCCTGAGGTCTGGGATGATGACCTCAGCGAAGCGTACCTGACCAAAAACGATGCGGAAATGACCTCCGTGGTTCGCATGAAAATGATGCTTCAGAGTGCCAATCAGCTGGAACTTGGAGCTTTGCCGAACAATCCGCCGTGGTGGTGGGACGAACCAGACCTCATTTCTCTTTTGGAACAAAGCGGATCCATCCTGGACAACTTCCGGGACCTGCTGGAGGACAAGGAGCAGGAGTGGCAACCCCTCAGCCTTCTCTGGCGTCTCGAAGATTACGGTGAAGATCCGGGCTGGTCGGCGATCCTCCTCATCAAACAGGCTGAAGCATCCTACCTCGCCCGCATTGGTGATGAGCAGGCCGCCATGCGGGCCGCGGTGGATATGGCCGTGCTTGCGCGTTTGGTTCAGCGACTGGACGCCTGGCCTTCCTTCATGGAGCGTTCGCTGGACTTGCACGCCGCCAGCGCGCGCGTTCTCGCCGAGCTTCTCCGCACCACCCAGTTGTCCGAATCGGAACTGCGTTATCTGCAGTTGACCGAATACGAGCCTTGGGAGCCATCGCTGAAGGATCTTTCGCAGTCCATGCGTGGCTATTATTGCTTTGAGCGCAAATTGTTGTTGGGGCCGGAGCTTGGGGAACCAGATCTCCCCCCCGGCTATGTCCCTGCCCGGGCAGGTTGGATCTTCTTCAAACCAAACAGCACCCTGCAGCTCTTCGCCGACAGCTTTCGCGAAATACGCGACGGCGTGGAACTACCAGTGATCGCCCGTTCCAGCCGGATCCAGTCAAATCTCCGCCACCGAATGGCCAATCCCTGGGGAATCGCCAACCCTAACACGGCTGGTGAAGACTACTTTGCTTCCCGCGTCGGCTACTACGTGGATTTGCCCGACCGGGTCACTCTGGCACGCGCCCGTTATAACCTGGTCATGACACTTTTCGCTTTTCGCCGTTGCGTCGCCGCGGGCGCGAAGATGCCCCAAAAACTTGAGGACCTGGTGCCAACCTTCCTTCCCGTGAAACTCATGGATCCTTTCTCAGGTACGGATTTATGCTACGATCCTCTCCATGGCGCCATTTATTCAGTCGGCACGAATCTGAAAGATGAGGGAGGCCGTCCTACTTTCATGCCCATGAGCGACGACGAAGAGCCTACCGTAGAAACCGGTATCGGCATGGCTCGCAAGGTGAAGTGAAATGAGGCCGTCCCCGCCTCGGAAGTGCCCGTTCAATCGGCGCTGTGTCTGATTTGATCTAAAGATTGTCATCACAACGGCGGCGTATCATCGTAGCTCTGACACGCGCCTTCACCTCGCTTCCTTCCTATGCGGACTATTCATTACTGTGCCGCGGCTCTGGCCGCCTTGGCTCTTCCTGTCGTCACCTCAGCCGAATCACTGATCAGGTTTGAAAAGCAAGTCGTCGAGACGAACTTTTATGGGGAAGGCGCTGCGTTCGGAGACATCAACAAAGATGGCCAGAACGACATCGTCTACGGCCCCTTTTGGTTCGAAGGCCCCGCGTTCACCACACGTCACGCCATCTACGAACCCAAGGTGTACAATATCTTTGGCTACTCCGACAACTTTTTCGTCTATGTGCAGGACCTGAATGGCGACGGTCACCAGGACGTGCTGATTCTCGGCTTCCCCGGCAAAGAAGCACGGCTGTATATCAATCCGGGCGCCGGCGTCGCCACTTCAGGTCATTGGGCCATGCATCTCGTTGCGGATGTCGTGGACAATGAATCGCCTGAATTTGCCGATCTCACGGGGGATGGTAAAAGAGAGATCGTCTGCTCCAACGGCGGACGCTTTGGATATTACCAGCCAGACTGGACCGACGTAACGAAGAAATGGGCTTGGCATCCCGTCACCGATTCTGTCGGCGTGGCGAAGTTCACCCACGGCCTCGGCATTGAAGACGTCAATGGCGATGGCAAAGCGGACCTCATGGAAGCCAAGCGCTGGTGGCAGGCGCCTGCCGAAGCTTCCCAACCTTGGGTTCCTCATACTTTCAACCTCACCGGCGGTGGTGGAGCGCAGATGTATGCCTACGACTTCGACGCAGATGGCCGCAATGACATCCTCTCCTCGCTAAGTGCTCACCAATTCGGTATCGCCTGGTTCCAGAATCTGGCTGCTGACGACAAAACGGGTGCGCTGCAAAAAGACCAACAAGGAGCGTCCGTCAAAAATGAGGGTGCTGCATGGAAGAAGCATACCATCGTGGGGACGGAGCCTTGGGAGAATGACTATGGAGTGCGCTTCAGCCAGCCTCACGCCGTGGCTTTGGTGGACATCAATAGTGATGGCGTGTCGGACTTCGTCACAGGGAAGCGCTACTGGGCCCACAATGGCCACGACCCCAATGAGCTTGATCCCAGGGTTCTCTATTGGTTCGAAACGCGGCGTGGCGTGAATGGCCAGGTGGATTTCATTCCTCATCTCATTGACGGTGACACCGGGGTAGGTACCCAGCTGTCCACAGGCGATGTGAATGGTGATGGCCTTGTCGATGTGTTGGTGGGCAACAAGTATGGCTGCCGCGTGCTTCTGCAGAAGCGTGAGGAAGTCAGCGCAGAGCGAATGGCTCAGTTCCAGCCTAAAAAAATGTATGGGCCGGACCGCGTCACTCCTGAGCAGTATGCCAGAGGGCAATCGCCTAAAGATGCCTTGAGTAAACTGACCTTGCCAGCCGGCTTCAAGGCAGACATCATCGCTGCCGAGCCAGATCTGGTGCAGCCCATTGCCTTCTGCTGGGATGAGCGCGGACGCCTTTGGGTGATTGAAGGCAACACCTATCCCCAACGTGCCGCGGAAGGGCAGGGAAAGGACCGCATCCTCATTTTTTCAGATGAAGACGGCAATGGCAGTTTTGAGTCCCGGAAAGTATTCCTTGAGGGTATCAATCTCGCCTCCGGGATCGAGGTAGGATTCGGTGGAGTGTGGCTGGGGGCTGCACCCAATTTGCTCTTCATCCCGGACAAGAATCGAGATGACGTGCCGGATGCAGAACCGCAGATCTTGCTGGATGGCTGGGCTTATCAAGATACGCACGAAACACTGAACAGCTTCATGTGGGGACCGGATGGCTGGCTCTATGGCTGCCATGGCGTCTTCAATCAAAGCAAGGTCGGAAAGCCTGGCAGCGGCAATGAACAGCGGGAGCCGCTCAATGCGGCGATCTGGCGCTACCATCCGACGCGTCACACGTTCGAGATTTTTGCTCACGGCACGAGCAATCCGTGGGGTCTTGATTTCAACAGTCAGGGCGAATTCTTCACCACCGCCTGTGTCATTCCTCATCTTTACCATATCATACCAGGCGGTCGATATCAGCGGCAGGCGGGCCAGCATTACAATCCTTACACGTTTGATGACATCAAGACCATTGCCCCGTTCCGTCATTTCGCGGGCGACATTAAAAACAATGCGCATTGGGGTCGAGATACCTCCCTGCCCGTACCGGCGGACACCGATCAGTCAGGTGGTGGCCATGCCCATTGCGGGCTTGCCATCTACAACGGTGACAACTTCCCGACCACCTATCGCGATCAACTCATCTTTGGAAATCTGCATGGCCATCGGCTGGTGAGCAATGCGGTCGAACCGCTGGGCGGCGGCTTCAGTGCCCACCGCAATCCGGACTTCATGCGGGCCAATGACTATTGGTTCATCCCAGTCACCCAGAAAGTGGGTCCGGACGGCGCCCTTTATGTCAGCGACTGGAGCGATAAACAGGTCTGCCACAATCGGGATATGGAGATTTGGGATCGGGGCAACGGCCGCATCTACCGCATCGTATATGACACCCTGAAGCCCCGGAAAGGCGACCTCACGAAACTCAGCGATGAAGAGTTAATCACCACGGCTCTGAAACATACCAATGACTGGTTTGTCCGGATGGCCCGACGCATCTTGCTGGAAAGACTGGAGCAGACTGGCACAAAGCAACTCGCAGGAGCGGCTCAATTTAAGCAGTCCGTTGAATCCGCCTCTGACCCTGAAGCAATTCGCGCTATTCTTGCCCTCGGCAGCGCCGCGGCTTTTGGGATGCCGCTGGAGACGGAATCTCTACTCCAGAGTGCTCGTCCTCCCATTCGCGCATGGGCCGTGCGCTCCCTCATGAACACAGACGACTTGGGGGCTATCCTGCCAAGCCTTACCAGCCTGGCGGGGAAGGAGAAATCGCCCGTAGTCCGCCGCGAAATCGCCTCCCTGCTGCAACGCGTCCCCATGGAAAAGCGGGCCGGACTCGCGCTGCCTCTGCTGGCTCGGAAAGAGGATGCCGGAGACCCCAACATCCCTCTGCTGGTTTGGTATGGCATTGAGCCCGTGGTAGGCGCAGATCCCGCCATTGGTTTAAAGCTCGCCCAAGCCTCCACTTGGGAAAAGATTACCTCGTTCATCTATCGCCGCATGGCGGATACGGATGGTGGTCGCGGCGCTCTCCTGGCAGCGATCGCTGAGATGCCGGATGCCGCACTGCGTGACAAAGCCCTTGGCATCGTGGTGGAAAACTCGCGGCTGGCAGGTAGGTTGACCGCGCCTCCCGGTTGGACGGAGACCGCGGCCAAATTGAGCGCGAAGGATAGCGCTTCAGTGCGCACCTCGGTTATGGAGCTTTCGGCTCTCTTTGGAGACCCGGAGGCACTGAAGCAGTATCGTCAGCGTCTGTCTGATCCCGACGCGCCTGCGCCGGAACGCGTAGGAGCTTTGCATCTCTTGCTTCAGGTGCGGGACGGAACCACTGCAAAGATTCTTCAGCAGATTGTGGCTACGGAAGTCGCGAGCGTGCTGCGGCGCAAAGCCATCCAGGGCATGGCTTCCCTCACAGATCCTGGGAACGCGTCTCTTTTGGCGGAACGATTCACGGTATTCAATGCTGAGGAAAAAGCCGACGCCGTTTCTTCGCTGGCCTCCAGTGCTCCGAGTGCGCTCACGTTGTTGCGAGCCGTCGATGCAGGTGGCATTCCCCGTCAGGCTCTTTCACCATTCCTTGTGCGCCAGTTGCAGGCCCTCAAAAACGCGGAGGTGGACGCGCTCATTGCTCAAGTTTGGGGTTCGGCAAATGCATCAAAGACAGACCTGCCTCAACGGGTTGCTCATTGGAAACGGGTGCTCACGCCAGCCAAAGTGAAGGGCGCTGACCTCGCTCAGGGGAAAATGCTTTTCACCGCCACATGCGGCACTTGTCATAAGCTTTTGGGCGAAGGAGCAAGTGTTGGCCCCGATCTCACAGGGTCGAATCGCGCCAACCTCGACTACCTTTTGGAGAATGTTCTCGATCCGAATGCTCTCATCGGAAAGGACTATCAGCTTAACCTCTTCTCCATGAATGATGGCCGCGTCATGAGTGGCATCGTAAAGTCCGATGCTGGAGAACTCTACCGTATCGTGATGCCCGGGGGCGTGGAATTCACGCTGAACAAGAGTGAGGTGAAGTCCCGCGAGATCAGTAAGTTTTCCACCATGCCCGAAGGCTTGTTCGAAGCGCTTGGTGAAACCAATGTCACCCACCTCGTTGCGTATCTGCAAAGCCAGACAGCCGGGCCCGAGCCCCAGAGTATTTCAGGGGCATTGGAAGGCGAGAGCCTCGAAGTCACCACCGTCACCGGCGGTACTACTCGCGCTCAGAACATGACCGCATTCAAAAACGGCTCGTGGAGCAGTGGCAAACATCTCTGGTGGACCGGAGGTAAACCAGGCGATGTCCTGTCACTGGCTTTGCCTGTGAAGGAGCCGGGCCGTTACCGGCTTAAGGCCGCACTTACCGTGGCCAAAGACTACGGCATCGTGGACATCATGCTGGATGGGAAACTAATCACCGGCGAAGGCGGTCTGAATCTTTATTCGCAGGATGTTCGCCTCCTAAATGAACAGGATTGGGGCGAATGGACGCTCACCGCGGGATTGCATAAACTTGAAATCAAGATCCGCGGCGCCGATCCCAAAGCTGTCCCTTCCCACATGTTCGGCTTGGACTATGTGCATCTGGAGGTTTTGATGGCCGTATCAGACAAGGCTCAATAGTAACGGTACTTCACTTGCGTCGCAGCGGAGGTGACTACTATTGCAAGCGCGAACAAAGGCCCGGCATTTGAGGCAATGCAGATGTCGGCGTTTGTGGAACTGTCGCGGAACTAGACTGATTCTCGAAAAGAATGTCAGAATGAAACTTGGGGCGGGAGGGTATGAGTGGCAAGGAAAGGGCGAAATCCGCTATTTAGACATAACGGATGAGCCGTTGACGCAGCCAATCGTGCCCTCTCGTTCCAACGTTTCTGACAGTCTTTTCGAGAACCAGTGTAAATCGTCACCTCAAGTTAGACTGCTACACGATGAAAACGGAATTACTCGTCCCCGTCAAACCGGTCGTGGATGCTTCCGAAGAAATGGAGGAGGTCAGGGTCAGACGCCTTCGGCATGGTTGGGGAGAAGCTCGTAACAGTCAGGATAAAATCCTGATATGGGTGGGCATCGCGCTTAGCTTTGGGATCGCCGCAATCCTGGTTTATCTCGCCTACGGGCTGTACTCGGGTTGCTAAGAACCATATTCGCAGCCCTGTTTACTCGGAAAAAGTGCAACTCGACAAGTCGCCCGGAGTTCATTACTCTCTCATGATGAGATCTGCGTCGTTTCTTGCCTTCTGGCTGGCTGTTTTCCTCTTGGCGACAGCCGTTACGGCTCACGCGCAAGTCGCAGTCTATCGGCTCACTTTTACCCAAACCGGGGATAGCATTAACTACCGTCCTTACCAGAATGGTTATTATGTCGCTCCCATCGAAGGGGGGGCTGGATCCCTCATCCTGACATTGGTGACAGGCAATACGCGGGAATACTTTACCTATGAAACCTTTGGCGAAGTCTTCGTGGCCATCAAAGGCAACACCAAGAAGATGGTTCTGAGCGCGACCGCCACCAACGACGTTAGCACGACAGTTTTTTACGGCATCGGGACCACGGACGATGAGATCGAGGTGGAATCCCGCAACGCCGTCAGCAAAGTCAAGGTTGCGACCCGATTGACTGGCTATGCCGTCAGCGCGGACAGCGAGCAGGATCTCCCCTTCACCGGTACCGGCACGTCGCTTGGGGTTGCAGGTGTTAGCGTACTTACCGCACGGTTGGAAGACGCGTTCACCGAGATCGCCATTCGGGATAACGTGGACGTCGCCGGTGAGGTCGATATCCTCGTCGCAGAACTCACTGCCGATGGTTATGTAGACGGCAAGGCGGATGATACGACGACCACCACGCCTACGACACCGACGACTCCTACCGAACCGACAACGCCTACCACCGATACCACAGGAACCACAAGTACGACCGGAACAACAACGGGCACCACCGGCACGACGACAGGAACTACGGGCACAACAACTGGTACGACGGGAACCACCACGGGTACGACAGGTACCACAACGACTACTGGAACCACGAATACGACTACGACCGACACTTCCGCTGCGACCGGAACGACTACGACCACGCAGTAGTAATCGCCATTGCCTCTATTGCTGAGACAAAATGTAGGTCAGTTGTGGGGTTTCGATCACTACAATCCGATAGTGATCGATACACCGACCGTCGGCTTCTCAGGCGCAAACAACTTCATTTTCTCTCTCGTGTTGTCCTGTCTCCGATGTGGTGCGGAGCGCGTGGTGCCGGGCGTCCCGCACGGCTTCAGCTTCGCATGTCTCCTGGTCCCGCAGTTCGGCCCAGCGCTGAAGGCGCGCTTCTGGCGTCAATCTCTCAAACGGCCCCCCCTAGGTCCCCAAAGCGCCTCCGGAAAATGCCACAAAATGTTGGTGCCACGAGTTCCAGCAGCCTAGGCAAGGACACAAAAAAGCCCGTTCCACACGGAACGGGCTTCAAGCTGAACGAACGAATAGTTAAGCCAGTCTCGCTACCCGCCGATTACGGCTGCGCAGGTGACGCAGGCGTCGGACCTGGGTTAGGCTTGGTCGTCACCACATCTTGGGAAGGCACGCGGAAGAGCTTACCTGTATAGGGGCATTTCACTTCCATGCCGACCGGCAGACCGGTCACGTCCACCAACTGATGGCGTGCTGCATACGGACTGTTTACAAAGCCGGGACGGCCAGCGATCGCGGCGCCGAATGGAATTTCTTGCACTGGCTTGGGCGTAGTCGCAGGCGTTTCCGGCGTCACCGTAGGCGGTGCATTATTACTAGCCACGGGTGACGGAGTAGGCATCGAAGGCGCAGGACTGGTTACCGGACTTGGCGTTACCGTCTTGGGCTCAGATGTGGCTGCTACCTTCGGCTGGGGCGTGGGTGCGGGGCTCGGCGTCACTTGAGGAGCAGGCGCTGGCTTTGGCGTGGGCAAATCCACGATGTTACTCGCCAGCTTAGGAGCTTGCGGCATCACAGGCGCTGGGGCAGGGGACGTGTTGGTCGCCATCATAGAACTCCCCGTCATCGCTTCCCTCGGCACGATAAACGGACGATGGGTGTAAGGGCAGATCATTGTGCTGCCGGCGCTCGAGCCTTTCACATCCACCAGACGCGGGGGATTGGTATAAGGCGAGCGCACAAATCCTACAAGGGACGGCACGCTGATCGCGGTCAGGACCTTGCCATCCGGAGTTGGCGTCGATGGAAGCGTCGTAAAGCTGGGGCTCACCGTCCTCGTCGGAGCGGTCGTTCTCCCAGAGTCTCTCTGCACGAGCACCGGCGAGGGCATCGGGCCGGTCGGCACAGTGCGCTGTCTTACAGGTGTTGCGGAAGGGCGATCGGGAATCTTCGCGTCAATCTCATAAGCAATGTATGAGAAAAGACCGTCGTTGCGGATTTTCCTCCAGGCTTGCTCAGGAGGCAAAGCACAGGAAGATAACAAAGTGAGAGTCGTGATAGCGCCTAGCAGCGCAATCGGGTTACGGTTTGGTCGAGTGCTGGCCATACTGCTGCGCATTTTATTGTGTTGGGAGTTGCGTCCAAGTTATCGTTTTCATAGGAATGATGCAACTTCTGTGTATCAGGAACTTTTTATAAAATAAAAATTTCATTAGTAATTATAATTACCATGCGTTCTTCAATGAAATGGAAGGTGTTGGCGGTCGGAAAACCTTCCCTGCCATGGGCAAAAACAGCCGCTGATGACTACCTCGAACGGCTCGGAAGGGTTGCGCGCGTGGACTTGTTGACGGTCCGTGAGGGCATCAAAACCCGCAGTGCGGGGAAGCTTCTTGAGCTCTCGGAAGGTTCGTATCGAGTGGTTCTGGATGAACGAGGCCGGTCGATGCGCAGTAGCCAGTTTGCGCAATGGATCCAGCAACAGGAAGTCTCCGGCCGCAAGGCTATTAGCGTGATCTTAGGTGGGGCAAACGGCCACGAACCTGAGGTAACTCAGGCAGCCGATGAGACGTGGACTTTGTCCCCCATGACGCTCCAGCATGAAATGGCGCTGGTATTGTTCCTTGAGCAGCTCTACCGGGCCTACACTATTATGCGAGGCGAACCCTATCATCGCGAGTAGTTGTCTCTTTTATAACCAGTCAGCGCCAGAAAGATGTCTTCGCCGTCGTTTCATGCCCATAATAAGGCAACTCTCCTGGGAATTTTCCTTGATTGAGAACGTTGGCAAAACTTATATTCAATTCTGAAATTTCAGCAAAGGTTAAGATATGGGGCAGCCATCAATTTCTATCCTCCGCCAAGTCATTGAGAACAAGCCCCTCCCTGTGGATAAGGCTCCGGATCTCCCTCCACCCGCCACTCCGGGAGAGCCTTCTGTTGATGAGACGCCTCCTACGCCTGGAATGGAAAATCTTAAAAAAATCTCACAGTCAGCCCCGGCAACACCGCCGCCCGTTCCGGCTGCAGCGCCATTAGCTCCGCCTGTCGCTCGTCCTCCTCTGTCAGAATCGCCCACGCCAAGAGGGCCTGCCAATGTGAGTTCCAATGCCAATGTCATTGGACATGCGGGCCACATGAAGCTTCTTTTCGATAACGCGCCGGTGGCCATGGCGATGTTCGACAGCCAAATGCGCTACCTGTTGGCCAACCGCCGCTGGCTCGAAGACTTCAAGTTGACGAAGACAGACGTCACAGGTCGCAGTCAGTATGAGCTTTTCCCTTCCCTCCATCCCGGGTGGCGTCAGGTCTATGAGCGCGCCTTGAACGGCCAGATCGTCCGTAGCGATCGCGATGCCTTGACCCACGACGGCAAACCGATCGTGTACCGTTGGGAGGTCCGCCCGTGGCGTCATGTCGATACCACTGTGGGTGGCGTCATGATCACTTGTGCTCAATTGTACGCTGCTCCTGCTGGCACCGGACCTGGACCTGGACCTGCGGAAAGCTCGCCTCCGCCCGCCGAGGCAGGTGCATCCTTGTGGTCCAGCCACTTGCCCATCCTGGCGCTCAATGACAAAGGCATCATTGTGCGCTCCAGTACCGGACTGACAAACCGCTTCCTTTCTAAGGGGATGGAGGTCGGCGCCACCACCCTCTGGCAGGCTCTCGGGGAGCGTGTCGAAAACGGTCCCCTTCGCCAGCACGTAGTCAGCACCCTCAAAGGCGTACTAAAAGACGGCAAGTCCCACGCGCTGATCACGGCCTACACTGAAGCCGCGGCGCAGGATGCCGAGGTGCCTGCTCAGTGGCTGGTTTGCCGTATCCCTTCGGACATCGCCACAGGGACGCTTCAGACAGATTTGGCGTTGGCCATTGGCCTCGCCGCCGCACCGGGAGATTCACCTTTCCAGCAGGCGGCATCGGATGCGCCGCCTGTTGTCGCCGAGATCGCACGGCTCAAGGAAGAGATCAGCCTTGTTCGCCAGCAGTTGAAGGCATCTCAAGAATCTGAGCATGTCTCCCGCAATCGCGAGAATCGCCTCCGCTCCCTCCTCGACCTCGCGCCCTGCGGTTTCCTCGTCCTCGATGAGCGCGCCCGGCCCATCTATCACAACCAACAGATCAAAGCCCTCTTCGGCCGCGGTGTGGAGGAAGGTGAAAACATGGAACAGTGGCTCTCCCGCGGTTGCCGCGACGAGATCCATCGGGACGCCGTCACGCGCAAATGGCGGGAAGGCGTCTGGCGGAAGCAATTGACCCTCGCCCTGACTCTCGCCACCGCCGACGGCTTGGTGAAAGATATAGAATTCCGCCCTGTCTCGCTGCCCGGTGGTGGCGTCATGATCCTGCTTCAGGATGTGACCGATGCCCTGCGAGGTGAAGAAATGCTTCGCTCGACCGAGGCGAAATTCCGCGCCCTTGTGCATGACAGCCCTCAGGCGGTCATCCTCACCGATCGCACCGGCTCGCTCTTCGACGCTAATCCCGCTGCGGAACAACTCCTCGGCGCCACCCGCACCGAGCTGCGCCGCGAACCTTTGCAATCCTGGCTCGCTCCCGACGCTCTGGCCCACCGGACCGCTGCCTTAAAGGCTATGATGGATCGCGGGGATCGTTTCACGGATATTTCGGTGGCGGTGAGGCCGCTGAACGGCGGTGATTCTCGTGAGGTGCAGATGAGACTCTCCACCGTCCCAGACAGCCTTGGCCAACCCATCTGTACCCTGCATTTCATGCATGAGGTCAGCCCGGGGCCCATCGCCACTGAGGTCGAAACCCACCTGGGCACAGTCAAACTAATGGCGGAGTTCGAAGCGATGGCAGGCCCGGTGGCCTCGCCGTTGGCGCCCGAACCAGAGTCTAAGCCGGAGATTGAGGCTGCGGCCCAGCCAGCAGCTCGCGCCGAAAGCACGCTTCTCACGACCGATGCCAACGGCCGAGTCTCATCGTGGACGCATGCTGCCGTGGATCAGTTCGGCTTCAGCGAAGCCGAAGCTCTGGGCCGCGGACTCCACACCTTTTTCCGTCCTTCGGATGCCACTGGCTTCTATGGCGAGTTGCAATCACTCGCAGGACAGGACGGGTCCACACCGGAAGCAGAGTGGATATTCTACCATCGTCTAGATGGACGGAAGTCCGATCGCTTCACCGTCACCCCAATACCGGACTCCGGCGCACTCGCGGTGACTTTGGGCAAACATTTGAGTCAGGAGTCAGCGCAATTGCCGCCCGAGCAAAGCTCGAACGCCGCTACCGGCACTGACACTTCTGCTGCTGAAACTAGCGCCAGCGCCGATCCGGTGTCTGCGGCACCAGAGGCAGCAGTCACCACCTCCACGTCTGCTTTCATCAAAGATGAAACCTTGGAGGAAGCGGCCGACGCCACCTACGACGATGTCGAAGATCGATCTGGCGACAGCTTCTTAATAGTGGATGAAGAGCCCACGGCGTCGATCGAGAGCCAGATCCGGGACCATCTGCCAGCTATGGAGTCCTTCCCGGCCACACCGCCACCTCCGCCTGTCCCTGCTATCGCTGAAGAAGAAAATGCCGCGCTGTCCCCGACGGTCACACTGGCTGCCCGTCCCACCCACGGTGAACTGAAACGGGAGCAACTCCTCCTTAGCGAAACTCATCACCGCGTCCGGAATCACCTGCAGATTGTTACTTCGATGCTCAATCTTCAGTTGAGCTCCATGCGTGACGAGGAAGCTCGGGCCGCTCTTCGCTCCAGCCAGAATCGCGTCCGTTCCATTGCGTCTCTCCACCAGTACTTGCAGCAGTTGGCGGCAGGGGAGGCGGGTAGCTTCCAGGATTTCGCCAACGGTCTCGTTGCCCACCTCCGGGATTGTTACGATGTCTCGGAGGACCGCGTCCGTGTGGATGTCGACATTCTCTCGGGCGCCGTTCCGGATGATTGGCTCATGCCTCTCGCTATGTCTCTCAATGAGATGGTGTCGAACTCGCTCACCCATGCTTTCCCGGGAGACCGCACCGGTCATCTCCAGATTTCCATGCATGTTGGAGGGCAAACCGCCGAACTCAGTGTCATCGATGACGGTGCAGGCTTGCGCGATGGTTTCGACGACCATGCCAACGGTGGCCTCGGTCTAAAAATCCTTCGGGTCTTCGCCGGCCAGTTGGGCGGCGAGGTCCAGATTGTCAGTCCAAGTACCGGTGGAGCCGAGTTCCGGCTCATTTTCCCGGCGAACTCAGTTGAGACGACTTTGTAACAGTTAGGAATCTTTTCACTTGCAGAGGCCTATATATTCCAGCGATATTGAGTAGTCTGGAAATTATGGCAAAGTTTACCCCAATTCGAGTATTATTGGTAGATAGCGGCAATCCCGTCGGATGCAGCGTCTTTACCGTTTTGGAAGGGATGGGCCATCGTTTGATGGGTACTTGTTGTACCGGCGAGGAAGCGTTGACCCTCGCCATCGAACTGGAGCCAGACCTTGTTATCCTTGAAACCAGCCTCGGCGGGAACCTGGATGGCATCCAGACTGCAGCCGCCCTGAAAAAGGCAGGGCCAGTGGGTATCGTATTCCTTACCACGTGCACGGATATCAACGTCGTGGCTCGCGCAAAGGATGAACAGCCCTTGGGCTATTGGCTGAAACCCATTCAGGAAGACGCTCTGCGTATCCAATTGGAAATCGCTATCGCCTCCTTGCAGAGCCAGACGGGCAGCCGCCGGCGCGATCAGAGCTTTTCTCACACCTTTCAGTGCCTGCCGGATGCCGTGATCGTCGCAGACCTAGCGGGTCAGGTCGTCTTCGTGAATAGCGCTGCGGCGGAAATGATCGGCTGCTCTCCGGACCAAGCCCTTGGCCGTAACCTCCGGGAAGTCTATACCATCCACCAGCCTAACGGCGATGCCGTAGACCTGCTCCCCGCACCAGATCGGCCGGTCTTCGAGACGCGTGTCCTCCGTCTTACCCCAGTCGTCGGCGAGAGCCTTCTCATTGAGGAGCGCACCGCCGCCGCCCGCGATGAGTTTGGCGGCTTGGACGGAACGGTTATCCTGTTCCAACCCCGGCAGCAGGAATCAGCCTTGCTGGTGCCAAATGATATTCCGCTCATCCCACCAGCGCCGGATTACGCCCAGCCCGCCACTCCGCCTTTAGTGGACATTGTCGAGAGCATTTCAGATCCTCTCATGGCCTTGGATGCTCAGTGGCGTTTCACTTACATCAACGGCAGCGCTGCCAAACTCTTTAAACAATCGAAGAAGGATCTCGCGGGGCAATCCCTGTGGGAGGTTCTCCCACCCAGTGCCCACCAGAGCCATTACGAGAACTTCGCCAAGGCCCTTCTGCATCACGAGACCGTGACCTGCGAGATGTTCCTGGAAGAGACGCACCTCTGGTTTGAAGCTCGCACCTATCCCTTTAGCAATGGCCTCATCATTCTGCTGAAGGACATTACTACCAAGAAGATCGAAGCGGAACGCATGAGCCGCTTGGACCGTCTGGAATCCCTCGGCTTGTTAGCTCGGGGTTTCGCGCACGATTTCAACAATCTGCTCACCGTTCTCCTCGGCCACCTTTCCCTTGCGGAAATGCGCTTCGGCGGTCAGCCGGAAAAGATCGTCGAAATCATGACGGCAAAGCAGGCAACTCTGCAGGCGCAGAGCCTCGTGCAGCAGTTGCTGACCTTCGCGCGCGGCGGTGCACCCATCAAACGCATCGTCTCTCTCGCAGAGTTGGTAAAAGCTTTCTTCCACAACCATCCCCGCGTCGCGAACATCAATTATTTCGTGGACGTCCAGGAGGATCTGCCTCGCGTCGCCCTTGATCCAAATCAGGTTCGTCGTCTCTTGGGCAATCTGGTCCGCAATGCAGAGCAGGCCACGCTACAGGGTGGGGAAGTGCATGTGCGCTGCGAAGCCGCGGACAACGGCACACTGTTCGCAAACGAGAACGTCTCAGATTCATCGAGCGGTCTGGCTGGCGTCATCCTTGAGGTGCAGGATACCGGTGAAGGCATTCATTTCGATCATTTGCCCCATATCTTTGAGCCCTACTTCACGACCAGGAAGTTGGAAAACGCGACAGGCCTCGGCCTGACCGTTTGTGAGTCCATTGCCAAAGCCCACGGCGGCACCATCAGCGTGAACTCCCAGCCCGGCCATGGGACGAAGGTTCGCTTCTTCCTCCCCATGGATGCCGAAGCTTATGACACCGACGTCATTGGCTTGGGCCGCGCGCCGGAGTCAGCACCTTCCGCGACCGCCCGTATTCTCGTCCTGGAAGATGATCATCTGGTCCGCGCCCTCATTGTTCGTGGCCTGCAAAGCCAGGGCTACGAAGTTGCCGAGTCGGTGGAAGGAAACGAGACCGTTCGCCTCTACCAGCAGTCACTTCTTGAAGGACGTCCCTATGAATTGGTAGTGCTCGATCTCAGCATTCCCAATGGCATGGGAGGTCTCCGCACCATGGAAAAACTGCGAGTCCTGGACCCAGGCGTCCTTGCCCTCGTCAGCAGCGGTTACTCCGACGATCCCCTCATGGCCCAGCCCGCCGCCTACGGCTTTGCCGCCGTCCTCCCCAAGCCTTACGAGCCCGCCGAACTTATCCGCGTCGTAAAATCCCTCATCGCCTCCCGCGTAAAGCCAGAAGCCGAGAAGTAATAGGGAGCCCGACGGTAATCGCTGGCCCTCATTAGCGCCCCTGTTACCCAACAAGATTAAGTCGCCAATCGACGACTCAGTCCAAAGACTTTTCGGAGTGCTGAGATGGCCGCAGGCCTTCTCAGCTTTGTCCAGCCACTTAACAAACCATATCTCTCAACGCCCAAGCCAGCCGGTCCGGTCTGGAGTGCGTGCGGCTCGCCGCCGCTTTGTGGTTGGAGGAGCTTGCTCCGACGGGTCGTCACCGTCGAATTACTCCTGGCGGCGCACCGCTTACGGAAGACGGCACCACGCCCCAAGCACATTGCCTAGCCCAGCCCAGACAACCACCATTCAAATCAAACCTAGTCGACCTAGTACGGCTTCATCATAAGCGCCAAAGGCGCGACTCATACCAGCCTAGCGGTAAGCGAGAGCAACGAGCGTAAACCCAGGGTATCGCCATCACAAGCCTCAAGCACTGAAAGGGCGACTCATAGGAGCGCGCCTACGCCCCCCAGACTCAAATCACTTCAGCCCCGCCTCAGCCAACCGGTCATGAATCTCACTCGCCTGTAGCTTCTCCACCATCTCCTGAATCCGTCCTTCCACGAACATCTCCAGGTTATACAGCGTCACTTCAATGCGGTGATCCGTGATCCGGTTCTGCGGGTAATTATACGTACGAATCTTTTCCTCACGACCGCCACTGCCAATCAGTGACCGCCGGTGCGCAGAGTATTTCGCCGCTTCGTCGAGTTGCTTCTTTTCCAGAAGACGGGACCGCATGATGGAAATCGCCTTCTCCTTGTTCTTGAGTTGGCTGCGGCCATCCTGACACCGCACAATCATCCCCGTGGGAATGTGCAAAACCTGCACGGCAGAGTCCGTCGTATTCACGCCCTGACCGCCGTTGCCGGAAGCCCGGCACACTTCGATGCGCAGATCATCCGGCTTCAGGTCCACGTCCACTTCTTCCGCTTCCGGCAAGACGGCGACCGTTGCGGTGGACGTATGAATGCGTCCTTGTGCTTCTGTGGCCGGCACGCGCTGCACGCGGTGCACACCGCTTTCATACTTGAGCGTGCTGAAGACATCTTCACCGCTCACTTTGAAAACCACTTCGCGATAGCCGCCCATTTCTGCGGGACTGCCTTCCAGCGGCTCGATCTTCCAGCCACGCTCTTCCGCGTACCGGCCATACATCCGCATCAGATCTCCGGCGAAGATCGCCGCCTCATCGCCACCCGTTCCCGCGCGGATTTCCATGATCACGTCACGGCCTTCCAGAGGATCCGGCGGCAGAATGGACAGTTGCACTTTCCCTTCCAGCTCTGCTTGGCGCTTTTGCAAGGCAGGCAGTTCGTCCTCCGCCATCTTCACCAGCTCAGGATCGTCGGACCCTATTAACTCCTGTGTGTCTTCGATCTGCTGGTCCACCCGCGTGAATTCATCCCAGGCGTCGATCAAGGAACCGAGCTGACGATGTTCCCTCAGGAGTTCGCCCGCTTTCCGGTTGTCGTCGTAAAAGTCCGGCTTCTCCATCTGCGCCTCCAGTTCACTCAGGCGCTGGCGTTTCTTATCGATGATCGGCGAGTAATCCATGGTGAAGGATGGTGGGCGGTGAAAGGGGAGGGGACGGGGAAGGCGATACGGAAGAAAGAAAGCTAAACGGACGGAAGCCATCTCTAACAAAAAACGGCGCTGTGCCTAAGCAGGCACAAGCACCGTTTTGTTGTAGAAAGAGATGAAACGCTAGGCCGAAGCTTTGGCAGCCTTCGGCTTCCCGCGGCGCTCGGCCGTGGTGGAACCATAACGCTGTGCAAACTTGTCAACGCGGCCGGCCGTATCAACGAAACGTTGCTCACCCGTAAAGAAGGGATGGCAAGCGGCGCAAATGCCGATCTTCAGGTTCTTGACCGTGGACAGGGTATTATAGACCTTACCACAAGTGCAGGTGATGGTGGTCTCGAACGTTTCAGGATGAATTTCGTTTTTCATAAGCGTCGAATGTGATGTGGCATTCGGACCTCCCTCGCAGGTAACGTACAGGCGGAAGAGGGGAGGTGATCGTAACGAGAATAGGATACGGGTCAAGTCCTTTTGCAGACGTGCCTTCCCTTCAACAAAGAACGGTTTTAGCCCCATTTCGTTCGGAATTCTCCAATTCACTCGCTCCTCAACCCACTTCCAAACTTCCTTTCAGTCTTCGCGCCTTCGTATCTTCGTGGTTAACCCATCCCCACAAAAACTTCGCGCCTTCGCGTCTCCGCGGTGAAAAATCCGCCGGTCCCTCCCCCGCCTGTCACCTCCCATCCTCCCCAGAGCTTCGCGGTGAATCTTCCACATTGCTCCCCCAGTTGACACCTCCCCAGCCCCACACCATTCCTCCTTATGCCGTCCTCCCGTGCCGCCGAATCCTGGGGCTCCCAACCTCGTTGGATGCCTGCCCTGATCCTGGGCCTCGGCTTGCTGATCGTCGCGGCTTATTTCACGCCGGTTACTCGCGATATTGTCGGCTCCTATGATCGCCAAATCCTCGATCGATTCCATCGTTTCGGATTAGCAGCACAGACTCGAGATGAGGTGGTTATGCTCGCCATAGACGATGCCAGCCAAAAGCTCGACACGCTCTGGCCAGAAGACATCGAGGCCTCACCCGCGCTAACAGCCATGAAAGAGCATTACCCTTGGCCTCGCCGGGTGTGGGCGCAACTCCTTGACCGCTTGATCGAAGCTGGTGCCAAAACAGTCTTCCTCGACCTTGTCTTTAAAGGACCATCAACTGATCCAGAAGAAGATCGGCTTCTGCGCGAAGCCTTGGATCGTCACAAAGGTAAAGTGATACTAGGGGCCAAGTTTGAGGATGTCATTGTGGGGAATGCCGCCACGACTGTCCTGACTGTTCCTACGGCCACCTTGACCGACCCTGACTTCATCAAAGATGGCCGTGGAGGTCACCTCAGTTTCTGGGGGGAAGGTGATGTCATTCGGGAAGTGTTCTATCGTGTTACTCAGGGTGAAGCGGAAATCCTCAATGCAATCGCTCGCGGAGAAGAATCATACGATGCATTATCCGCCTACAAGTCTCATCCCGGTGAAGACTCCATTCCGTCAGTCGGCCTCCAAGTCGCACGTTCTCTCGACCCTCTCTTAGCAAAGACGGCCCCTTCCTACACCCGGATTCGATTTGCGGATCCCGCTTCGTTTCCGCCCAAGTCGCTTCATGAGGTTTTTGTTCCCAGTTTGTGGGAAGGTAACTTTGCCAGTGGCGATGCTTTCAAGGAGAAGGTGGTCTTCGTAGGTTCTTTCGCCACAGAGGACCAGGATTTCCAAATTACGCCTGTGGGGAGAATTGCAGGAGTGCAGCTTCACGCCCACGCGCTCAATGCCCTCATGTCGAAATCGTTCCTTCACTCGGCATCTCCCTTCGCCTTTTTGTGGCTGACCCTCGCCGGTGTTTTTGTTGCTTGGCTGCTCATCACTTTCGTTCGTCAGCCGATTATCAATCTCTTTACCCTTTGGGGATTGACCGCTGTCGCATATTTCATCTGCCTCTGGTGCTTTAATCACCTCAGTCTCGAAATCAGCCCGCTCCCAACCATCCTCGCCCTCAACCTCTGCGGCATCGGCGGCCTCGCTGGGAACTCCCTCGCCCAGGCAGCAGAAAAACGGAAACTCCACCGTTACCTCGTCCGCTATACCTCCGCTGAACTGGTGGATGAAATGATGCGGGATCGCGCGGGCCTCTACACCATGCTCGGCGGCGTGGAGCGTCACATCACCGTTCTTTTCAGTGACGTCCGAGGCTTCACCAGCATGTCTGAAAACATGCGACCAACCGAAATCGTCGCTCAACTCAATGAATACCTTAGCCGTATGGTGGAGTGCGTTATTCGCGAAAAGGGTTTCGTGGACAAGTTTATTGGCGACGCTGTCATGGCTCTTTGGGGCGCCACCCGGGGCACTCCTTCCCCAGTAGCAGAAAAAGAGGACGCCGTGCGTGCCGTCACCTCCGCTCTCAAGATGCTCGCAGCGCTTGATGAGTTGAACGTTCAGTGGCGCGCCCGAGGCATCCCGGAGCTTAAAATCGGCATCGGCGTCCATCAGGGCCAGGCTACCGTCGGCAACATTGGCTCCGCCTCTCCTTACGAGAAGATGGATCTTACCGTTATCGGAGACACCGTTAACACCGCCTCCCGCTTGGAAAGCATCACCAAGCAATATGGCGTCAGCCTCGTCGTCAGTGATGTCGTCCGCAGTCATCTCAGTGAAGACGATTTCATCTGCCGCACCGCCGACTTCGTGCGCCCGGCGGGCAAGTCGGTCCCCGTCAACATCTTCGCTGTCACCCTTCGCTCCTCCAACACCATCCCGGCCGCCGCTTTCACGGAATTCGAAGCCGCCCTCACCAAGTACCGGGAAGGCGACTTCACCGCCGCCACCGCCGCCTTCGAACGTGCCGCCACCGCCGGCCTCGACGACTACCTGACAAACGTCTACCGCGAACGTTGCCGGTCCCTCCAACAAAACCCACCCGAAAACTGGGACGGCGTCTATGTGATGACGAAGAAGTAAAATCTACATACCAACCTTCCTCCTCAGTCTTCGCGTCTTCGCGGTTAAATCGTCAGGCAATCTCGCCCCCGAGTAAATCTTCGCACCAACCCGCCCAACCACCCATTGCAAGCACCTGAGCCTCTGCCACCTTCCGCCATGTCGTCCCATGCCGCCTGCTCAATCCCGCCGCCTCACCACGGCCTAAAAAACTTCTCTTGGCGCCCATTCCGTACTACGTAGTACGGAATATCGCGTATTCCCACACGCCTCACCGCCACTCCAAGCTTTACTGCGCCAGTTCAAACTGCCAACCGCACTACCTCCCCAAAAAAGAAGCGTCCCGGCAACACACCGGAACGCTCCTTGAAACTTGAAACTTGAAACTTAAAACTTGATCACTAGGCCGGGGCCCTACTCCTTCGCCACCCCGTTGTTCCAATACTTGAACATCTCCTCGGCGCTCGGAATCTCCAACGGACGCACCACGCGGAAGCCCAGAAACTTCGCATCCGTCAGATACCAGATGCTCTTCGGCAACTGAGGATCCTGCTGCTTCCAATCCGGGTCCGACCCACGGCGCGCTGCCGCACGCAGACGGTCTGGATCATCATCAAAGGATCCACCTTTGGCCGTGTGTGGATACGGCGTTTTGGAAGGCACCCAGAACCCTTTGGCCTTAGGCCCAAGCTTCTGTAGTTCCTTGTAATAATCCGGAGTGTATTGATCAATCGTCCACTCGCACACATTGCCCAGAATATCGTGCAAGCCCCATGGGTTCGCAGGCTTCTCGCCAACCTTCGCATACTGGAAGTTGGCCGCGTTGTCGTAGAACCATTCGTGATCCTTCGCATCCGCCGCCTTGTCGCCCCAGTAGTAGGCCGTCGTGGTGCCCGCGCGTGCCGCATACTCCCACTCTTGCTCCGTCGGCAGGCGATAGAACTGCCCCGTCTGCGCACTCAGCCATTGGCAATACTTGTTCGCCGCATGATGCGTCATGGAGATAGCCGGATAGCCATCCGTACCCATGCCGAAACTCATTTCCGTGTAGGGTGTCGTCGGTTGGCTGATGATTTCCGTGATCGCTTCGGAAGCATCTGACTTTTGCTTGGATCCGTCCTTATTACGACCCACGTCTGTGATCATGAACGGCAGATACTCATCCCAAGTCACCTCGCATTTGCCCATCCAGAACGGCGCGATCTCCACCTTCACCTGCGGACCTTCATCATCTTTGCGACCCGCTTCGCTGTCGGGGCTGCCCATCATGAACGAACCCCCCTTGATGGCGATCATCGTGTAAGGGATGCCTGTCTTCGGCACCTTCGTTTCGTAGGTCTTCATCTCCGCCTCAGCCTTCTCCTTAGAGGTCTCCACGATGAAGGCATGAATGCGCTTCACCAGTTCCATGTTGTCAGGACTTGTGACTGGCGCTGTGGCTTTCTCTTTTGCCTTCAACACTAGATCATCTGGCCAAGCAGCACCTTGCTCGATCCATGCCTTCAGCAATTCAAGCTGATCCGCTTTCAACGGGCCGCCACTCTTCTTCGGCGGCATCAGGTCATCATGATCCGCCGGCAATGCTGCGAGTGTGTAAAGTGCCGACTTCTTCACATCAAACGGCACCAGTGACGGAGCATTCTCCCCCGAGGTCAGCGCATCCGCTTTCGTCGCCAGATTGAAGTCACCCTTTGCCTTCTCTGGATTGTGACAGGAGACACAGTTCTGTTCCAGAATCGGCTGGATATGTGTCACGAAGTTGATGCGCGTCTTCTGCTCCAGCTTCACCTCCTTTGGCCAGGCGGCTCCTTGCTCAATCCACAGCTTCAGCAGCTCTTGCTGATCCTTCGGCAACAACCCTTCCTTTTTCGGTGGCATCACTTCATCCTGGTCCTCTGCCAAAATCGTCGTCGTATACAGCGGGCTCTTCTTCGGATCTCCCGGCACCAACGCGGCTCCATTGTCCCCGCCTTTAACCGCGTCCGCCAGCGTGGTCAGCTTCAGCCCACCTTTGTCAGACTTCTCCCCGTGACAATGCACACAAGCCGCCTCGAGGATCGGCTTGATGTGCGTATTAAAATCCGGTTTCGTGATCTTCTCGGCAAAACCGGGAACGATCCCCGCCGCAAGAATAACGGCCGCAAGAGTGGGCTGGGTGAAGCGCATAGTCTCGCTTAGCAGAACTCCCGCCCACGCTCAAGCCGCAATCACACCTCCCCTGTTGATGCCGAACGCCTGCCGCACTCAAAGCCACTCGCACGGCTCACCCCACCTGCCTATCAGGCAGGTCAATCCTTCCCCCGAAAAACCTTCGCGTCTTCGCGCCTTCGCGGTGAAAACAAACGCTACTACCACCGCGCGCAAATTACGCCACCACCCCCGGCAGCGGCATCCCCGTCGGCTTGAACGAATCTCCCCATTTCAGCCCATCAGGAGCCAAATCTTCCGTACCGTTCACCGCATCTTCCCACGTCACTCGCTTGCCCGTATAAGCCGCCATTCGGCCCATGATTCCCAATAGAGTGGAGTGCAGCATCCAGTCCCCATCATTGATCGGTTCACCTTTGCGGATCGCCGCGAAAAGCTCGTCGTGCTCCACCTGGTACATGTTCTTCTCGTCCCCACGGAAGCGCCATTTCGCTTCTCCTTCCATGAAAGGCTTATCTCCACGGCCGATGATCAGTGAGCCTTTCGTGCCCCGGATGATGTCGCCATTCTGATTCGAGCAACCTTTGATCTGACGGCAACCGAGATGGCAAATCACGTCGTTTGGGAACTCATAAGCCACGTGGAAGTGATCAAAGATATTCCCGCCCTCTGACGGAATCTGCCGCCCACCCGTGGCGAAGCATGCCACCGGATCCGCGTCCTTCATGGCCCAGCCGATCTTGTCCACGCTGTGCACGGCTTGCTCCACCAAGCCATCGCCGCTCAGCCAGGAGAAATTGTACCAGTTCCGGACCTGCCACTCCACGTCGCTCCACTCCGGTTTCCGGGTGGAGGCTGGCACCATGGGCTTCACCGGGCCCGTGTAATAGCTTGAGAAGATTGAAGTCACATCGCCGATCTGCCCCTCGTGCAGCCGCTTGAAGGCTTCCACGCGTGAGGCACTACGCCGCCAGCAGAATCCCGCCACCACACTCAACTTCTTCTCCTTGGCTTTCCGGATGGCGTCCAACGCCACGCGATACCCGACCGAGTCCACCGCCATTGGCTTCTCACAAAACATGTGCTTCCCCGCAGCTACCGTCGCCTGCATGTGTTCCGGACGGAACCCCGGAGGGCTGGCCAAAATCACGACGTCGCAAACCTCGATCAGCTTTTTGTAGCCATCCAGCCCGATAAAGCGTCGCTCGTTCGGCACCGAAGCCCGGCCCGCGTGCTTGTCTCCCAGCATCTGAATGCTCTTCTCCGCCTGCTCAGGCAAAACGTCCGCCACAGCGTGCAGCACCATGTCATAGTCCGCCTGCAGCGCCTGATCCGCTGCTCCCGTTCCACGTCCTCCACAACCCACCAGCCCAATCTTCAGCGCATCTTTGGAAGCTTTCGCTTCGCCAGCACCCCGCACGATGGCAGGAAAAAGGAGTGGCGCAGCTGCGGCTGTCCCGCGAGTAAGGAAATGACGGCGGTTGAGAGGATCGGCGGAAGGCGTGTTCATGAGAGGTAGGTCAAGGCGCAACAATGGCCTTAACCAATTCGCTCACCCGCCTGCCTTTGTTTCACAAAATCAGCGCGATACATATCGCCCCCCACTCAGTTCACCACGTTCGTCTGATTAGGATCGATATTCGGCGGCTGTGGCAGCCAGTTCTCGTCATCCCCATTTTCATTGGGAATTTCATCGTCGATCGGCCCCAGCGCCGCAGCGACCAGCAATTGCGCGTCATTCAGGAAGGTCCTGATCACGCCGGTGAGGTAGTCGGACTCCTCCTGCCGCACATGCAGAACGATGATCGTGATGTCACCGGAGAATACCGCCAGCGCATGCACATCCATGAACCCGATCCAGAGCGACTCCATGGCCCGACCCCCGCCGCTTTGAAAGTGATCCTTGGCGTCGTTCACCACCTGCACCACTTGCTCCACCCGGAAGGATTCATAGGGCATCAGGCTCACCAGCACCTGCCGCCGCCAAGCCAGACAGATGCCATTCACTGCGCCTGCATGTTTGAGACGCTCAAGATTGGCACGCAGGGAAGGAGTAATCGCGTTCGACATGGAAGGGATGGGAGGAACTTAAGGAAAAAGCGATAGTAGCAGGGGAGGGGAATGACGCGTCAATTTCGACGTAGCCGATCTTCAGGCATTCAGTTGGCGCAGGGCGACCAGCATCTCGTTATTGGACACATTGTTCTCGATCATGCCTCCTGCGGCCCGGTTCGGCTGCCCTGCCGAATCAGCCGGGAGCGCGTACATAAAAGTAAAGCTCTGCTCATGAATCGTGGCGTAGACCGAACCACCCAGTTCGAGGGCCGCTCCGATCCGATCCGCAAAATGTCGCAATCCCTGGAAGTCCGCCGCGAAGTCATCCGCATCCTGCTGGCCGGACTCGCTGATCACTAGACCATTCTGAATCTTGAATTGGCGTAGCCCTGGCAGGTTGGGTGGAGCGGGATTCATGAATTTACGGGATAAAAATTTCGCTGCACCTTTCCTCTCAAAAAAGGGGAGGGGAGGCAAGCATATTCCTCTGTTAGGTAAATACTTCGCACAGACATGGCCCTCTGGCACCCCTCCCAGCCCTAGATCGACAAGGGCGATTCCGACCCTTTTCCAACTGGCGGAATCATCTCTTGCAATGCCCCTCTGCGCACCCCAAATGATGCCCCGTTTTCTGCCATCTGGAGCAGGCCCGGCCGGGCCCTCTTGAGGCTCGAATTCCCCCAATTTTCCTACCCCTCCGTTTCCCTTGTCATTCGCCTATTCACTACTCAATCTGCAACAACGTGAGGCCGTTATGGCCGTCGATGGCCCCGTGCTTATCCTCGCCGGCGCCGGCACCGGCAAGACGCGCGTCATCACCATGCGCATATCGCACATGGTGGATCGCGGTATCGCCCCTGCAAATATTCTCGCCGTCACCTTCACAAACAAGGCCGCCAATGAAATGCGCGAGCGTGTGAAGGAAATCATGGGCGCCGAAAAATCCAAGCACCTCACCATCGGCACCTTCCACGCCTTTTGCGTCCGGCTCCTTCGCGAGCACGCCGAAGTCATCGGTTACAAAAAGAACTTTGCCATCTTCAGCCAGGGTGAACAGCAGGAGGTCGTCAAAAAGGTGCTCTCCCGGCTCCTCACCAAGGAGGAAGCCCTCGATCCGGGCATCGCCCTCAGCCGCATCAGCAAGGCCAAGAACTATGGCATCAGCCTCGGAGATCCAGAGAAGGACTTGGATGCCGCCGTCATGCAGCTTTACGGCGACGATCTCCGCACGCTCAATGCCATGGACTTCGATGACCTCCTGCTGAAGGCGGTCATCCTGCTGGAGGAACACGAATCCGTCCTCCGCGCCGCTCAGGCAAAGTACAAATACGTCATGGTGGACGAGTTCCAGGACACCAACAGCCTCCAGATGCGCCTCCTCCGCGCCCTCGTCCCGCCACCGCACAACATCTGCGTCGTGGGTGATGACGATCAGAGCATCTATGGCTGGCGCGGCGCGGACATCACGAACATCAACGAATACGAGACCTTCTTCCCTGGTGCCCAGATCATCAAGCTGGAGGAAAACTACCGCTCCACCACTCCCATCCTTCACACCGCCAACAGTCTCATCAAAAACAACGCGGGCCGCCGTCCCAAGACGCTCTGGAGCCGCAATCCCGGCCAGTTGCCGGTGAAGCTCATCATCACCGAGGACGAAAAGGAAGAATCTCGCCTCATCGCCGAAGACATTCTGGATGTGGTCACCAAAGGCGACACCTACAACGACATCGCGGTACTTTTCCGGACCAACGAGCAGAGCCGCGTCTTGGAAGGAGACTTCCGGAAACGAAAGATCCCTTACCGCCTCATTGGCGCCCGCAGCTTTTACGATCGGCGGGAAGTCCGGGACCTGATTGCCTACCTTACTGCCCTGGGGAATCCAGACGACGACACCGCTCTCCTCCGCATCATTAATACGCCCACCCGCGGTATCGGAAACAGCACCGCGCAGCTCGCCAAGCAACACAGCATCGACAAGCGCACCAACATCCACACCGCCCTGCGCGATCCCGAGTTTCTCTCCCTGCTCTCCAGCAAGACCAAGGTCGCCCTCCTACCCTTCATCGAACTTACCGACCGCTACGGCGCGCTGGCCCGTACCCCCTCCACCGCCTACGGTGTCATGACCGAGCGCCTGATCCATGAGATCGGATACATGGATCATCTCAAAAAAAGCGCCAAGGAACCCGATGACTTCGCTGGCTGGGAAAACGGCGTCAAACTCACCCTCGACGCGCTCCATGGCTTCGATGCCCGGAAACGCGGCGAGGGCCTGCAGGCCTTCCTTGATGAAGTCAGTCTCAATGACGATCGCGAAGACAAGGACGACATTGAAAAAAAAACCGGCGTCTGCCTCATCACGCTTCATGCCGCCAAAGGCCTCGAATTCCCTGTCGTTTACCTACCCGGCCTGGAAGAAGGAATCATCCCGCATAAGCGATCCATCGACGAGAACCGGAAGGACGAAGAACGCCGCCTATTCTACGTCGGCATTACCCGTGCTCAGCGAAAATTGACTCTCAGTCATGCCCGCTACCGGCTCAAGTGGGGTCAAAAACAAACCTGCGCGCCGAGCAGCTTCCTCAAGGAACTCGACGAAAAATACATGGAGCGCTTCGACCACGGTGCTTTTATGAAAGAGGAAGTCAAAGGTGACGACGCCCTGAACTACTTCGCCATGCTCCGCAAACAAATGGCCGAAGACGCTTCTTAGCTCCAGATCACCCAAGGCTAATTTTTACTCGTAGGGATAATCATGCCTAGGACGCCGTAGCACGAGTTTCCAAACTCGTGCGACCACATCCCGGACTCTTGGCTTTCCCCCAATATGCTCATTCCCGTTCTTTTTGGGGCGCTGCAAACCCGTGTGATCTCAATTTATATCCCAAAACAATTTAAATTTGCCATAATTTCCATATTAATTTACATTATGGGATGTCGACCCAACTCCCTGCCCCCGCCCGCAATGGCGGCCTCGACCTCATGCGAGGCGTCGCCATCCTGCTGGTTCTCCTGAATCACATCTCCGTCGAGACCATCCCCATGCTCCCCGAGGTCAAGGGAGCGACCGCCTCCGTCTACTGGAAGTTGCGGAATTTCGGCTGGTCTGGCGTGGATCTCTTTTTTGTCCTCAGCGGCTTCCTCATCTCCGGTCTCCTCTTCAAAGAAATTGAAACCACCGGCAGCATCCAGCCCGGCCGCTTCTGGGTCCGCCGCGCATTCAAAATCCTGCCCTCCTACCTCTTCTTTCTGGGAGTCATGGCTCTCACCGCTGCCACCGCCTGGCTGGATACCACCTCCTTGACCACCATCGGCCAATCCTTGGCAAAACACCTCCTCTTCTGCCAGAACTACCTCGCGGAGAATCCTAACGGCCCTACTTGGAGCCTCGCCGTGGAGGAGCACTTCTACCTGCTCCTGCCTTGCCTTCTCCTCTTTCTCCTCAGTCGTTCGACCACTCAGGAGCAGTTTGGCCGCCGTGTCGTCGTCATGGGCGCGTCCGTCATAATTGGCACCCTTCTCCTCCGCATCGGTCACACCGTTTTGGGTGGCGTGAACCCAGGTGACTTCCGCCTCACTCACTTCCGCATCGATGGTCTTCTCATGGGCGTCATGCTGCAGTTCCTCGTCCGCCAGAAGCATCCCATTGTAAAAGCCGTCTGCAGCCGCCCCTGGCTCAGCCTGACCGCAGCCGCCATCTTGATCTCTCCCGCCTTCGTGCTCGGCCGCGTCTCCCCCATCATGTTCTCCGTGGGTTACACCGCCCTGTCAGTCGGTTACGCCATCCTCGTCCTCCTGTTCGCCAAACACTTCCTCGGCGCAGCAACGACCCTTCCAGGCCGCGCCCTCGCCCACGTCGGAAAATATTCCTACAACATCTACCTCTGGAACTTCGTCCTGCTGGCCCTGCCCATCCCCGGCTACCTCGCGGTTCACCATTGGATTGCCGCCCACATCCCTTCCGCCCCGGCTGCCCTCATCCTGCACGGTCTCTTCTTCGCCACCGTCTCCCTCCTCGTCGGCTTCATCGTCACCCACCTCGTCGAGTTCCCCTGCCTGAAGCTCCGCGAGCTCCTCTTCGGACCGCAGAAAAAAGCCACTCCCACGGCTCAAACTATCACACAAGAGCCCACCTCACCCACCAGCCCCGGCGTCCCCGCCTAACCTACTTCATTCTCTTTAAAATCTTCGCGTCTTCGCGCGTTCCTCCTACGTCGGGCTTCGCAGCGCGGTTCAAAAAACAGGCCGCCTCCCCCGGCCCCACGCGTAACCACTTCATACCGCCACCACATTTCCCGACTTACCCCTTGCATCCTCGGCGATTGAACAAACCTTATCCCTTGTGAACGCCGCCCCTGCAGTCGCTGCCCCCCAATACAAATTGGGCAACGAAAAACTCATCAAGATCATGCCCAATGCCTCCAATCGGCTCCTGGGCCTCTTGAAGAAACAGGGCCGTGCCGATAACGGCGCCCTCCGCATTGCCGTCGTCGGCGGCGGTTGTTCCGGCCTGCAATACAAGATGGACCTCGTGGACGGCCCCGCCAACCGCGACATCATGGTCGTCTCCAGCGAAGTCCGCGTGGTCATCGACCCCAAAAGCGCCCTCTTCGTCTCCGGCAGCGAACTCGACTACAGCGATGACCTCCAGGCCGGCGGCTTCAAGGTGAAAAACCCCAATGCCGTCGTCACCTGCTCCTGCGGCGAGAGTTTTGCAGCGTAGAAAGATCCCCAAAGATTGGTGCCGCATTGAGCACTCTCGGCACTTTCTTAAAAAAGATAGGGGTTTCCTCAGTTCACCCCGGCGGCGCTTGAGGAAGCTGAAGCGCTGTTGGGAGGCCGCTTTCCCAATTCGTTACGCGCGTGGTATTTGGAAGCAGATGGATTTCCGGGCGAAGCTGAAATGTGTAGCTGGCGTTTCAAGTCGCTGAATCGTTTGTTCCGGGTTGGAGAGACCTTCCCGTCGGCTCGCATTTTCCAAATTCGCAATCTGGAAGACGCCACCACTAGGCAGGCTGAAGGCGGACACTATGTGATCATTTCGGACGCATTCATCAACTTGCCCTTTCATGCGATCAACATCCGGCCAGATAGCCCGAATTATGGGGAAGTAATTTGTGCGGCGGAAGAAGGACCTTGGGACGCTTACTTGGCAAAATCAACGTTTGAGGAGTTTGCCAAGTACGTCGCTGACCATCCAGACGATCCGATGTTTCTGGATCCGAATTACAGAAACTCGTGATCGCTTCCGCCTGTAAAAGTCCTTCCACAATCAAAACAAACTTGCATTCCCCCCCGCCTCCGGGCATACTGCGCGCCCATTGATTACAAAAAAGGGCTTGTAGCTCAGTGGTAGAGCAAGGGACTCTTAATCCTTTGGTCGTGGGTTCGACCCCCACCGAGCCCACTTTTTTACGCGCGAACAGTTGAAGCATGACGCTCCGCGCCTTTTTCCGATTGGCTTAGCCATCGCAAAAGCACCTCGGTTCATCCCATTGATCGGCACATGGTCCTGATCATGATCGACTCGAAAATTAGCATCACGTCGAATGCTAAGGATTTCGCCGGTCGTTTTATCATCCCTCCGCATGACCGATCATCAGCAACAGGTGCTGCAACTCTTTGTCCGCCATCAGACGCGTATAAAAGGGTTTATCGTGTCGTTGATCGGCGACTTTGCGGCGGCGGAGGATGTCTTGCAGGAGACTTTTCTCGTCGTGCAGCAAAAGGCATCGGCATTCGACGTCGGAACCAACTTCATCGCATGGGCTTTCCAGGTCGCCCGCTTTCAGGTGATGAAAGCGCAGGGACAACACAAGCGTGCTGCTGATCGTTTCTCGGATGAGGTGTTGGAGACGCTTGCCGCGAGTGCGCCCGAGGAGCCATTTGATGAATCGAAACTCGCGGCGTTGCCTCACTGTCTCGAAAAGCTCGCTCCCCAAGCGCGGCGCATCGTGGATTTGTTTTACGAGCACGAGCACAAGCCGCAGGAGATCGCGCGCCTGATGGACTGGCAGCCACCCGCGGTGAGTGTCGCGTTGTCGCGGGCCCGCCGTTTTCTGCGCGAGTGCATCGAAGTGCAACTGAGCAGGCAGGCATCATGAACGACGAGCGCCTCGATTATTTGATCGATCAACATCTCACCGGCGGGATGAGTGCCGAGGAACGTCGCGAACTTGAGGAACACCTATTGCACTCGGCTGCAGATCGCACCCGCTTTTGGCAACTCGCGGACACTCATGTGTTACTGCATGAAGGCATCCAGCAAAAGCTCGCCGAGCCTGCTGCCACGCAACCTCGCGTGGACTCGCACAAGACGCCCCACCACGTGAAACCGCGCTCACTTTGGTTACAATGGCGCTCGCTCACCGCCGCTGCGGCAGGCGGGGTCTTCGGCATGCTTTGTACATCAGTGGTCTTTGCCTATGCTACGCCGAAATTTGTTAGGTCAGCAGTCTCGCGGCTGTGGACCGAGAGCTTTGAACACGGCACGACCGCAACTTTACCTGGCCTGCCACGAGAAAGCGGAGTGTGGTCTGGCGACGATGCCCATGTGGTAGCGACGGAGCCCGGTATTAAACCTTTGAGCGGCGAAAAAATGCTGCGCTTTGTCAGTGCGACGTTTCTGGGCGAGAACGCCAAACAAAGCGCGTGGGGCGATATATACCGCCTCGTCGATCTGCAGGGGAAGGTGGATGATGCGAAATCGGTATTAAGTCTCTCAGCCAGTTTCGATGCTGTAAAGTTTCCCGCAGGCGAGGAGTATCTATGCAGCGTGGAGCTTTGCGCGCTGGAAAGTGATTTAACCGAAGCGCCTTTGCCGCTGACTCTCCCATGGTTCCGCGAGAACAGCGCCGCGACCGCCTTGCGCAAGTTTCCCATGATGGGAGATGGCATGTGGCAGGAGGCATCAGTGGAGGTGCCTGTGTCGCCTCAAACGCGCTTCGTACTTGTCCATCTGGCGGTTATGCGCACAAAGCCCTTTCCTCCCAGCGAGCCGGTACAGTTCGGCGGGCACTATCTTGATGACGTGCAACTCGAACTCCGCACCCAACCTAACACCCCTAGATAGATGCGACTTGCCAGAACATTCCTCACCGCATTGGCGTTGGTCGCACTGACCTCCCTTCGCGCCGCCGAACCTGGTTCCACGACCCTGCCTTTTGATCGCGAAATCATCAGTCGTCTAAGTCTCGATGGGAAGCCGAGGTCACTGTCGATCCGACAGGGAGCAGACGTATGGTTGGGTTATGATTTGGAGCGGGCCACCGTTTTCAAGGCATGGCAGGCTCCGGCGGGAAAGCGGGGATTGATCAAGAAGGAATTTGTGACGACCTCAACGGGCATAATCTGGTTTGAAGATACCTCGGATGCAAAGTGGGAATTGAGACGCGGCGAGAAGACATTGCCGTTGGTCATTCGTTACCTCGGGTGCTCCCAACGGGAGGATCACATCGAGCTAAGATGGGAACTGCGGCATGACACAGGCGCACTGAAACTGTATGAGCGCATCCCGCTCGCTGCCCCTCCGACGGCTGACCGCATCACTCGGGAACTTCGCGTAGAATCTCTTGCCGACGGCGAGACGCTCCTGCCTCCCGCCGCCGTGCGTGACGCTTGGAAACAAAACACTGGCACTAACGCTCTGATGCTCACCGGCACGAAATGGCATCGCCTCATTCTCCCATGAAGTACATCATTTGGTCTTGGCTGCTTCTAGGCATTGCCGCCGCATCGCTCCCCGCCGCTGAGCCATCACAGACGCCATCCTCGACCCTCGATCTCCCCGCCACACGGATATTCTCCAAAGGGCCGAACGAGTACGCGGGCGAGGTGCTGGAGATCACGAAGGGTCGCGGCTCCATCATCGGCTGGTATATACAAGCGAAGCAAAGTGAGGAGGTCCGTGTCTCCATCGAGTATGCCTGCGCAAAACCGCTCAATCAGGCCTACCAGCTTTCATTCGACGGGCACGATCGTTTCTGGGACGTGCCGCCGACTCCCAATGGTGTCTGGAGCGAAGCGGGCTTGGGCGCCTTTCAGGTGCGTGCCGGCATGCCACTGCTTGTGCTGCTGGTTCCACCCTCAGGTACGAAATACGAACATCCTCTTCGCTTCCGCAAGCTGGTGGTGAAGGGCACGATGCCGGGAAACCTCACGCTCACTCAGTCACCAATAGAACCCGCCGCTCCTGATGCCACACCAGGCTTTGGTCAGCGGCTGGCTGCGCTGCATCCGGCACTGGAGGCACGCGAACTGGATGATGCCGCCATCACCCTGCGCGTTAGCGGCATGGCCTTGCGCAGGCCGAAGGAGTTGATTTTCACGACTTGGGAAGGGGATCTGTATTCAGTGAATCTCGATGCGATCTCTGACAAAGGTCCGCCGCCACTGCGCCGCATTGCACAGGGACTCTCGGAGCCCATGGGCCTCGCCGTTGAGAACGGGCGTATCTTTGTCACCGAGAAAAATGAGGCGACCGAACTGCTCGACGCAGATGGCGACGGCACCTTCGAGACCTACCGCTGCATCTCGCAGGATTGGCCCGCCACCATGGACGGCCACGAGTATCTTTTCGGCGCCGTCGTGCAGGACTCGCACCTCTACTTCTCATCCAGCGTAGGCATGGGCAGGCGGGGTAAAGATAACTATCAGGCGCCGCTGCGCGGCAGTGTGGTCAAGGTGAACATCGACACAGGCAAAACGGAGTTTGTGGCCGGAGGCCTGCGCACACCGGATGGCATCGGCAAAGGTCCGCACGGCTCGATCTTGGTCACGGACAATCAGGGTGAGTGGCTGCCAGCGAACAAACTGATCCATGTGCAGGAAGGCGCGTTTTATAACTTCCGCAGCCGTCCGCCCTGGCATCCACTGGACCGTGGGGAACTCACGCCACCGGCTGTATGGTTGCCGCAGGGAGAGATCGCGAGCTCTCCGACTGAGCCGATCCTGCTTCCGTCGAACTGGGGGCCGTATGCGGGCCATGTCGTATTTGGAGATGCAACCTTCGGCGGCTTGCAGCGCGCCTTTTTGGAAGAGGTGGACGGCGTCATGCAAGGCGCGGTGTTTCCCTTTTCGCAGGGTTTCCGTCACATGTTTCACCGCTTTGCGCTGACGCCGGATGGCGATCTCTTTGCGGGCGGTATCGCGCGCGGGCAGGACAAGGAATTCATCAAGCGAGTCAGCGGTCTCAGCCGCGTCCGCTACGCGGGGAAGCCGGTTTTTGAACCGATTGCCGCGCGTCTTCGGTCGAATGGCTTGGAAATCGAGTTCACCCAACCGCTCGCAGAAGGCAGTGGCTGGAATCCCGCTGGCTACCATGTTTCGCAATGGGGCTACCAGGCCACTCAGACCTATGGCGGCCAGAAGGTGCGGCCTCGCCTGGCTGAGGTGCGATCTGCGACCGTGTCGGCAGATCGCCGCCGTGTCTTTCTGGAAATGCCCAGCATCATCACGAGCGAAGTCCTCCATGTGCGTCTGCCGCAATCGCTCGCTTCAGAAGCCGCCCTGCCGCTCTGGACAGGAGATCTTTGGTACACCGTCAATCGCATTCCCAAGGATCAGCTCGGCGAAGTGCGGCCTGCCCCAGCGGGCACCCTTGCCGCCTCCGCACCCCTCTTCCGCTTTTCCAAAGGCAACGCCGGACAGGTTCTCTACCAAAACTTCTGTGCTGCCTGTCATAGCCTCGACGACACAAAGCTCGTCGGTCCTTCCTTCCGCGGCTTGGCGGGAGCTAAGAAAAAAGTACGCGACCCTGCCACAGGCAAACTCCGCGAAGTGCAGGCAGACGCCGACTATCTGCGCCAGTCGATTCTCGATCCCAACGCTTTGCTCGTGGATGGCTACCCTGAAAATCTCATGCCTCCCATCGGAGCGATCCTCACTGCCGAACAGATCGACGCACTCGTGAAGTACCTCGTGAAGGCATCCAAGCCAAAATGATCGCCGACAAATCTTTCCGCAGACTTCTCCACCCATCACCACTCATGAACCTCAAAGCCATCCTCGCTACCTTCACCTGCTTCCTGCCGCTGCTCGCATCCGCACTTGATCCCGCAGAACAAAAACTTGGCTTCATCGCTCTCTCCGATGGCAAATCCTTCGAGGGCTGGAAACAAAGCGGCAACTGGGAAATCCAGGACGGCGCCTTTGCCCGCGTTCGAGAGAAAGGATCTCTGACTTATGAAGCGCAACTGGTACCGGATGACTTTGAACTGCGCTTCGATTGGAAGGTCTCCAAGGACTGCAACAGCGGTGTGTATTACCGCCCCGGACAGGTGGAATATCAGATCCTGGATGATGCCCATCCCGGCCATGGCGATAACCCTCGCCAGTCAGCCGCCTCGATCTTCTTCTGCATGGGTCCTAGCAAACGTGCTACTCGCCCAGTGGGAGAATGGAACACCGCGCGCATCATCTGCAAAGGAAGCGTCATCGAGCATTGGCTCAATGAGGAGCGCGTCATCTCATTCGACTACACTGATCCGAAGTGGGCGGAAGAAGTCGAACTGCTCCGCGTCCGCGGCGGCGATCTCACTGGTCGCGGTGGCAAGCTGTCGCTCCAGGATCATGGCCATGACGTCGCCTTCCGCAATCTGCGTATGCGCACCATCCCTGCGGATGAAAAGCTCACTCCCGATCCCAACTTCCAACCACTCCCCGTCACTGGTAAAGCGCTCGAAAAAGAACAAGCCCGTGTGCGTGGCATGTTGGAGAAAGCCAGGCAACCGAAAGCGCCGGCCAAGAGCTCGAAGCAATAAATCATCCTAAAGCTGCTGGCGCTGCCAGTGAGCAGCGCTGACTCTTCCCAACAAAGGTGATCGCCTAACAGGGGGTGCCTTCGTTGTTGATGGGGAGTCGATTACTCATTAACCCGGCAAATCGAAAACGGCTGTGCTCGCGTGGTATGCCGCAACCTTCATGGCAATGCCGGAATCATCGTTATTACCACATCACGTCACTGCATCTTTAAAAGAAGAGGCTCTCCGGCTTTACAGCCGGAGAGCCAGCGATCCAGCAACCAAAACGAGGATCGAACGAAAGGATTCAGCAAACGGGCTGGTCCAATCGGCCTGCCAAACGAAAGTCCGCAGACAGGATGAATCTTAAAATCTTTTCCCCAGAGGTCAATCTGCTAACGCACTTTTTCAAAATCGATCCTAGTTTCTCAAGTTTGAGAGGCTAAATCTGGTCTAAATTACGAAAATTTTAGGATTTCCACTATTGACAGTCCACACTCAGATTGGCTGCACCCTCCAGTAAATACGACAAATTAAGGGATTTCGGATGGGAGTCATATGCTTAAAGGCGCATTTAAGAATGATTTAGCGCCTGGTTTGCCCTTGATAGATAAAGAACGCCCTGCGCGTTGCCTATCCCCCCCGTCTCACGCGAAGTTGCGCCGTACCATCGCCATTAATTGACTCTTTTTTTGAACGACTTCATCAATCAGCTTGGCCAATAAGTCTTCTCGCCGACGTTCTCTCCACAACACTTTACTCATGCTCGTCTCCCTCTTTCATCGCTTCAGCATCGTCTCGGCGCTCGCCGTTCTCGTTTCCGGTGGAGCACTCGCGGCCAAGGATGAGGCCATCGCTCCCGGATCCAACTGGCCCATGTGGCGCGGCCCTTATCAGAATGGTGTCTCGCTCGAGCACTACAAGAATCCCAAGCTGAAGACTGAGCCAATCTGGACGTACGACACGAAAGGCCGTGGTACCCCGGTCATTTATGATGGCCGCGTCTTCTCATGGGGCTACCGTGGCGCGGGCCCGGATCTCCGGGAAGTGTTGGCCTGTCTCGATGCCAAGACCGGCGCAAAGATCTGGGAGCATGAGTTCCGCGACTTTATCAGCGACGTGGTCTACGACCGCTACAGCATCGGCGCTCCCACGGTGGATCCAGAGACCAAGAAGATTTATCTCGCGACTGCTTACAACCTGCTCCTCTGCTTCGACTTCGATGGCAAGGAACTCTGGCGCATCTCCCAGATGGAGGACTTCGGTCGCCTCTCTTTCCCGAATGCGCGCGCAGGCTGCGTGGTGATCGAGGGTGACCTCGCCATCGTCCATGGCATCAGTTCCAACTGGGGCGGCGACGGCCCTGCCGCAGACCGCTGTTATGCCTTCGACAAAGCCACCGGCGAACTCGTCTGGTGGAGCCTGCCCGGCGTCTCACCTCCGGTGGACGGCAGCTTTGGCACTCCGGTCATTCAGACCGTTCAGGGCAAGCGCGTCATGTTCCTTGGCACGGGCGATGGCAGCGTGGTCGGGGTCAACGCCCGCAACGGCAAACCTTACTTCCGCTTCTGGTCCTGCAAGAACGGCATCAATCCCTCAGTCCTGATCCACAAAGGCAACATCATCACTCTGCACAACGATGAGAACGTGGACAACTCCGAGAAGGGCCGCATGATCGCCCTCAAAATCCCGGACAAACTCACCGCTCCTGCTCCCGGCGCGGAAAACAATATCCTCGAGCCCTCCGCTGAAGTCTGGCGCAATCCGCTTGCCGCGACCAGTAGCTCTCCAGTCGGCGTGGGCGATCGCGCTTATCAGATGACGGACAGTGGTGAATTGCACTGTGTTAATCTGGATTCCGGCGAAGTCATCTGGTCGGAAAAGCTCAGCAACGGCAACCTGCACTCGTCCCCGCTGTATGTGGACGGCCTGCTCTATTGCCCCTTTATGGAAGGCAAACTCTTCGTGGTGAAACCGACGGACAAGAAGGGCGAAGTGCTCCAGGAGATTCAACTCAAGGGACAATGCCTTGGAGCTCCGATGGTCAGCTCCGGCCGTCTCTACGTCCACACCACAGATCATTTCTATTGCTTCGAAATCGAGCATGAAGGTCTCACGGTGGATCCAGTGCCGGTCACGGAAATGCCCAAAGCTGGCAAGGCTGTGGCGCTGCAAATCATTCCTGCTGAAGTGGCGCTAACTCCCGGAACCAAGCACGCTTTCCGCATTCGCGGCACTGATGCCAATGGCCTACCCACCGGGCCGATTGAAAAGGTCAAGTGGGAGTCATTCATCCCCCCGACTGCTAAGGTGAAGGCTACTCTGGATGCCAAGTTCAATGAAGCTGGCGAACTCGTCGCGGCACCTGAAGCCAAGCTGAGCGCCGGCGCCTTCAAGGCCACGGCGGAAGGCGGTATTTTCGGCACTATTCGTGGTCGTGTGCTGAGCAACCTGCCGATTCAGGAAACCTTTGAGGCTTACGAACTCAATGAGGACCAAGCCCAGGAAGGTGTGAAGTACGCTTACCCACCTCTCCCCTGGATTGGTGCGCGTTTCAAATTCGACGTGCGCGAACACAACGGAAACAAGGTCCTCGCCAAGACCCTCGACCGTATCAATTTCCAGCGCGCTACCGTCTTCCTCGGCAAGTCCGATCTCTCCAATTACACGGTTCAGGCGGATGTCATGACGGACGGCAGCGCCCGTGTGAAGTCGGACATCGGTCTCATCAATCAGCGCTACCTCATCGTTCTCCGTGGCAATGGCGGGAAGCTCGAAGTCAGTTCAAATCTTGAGCGTCTGCAGCAGACGGTGCCGTTCAAGATGACGGCCAACAAATGGTATGTCCTCAAGACACGCGTGGACGTCAATCCCGATGGCAGCGGTGTGGTGCGCGCCAAAGCTTGGGAGAAGGAAGGTCAGGAGCCCGCCGAATGGACGATTGAGGTCAAGGTGGGTGTGGCCCACACTCAAGGTTGCCCCGGCCTCTTCAGCTTCACCCCGCTCAATCAGAAGCGCACCTATATCGACAACATCAGCATCACGCCGAATTGAGCGATTCTTCCGCAAGTCACACCAACTACTGATCACTTACGTCACGGACCGAGACTGACTCGATTTTACCTACTCATGAAGCCCTCTTTCACCCTGCCCGCCCTTGCCCTGGCCACGCTAGCCACCTGTACGTTCGCTGCTGACTGGCCCCAATGGGGCGGAAGTGCTGAGCGGAATATGGTTTCCAGTGAGAAGGGGATTCCTGTTGAGATCGATCCTGGCAAAAAGCTAGGGCCTAAAGCCGCTCCCAAGATCGCTGGCCGTCTTCGTCCGGGTCCGGAAGAGGTCAATGCCCTCAGCGCGGAAGACGTGGACATGGCCACCACGAAGAATTGCCTGTGGGTCGCCAAGCTTGGCTCCCAGACCTACGGCACTCCGACCATTGCCGATGGCAAAGTCTATGTAGGAACCAATAATGAAAGCCCCCGCAACAAGGGCAACACCGGCGACCGCGGCGTGGTGATGTGCTTTGAAGAAAAGACCGGCAAATTCCTCTGGCAGCTCGTGGTGCCGAAGATGGGCACCGGTAAGGTGAATGACTGGGAGTATCTTGGCATCTGCGCCACCCCGACCATCGTCGGCAACCGCGCTTACGTTCCGACAAATCGCTGTCAGATTGTCTGCCTTGATGTCGAGGGCATGGCCAATGGTAATGACGGTCCTTTCAAGGATGAAGCGAAGTTCATGGCCGCTCCAGGTCCTGATGGCAAGCCCGTGCCTGTAGAGCCCGGGGCGACGGATGCGGACATCATCTGGGTCTATGACATGTACGCCGAACTCGGCGTGTTCCAGCACAACGCCACCTCCGGCTACCCGCTGCTGTTTGGTGACAAGCTGTTCGTCCCGACCTGCAATGGTGTGGACTGGACTCACACGAACATTCCGGCTCCCAATGCTCCCAGCTTCATCATGCTGGACGCTAACACCGGCGCTCTTCTTGGTGAAATGGATCACGTCGCCAGCGAGCGCGTGCTGCACTGCTCCTGGTCTTCGCCCATTCATGCCAAGGTCAAAGACAAGGACCAGATCATCTTCGCCGCCGGCGATGGCTGGATGTATGGCATGGCTCCAGAGACTGTCAAAAACTCCGAAGACCTGGACATCCTGAAGGAATACTGGCGCTATGACTGCAATCCTCCGGAGTACCGGAAGGACGATGAAGGCAATCCCCGCAAGTATGCGGAGTTTGATGGCCCCAGCGAAAACATCGCCACACCGGTTTATTACGAAGGTCTTGTTTATATCGCCATCGGTCAGGATCCTGAGCACGGCGAAGGTCTGGGCATGATCAGTTGCATTGATCCTTCAAAGGAAGGCGATCTCAGCGGCAAGGCAGTCTGGACATACAAGGGGATTGAGCGTTCCATTTCCACCTGCGCCATCAAGGATGGTCTCATCTACGTCGGCGACTATACCGGCCGTCTCTTCTGCCTGGACGCCAAAACCGGCAAGGAATATTGGAAATTCGACACCAAGGGCCACATCTGGTCCAGCGCTCTGCTGGTGGACGGCAAAATTTACATTGGCAACGAAGAAGGTGAACTGTTCATCCTCGCCGAAGGCAAAGAGCTCAAGGAACTCGCCACCATTGAATTCCCGGCTCCCATCATGAATGGCGCCGTGGCAGCCAATGGCGTCCTCTACATCGCGACGCACACGCACCTCTATGCCTTCAAGGAAGGCGGCGCCCCGGTGGCCAAGAATTAAGCCATCTGTCCGCTGCTTCTCGGCAGCCTGAACAGGGGCGGGCAAGAATTGCTCTTGTCTCGCCCCTTCTTTTCGCCATCCTCCCTTCCTCACTCAGCACCCGGCATGAACGCTTCCGAACAACTCGACGCCCACCTTCGCGAGATCATCCAATGGCACTTCTCCCCAGAAACGGGCAGTCCGTTCTGGCTGGAGTGGGCATCCAAGAACTTCGATCCCCGCCAGGAAATTCAATCCATTGGAGACATGCACAAGTTCCCGCATTTCCAAGACGAATGGCTGCGCGATCTGCAACCGGAAGTCTGGGTGCCTGCCGCCTACAAGGGCCGTCCCTTCAATATCTTCGAAACCGGTGGCACGACCGGCATGCCGAAACAGCGCATCGGTTGGGAAGACTACAAGACCGACTACAGCGAGTTCTCCACAAAGATCAGTGACGAACATTTCCCCAAAGGTGGCGCCTGGCTCATGATGGGCCCCACCGGTCCGCGCCGTCTGCGGCTGGCCATTGAGCATCTTGCCAATGTGCGGGGTTCCTCCTGCTACTTCATCGATCTCGACCCACGTTTCGTGAAGAAGCTGATCTCGAACAAGCAGGGCGACGTTGCCCGTCAATACATGGATCACGTCGTGGATCAGGCGGCGACCATTTTGAAACACCGCAAGGTGAGCGGGCTCTTCACCACACCCAAGCTGCTGGAAGCCCTTGCCGAGAAGGTGGACGTGTATGGAGCCGGTATCCGCGGCGTCTTCTGCGGCGGCACGACCATGCTGCCTCAATATGTGCGCTTCATTGTCGAAGAGGTGCTGGAGAACAAGATCGGTTTCTATCCGACTTACGGGAACACCCTCATGGGCCTGGCTGCCAGTGTGCCGCTCCTGCCGGAAGACAACTATTCCATCACCTACTATGCGCCGCAGCCACGCGCCGTGCTGCGCGTCGTGAACCCCACCAACACCACGGAAACCGTGGAGTATGACACCTGGGGCCGGGTGGAATTGACCACGCTCACGAAGGAATTCTTCATGCCGCGTTTCCTGGAGCGGGACGAAGCTCTGCGCCGCCGCCCGCGTGCTCCCTACACCTGGGACGGTGTTGCCGAAGTCCGTCCTTTCGGCGCCATGGAGAATAAGATCGTGGAAGGCGTATATTAATTGTCTTCTATGAGAATCCTGCTGACACGCGTCTTTGCCATCGTTGTTTTCGTGGGGGTCGCGTTGTCTGCCAGCAAGTGGGAGCAACGAGATCCCATGGTCTCGGCGATTCTATTCTGTTTCGCCATGCTGCTTGTGGCCATCGCTTCTCTTGGCCGCTTGTGGTGCTCGCTTTATATTGCCGGCTACAAAGACAAGGTGCTGGTGACGGAAGGGCCGTATTCCCTCACGCGGAATCCGTTGTATTTCTTCAGCTTCATCGGAGCCATTGGAGTCGGCCTCGGGACGGAAACCTTGACCCTGCCGATCTTTTTGGCAGTCTGCTTCCTCCTTTATTATCCAGCCGTGATCAATAAGGAAGAAACGAAGCTGGCCAAACTCCATCCCAACGAGTTCAGCGCCTACGCATCAGCAGTCCCGCGCTTTTTCCCGAAGAATTTTCGCATGTCGGAACCGGCCACTTATGTGGTGTCTCCAGGCGTCTACCGCAGGCATATCATCAGCGCGCTTTGGTTCATCTGGGGCATCGGCATTTTGGAAGTCCTTGAAGAACTCCACGAGTTGCATCTCATGCCTGTTCTGTTCACGATGTATTGATCTTTTCGCCCTATGTCCATCCCTCATCTTCCCGCCCTCCGCAAAGGCCAGCCCTATGAAAGCCTCGACAAGGTCGAGGTCAAAGACCACCGCACCGGTGAAGTGCTGGCCTATGTCAGCCAGGTCAATGCCGGCATCATCCGGCGGGATCTGAACCGCATCGGCGAGGCTCGTCAGGCACTCAAAGGGTTTACCTGCGATCAACTCATTGAGCTCTGCGCCAAGGCGGGTGATCTATTCCTGAATGGCACACTGCCTTTCGGCGACAAAGGACACACCCAGACTCCACAACAGTACATTGAGACGCTGAGCCGCACGAGTGGCCTGCCTCACGTGATGGTGAAGCGGAACATGGCCAAGATCAACGATGCGCTGGTCAACATGCGCACCGTGTTGAACGGCCTGACGCGGGGATTGGATCTTAACGTCATTGATGTGGGCTTTGGCGAACAGTCGGGCTGCCCTGTCAGCTATTACCCTACCACGAGTTGCCTTGGGCTGGTCATGCCAAGCAATTCCCCGGCGGTGAACTCCCTTTGGCTGCCTGCCATCGCGTTGAAGACGCCGGTCATCATCAAGCCCGGTCGGGAAGAACCCTGGACGCCGTATCGCTTGATCCAGGCGTTTATTGGAGTCGGTATTCCAGCAGCCGCGTTTGGATTCTATCCCACGGATCACGAAGGTTCTGGTGAAGTGATGAAGCTGAGCGGTCGTGCTCTTGTGTTTGGCGATGCCAACACGGTGGCCCAGTACAAGAACAATCCCAAGTTTGAATGCCATGGCCCGGGCTTCAGTAAGGTCCTCATTGGCGAAGATCAGATCGAGCAGTGGCCGGAGTTTATTGATCTGATTGCCGCTTCGATCTCGGAAAACGGTGGCCGCTCCTGCATCAACGCGTCTGCTGTGGTGGTGCCGAAGTATGCGAAGGAGATCGCCGAGGCCCTGGCCCAGAAGCTGGGCCCAGTGCAGCCTCTCGGCCCAACGGATGAGGGCGCTAAGCTCTCCGGTTTTGCCAATCCCAAGATGGCGGAGTTCATTGACAGCGCGATCGAGCAAGGGCTGCAAGAAGCCGGCGCAGAAGATGTCACGGCCAAGTATCGTGATGGCTCACGCCTGGTGACTCTGGATGGCGGTGTGTATATGCGCCCCACCATTGTGCATTGCAATTCCTTCTCTCATACCTTGGCGAACAAGGAGTACCTCTGCCCTTATGCGAGTGTGGTCGAAGTACCGCAGAGCGAGATGTTGAGCAAGATCGGGCCTAGTCTGGTGGTGACTGCCATCACGAAAGATCCGCAGTTCATTGATCAGCTTCTGGACTGCGATTTGATCGAGCGTCTCAACGTGGGACCGATTCCGACCATGCGCATTTCGTGGAATCAGCCGCATGAGGGGAACATGTTTGAGTTCCTCTACAAGCGCCGTTCCATTGAGATCGCCGCTTGACGGATGAGGCTGTGAGAGGTGCTTTATAGAGTCATGAGCACCTCTTCCGACTATCGCCCTGAAACCATTGTCGCTCAGGCGATGGGCGTCATCGAACCGGTGACCGGCGCCGTGGTGCCGCCGGTGCATGCGTCCACGACTTATGTGCGCAATCCTGCCAATGAACTGGTGGGCGGGCTGCTGTACTCCCGGGCGGACAATCCCAACTACAGGTTGGTAGAGGACGTGGTAACCAAGCTGGAAGGTGGGGCGGAAGCGGCGGTGTTTGCTTCTGGCAATGCGGCTGGAGCGACGGTGTTTCAGGCGCTGCAGCCGGGGGATCACGTGCTGATCCCTGAGGTGTTTTATTGGGCGTTGCGGAGCTGGATTCTAGGCTGGGCGAAGCCATGGGGATTGCGCGTGGAGTCGGTGGACATGACGGATCCCGGTAAGGTCGCGGCCGCGCTGCGCAAGGGCGAGACGAAGCTGGTCTGGATCGAGACACCAGCCAATCCGAATCTGGATGTCACGGACATCGCAGCCGTGAGCATCGTGGCGCATGAGGCCGGTGCAATCGTGGCGGTGGATTCCACCTTTGCGACACCGGTGCATACACGGCCTTTGGAACATGGGGCGGATCTGGTGATGCACTCCGCCACCAAGTATCTGAACGGCCACTCCGATGTGGTGGCAGGCGTGCTGGTGACGAAAGAATCGAATGAGTTCTGGGCCACCATCAAGCGGCTGCGGGCACAGGGTGGCGCGGTGCTTGGTCCCTTTGAAGCATGGCTGTTGTTGCGTGGTTTGCGGACGCTGCATGTCAGGGTGAGGACGCAGAGTGGTAATGCCCAGGCCATCGCTGAGCACTTCAATTCGCATGCCGGAATCAATGCAGTGTTGTATCCGGGACTCTGGAATTTTCCGGGTCATCAGGTGGCGGCCTCGCAGATGCACGGCGGCTTCGGAGGGATGCTATCGCTGCGGGTAAAGGGTGGGGGGCCAGCCGCACTGAAGGTGATTGAGCGGGTGCAGTTGTGGAAACGGGCGACGTCACTGGGCGGGGTGGAAAGTCTGATCGAACATCGTGCAACGGTGGAAGGACCGACCTCTTCTGTGCCGCCTGACTTGCTGCGTTTGTCCGCAGGCATTGAAGCGGTGGAGGATCTGATCGCGGATCTGGAGCAGGCGTTGGGGTCAGGCTAATGCGAGCATTGAGATTAACCGCGAAGACGCGAGGGCGCGAAGAATGAGGAATGAGGGATAGGCGTCGGCTTGTTGTGCTGGCATTTCTTAGGTTGAACCGACCAACAAGATGGGGCGATGTCGTAGTGATTTCTGTCTTGAAATTGTGTGGCAGTTGGAACCAACCGGGTGGTGGCTGTGTTGTTAGAGGCCTTATATATGACTAGGTAGTCATATATGGCGCAAAATGTTCGGATGCTGAGCGGCTTATCGCTGGATCGATTGCGGAGTTTTCTGGCAGTGGTGGATCGAGGTAGTATTTCCAAGGCGGCGGATCGGGACCTCCACAAACAGAGCTTATACAGCCGACAGATCCGTGAACTGGAAGAGTTCTTTGGGACGGAATTGACGAAGTTACGAGGGAAGCGAATCGCGATCACGCCGGCGGGGAGACGTTTGGCGGAACTGGTGCGGGAGCATTTGCGTGATCTGGGGGATTTTCTGGGTGACCAGCGAGGTTTGGGTAAAGCTATCCGTGTGGGGGCGGGAGCGAGTGTGCTGCATTGGCTGGTGATGCCGAGGGCGGCGGAGGTGCGGCGGGTTTTTCGTGATGCGACACTGACTCTGGTGTCGCTGAAGAGGAGCAGCGAAGTTGTGGAAGGAGTACGTGAAGGGCACATCGACTTTGGGGTGGTGCGGGAAGATGCCATCCCTGAGGGGCTGCCGCGCGAAAAACTGGGGCAGTTGACGTTCAACCTGTGCGTGCCGGAACCGTTGTTGCAGCGGTTTCGGGCTGAGGCTGCGTCGGAGAGTTGTAGGGTCTGGAGCGAATTGCCTTTTGCCCTGGGTGATGGGAGTGGGCGATTGGATCGCGCGGTGCGGGAAGCGTTGGCGGGGCCGGAGCCAGGGGAGAGTTTTCAACCGGCGTTTCAGTGTGATTCGCTGTTGATGGTGCGGCAGATTGTGGTGGCCGGTTTGGCGGCGGGGGTGTTGCCGTCGATTGCGTGTGAAGGGTTACGTGAGGCGGGGGTGGTGGTGAGTGTGTTTGAGCCGTTGAAGAATTTTGGGGAGTGTTTGTGTCTCTGTTGGGATGAGCGGAATTTGCGGAGACGCGGGATTGTGGTTGGGGAGGTGGAACGGGTGGCGGGGTGTTTGAGGGGAGGGGTCTTGGGCGGGGGAGGTGTGTGAGTTTTTTTACCGCGAAGGCGCGAAGGTTTAAAGAATGAGGGATGAGATAGGTCTAATAGGACTAATGAGACCTATGGAGTTGGAGGTGTTTGAGTGACGTTCTATGGGGGGAGTCAGGCGAGACTCTGCCGCGCGAGGGGGCGGCGTGGCAAGCCCCGCCTGGAGAAGGCTGGAGCAGGCTCCAGCAGTCCACGGTGCTTCGCACTGACTGAGGGGACAGAGGAATGCTGTTGGGGGGCGCTACTGTTGCGGCGGGTAGAGGCGGGAGAGGACTTCGCGGCCGAACTGGCGGACCATGGTTTCCATTTCCTCGTTGATGCTGGCGATGCCGACGTCTTGTTGGGAGGAGCGGGTCCAGATAGTGCGGACGATTTCCTGGCGGTCGTCGACGAGTTCGTGGACGACGTTTTGCCAATGGAGGGGGCGGGGGTCGCGCTTCCAGGCGCCGCGGCCGCGGCCGTAGTGGGCAACGGCTAAGTAGGAGAGCAGGGCGAGCTTGACCTGCTCCTGGAAATGCTCGCGGGACCAGTGGAGTTTGTTGTCCTCACCGCGAACCAAATTGAAAGATTTGATGAGGGCGTAAGCGCTAAGGCCGCCGCCGATGCCGCCTAACAAGGCTCCGCCGCCAAAAGTGAGGCCGCCGGATTTGATGTCCACGATGACGCCGGCGAGGGCACCGGTGGCAACGCCGCTGACGGCGCTCCAGATGGCTGTTTCGACATGTTGAGGTTCTGCGAAATCCTGACGGGCGGCGCGGAGCATCTCACCACCGGAGTCTTCGCCCTCGAGATCGTGGAGTTCGATGAGCTTGTTCATCGTGTGCTCGGCACGGGCGGCGAGGGATTCGCTAAGCTTCAGACGGGCGGTGTTCCACTCGGCCTCGAGTTCGGCGCGTTTGAAGCCGATTTTCTGAAGGAGGGACTCGGGTTTGACGATGGCTCCGTCGAGAGCATTGGCGGTAAGCTGATGCGCGAGGAGACGCATGGAGGCATGGAAGACCTCCACATTGCGGCGTTGCCACGCGGCGCGGAGCTTTTCACCCTCGGGCCGTTTCTCCTCAGGGATGACCTTGACGATGCGGTCCATGAGGACGCCCTCCTGCACCCAGCAGCGGGTGAAGGCATCGAGGCTGAGGACATCTTTGACGATGGGGAAGGACTGGAGGTGCTCACGCCAGGAGCGTTCTTCTTCGACTTCCTCCTCAGCGGGGCGGGGAGGGCCGGTCTGATTGAGAAGGACGAGGACGGGTTTCCCCAGCCAACTGAGGATCTCCATCTCATGCTTCACGAAGGTGCCGCCGGCGAGGCTTTCGCTGGCGTTCACGAGGTAGAGGACGACGTCGGCTTCCTCGCGGACGTTCTTGAGGGCCTGCTGGGCGCACCAGAGGGGCTTGTCCGTGACGCGGTCCCAGAGCTGGCTGAAGAACCACATCATGGTCTTGTCCATGCGCCGGAGGCGGGTGAGCAGCCGGGAGGAATCGCCAAAGCCTGGGGTGTCCCAGAGGACCATGGAGGCATCGCCTTTGTCAGTCTCGATGAGGGGGTAGGCGGTATTAAAGAGGGTGACGTGGGCAGAATCTCGGACTTCACCGACGTCGCGGCGCAGAAGGGTACGGGCGAGGGTGGTCTTGCCGGCGTTGGTATGGGAGATGAGGCTGAGTGTAACGGTGGTCACCGGAGAGGAGGAAAGGCGCGAGGGGGCGGGGTTGCGTGTCAGACCGCTACTGCATCAGGAGAGTTCGTCAAAACTCAAAGGGGAAGTTTCAAGTTTGAAGTGGCAAGTTTCAAGAGGCTCGGGTGATGTGGGGGAGTTTGGCGCGGAAAGGCTTTTAGGAAGGAGAATTCCCCGCGAAGGCGCGCTGCGAAGCCCGACGCAGGAGGAACGCACGAAGGTTTTGAGGGTGGTCGGGAGACGGATGGTGTCTTGGGTGGAGGAGGGGTCGGTTTGTTTTCACCGCGAAGGCGCGAAGGCGCGAAGTTTTTGGAGGGTGACTGAGCTGCAGGGAACGGAAGGGCTCAATTGGAGGCGACCATCCCGATTCTCTGCGAGTTATCGCCGGAGGACGAATTCCTTGGTGTTGAGGAGGCTCCAAGCTAGGTCTTCGAGGGTGGCGCGTTTGTCTTTGGAGGAGGTTAGGAGCGTGGTGAGGACTTTTTGTTCCTCGGCGGTGGGAGGACGGGTGAGGGCGGTCCAGAACATGTCCTGAATGATGCGGTCGTTGGGGGCTTCGCTTTTTAAATAGTAGCCGAGGACGTTGCTCTTCTGCTGGATGAGGCGGTTCACGGCGGGGCTGCCGATGAGGGAGAAGGCCTGGCCCATGGTGGTCTCGCTGGTGCGTTCGCAATCGCATGCCAGGAGGCGGGGCGGCTGGCCGAACTGCTTGAGGAAGGCCTGGCTGTCATTCACGCCAGCGCTGGCGCGGCGCTGGTAGAGCGGGCCGGGCAACTGGGAGGCGCGGGTGTATTGAGGAAAGTCTTTGAACACGGCGCGGTTGCCGGTGAAACGATGCATGGCATCGAAGAGCTGCTCGGCGGTGAGGCGGCGCACGGTAGCGTGGGAGTAATTGACGAGGTCGTCCGCGTTGGTGGGATTTGGCTCGCTGCTGAGTTGGTAGGTGCGGGATTGGATGATGCGGCGAATGATCTGACGCATGTCGTAGTTCGACGCGACAAATTCATCAGCGAGCTTTTTCAGGAGGACGGGGTGTGTGGCCGGATTGGTGGCGCGAAAGTCATCCACCGGGTCGACGAGGCCCCGGCCCATAAGGTAAGCCCAGATGCGGTTCACCTGGGACTGAGCGAAGAGAGTGTTGTTAGGATTCGTGATCCAGTCGGCGGCGGAATCGAGATCCTTCTTTGTTTCCAGGACGGTGGGGGAGAGTTCATCTGCGCCGAGGAGTTTGGCCTTGGCGGAGGAACCGGTGCGGGGGTTCGTAAACTTCGCTTCTTTGACGAGTTGGACGATCTGCTCGCCGTTGAAGGCGTGCTTGTCATTCTTATCCACGCCTTTGTTATCGAGGATCTTGTAATCGATGCGGGAGAAGACGGCGGCCCAGTTGAAGTAGTCGTCCTGGGTCCATTTATCGAAGGGGTGATTGTGGCATTGGGCGCACTGAAGGCGGGTGCCGAGGAAGACGCGGGCGATGCCCTCGGCGCGGGCGTTTGGCTCGCGCATGGCGCGGTAGAAGTTTGTCTGAGGAACCTGATAAGTGCTGCCCTGAGCTGAGAGAATGGCGCGGGCGAACTGGTTCACGGGCATGTTCGTGGAGATGGCATTCCGAATCCAACCGTGAAAGGCAGTCATGCCTTTGGCATCCATGGTACGTGCCTCCACGCGGAGGGAGTCGGCCCATTTCAGCGCCCAGTTGTCCGCGAACTCCTGACGGGCGAGGAGCTTGTCCACGAGGCGCTCGCGTTTGTCCGGAGATTTGTCTTCCACGAACTGGCGGGCTTCGGTGCCGGTGGGTTGCAGGCCGACCAGATCGAAATAAACGCGGCGGGCAAAGGTGGCGTCATCGCAGACCTCGGAGGGGTTCATGCGTAGGGATTTCAGCTTCCCGAAGACCTCGCGGTCGATGTAGTTAAAAGTGCGAGTGGGTGACCAGGCGAACTCAGGGCGAGCCGCGACGAAGGCGAAGCGGACGGGCTGCTGTTTGTTCAGGTAGCGGACGATGATGGTAGCCTCGCCAGGCTTCAGGCTTTCCACGAAGCCATCGTGATTGATCTTCACCAAGCCGACCTGGGCGGGCTCGTAAACCGCCTGCTTGCTGACATCGCGCTGGGAGCCATCGGAGAAGGTGGCGATGGCCTTGATCTGGACGGTTTTGGCGGGTTCGACGAGGATTTGCTCGCGAGGGCTGACTTCGAGTTTGGTGACCTCGATTTCCTTCTCGGCGCGGAGTTGGGCGCCTTGGGCGATCCAGTCGCGGAGGGTGTTGTATTCCCAGGAATCTTTGGCGAAACGTTTGCCGCCTTCGTGGGCGACCCCCTGGATGGCTTTTTGCAGGAGCAGGCTGCGGTCGGGCTCCATGAAATTGACGCGGCGGCCGCTGGCTTCCTGGATAAGGGCGGCATAGTCATAGACGATGTCGTCGCCGCGGAGTGACATCTTGAAGCCGCCTTTGCCGGTGGCATTGCCGTGGCAGGTGCCGAGGTTGCAGCCAGCCTTGGCGATGACGGCCTGGACGTCGTTGCGGTAGGAGACTGAGACGGGGGTGGCTGGGGATGAGGGCTCAGGGGCGGCGACTGTGTCTATGGGGGCGCCGAGGATCCACGCGGCCAAGCCCGATGTCAGGGCGGCGAGGGTGGGGGTGCGGCGTGGACATGGCGCTAGCGCGGTGGGCACGGAGAAGATACGTGGGCGGAGGGGTGGTTCTTCCGGGATTTGGGGCGAGGCAGACTGGATATTTTTACCGCGAAGACGCGAAGTCGCGAAGGTTTTTAAAGGAGGAAAGGGCGACTGCGAAGGCGTTGTGGGGTGGAAGGGAAGGTAGGGGTTTTAAGAAGTGCTTGAGGTGGGGAGGGGGCGGGGTGAGTTTTGGCGCTTATGCCGGAACTTGCGGAGGTTTTTTATTATGCCAGGCAGTGGGATGCTGGGATCGGGATGCCGGTGAGGGAGGTGCTGCTGCATGAGACGAAGCGGATTTTTCGGAAGGCGGATACGGCGGCTTTGGCGAAGGGATTGAAAGGGGCGAAGCTGCGGGAGGTGCTGACGCATGGGAAGCAGATGCTCTTTGGGTTCAGCGGAGGGAAGTGGCTGGGAATTCACTTGGGGATGACCGGCAAGCTCATGACGGAGGACGATGGCTATGAGCCGCAGAAGCATGATCATCTGGTGCTCCGGGTGACGGGGCTGACGCTGGTGTTCCGGGACCCGAGGCTGTTCGGGGCGGTGACGTATGCGGAGAGCGAAGGTGTGCCGGAAGCGTGGAAGAAACTGCCGCCGCAGCCGATGGATCGGGGGTTTACGGTGGAGCATGTGCGGAAGTTTTTGAACCGGCATCCGGCGGTGCCGTTGAAGACGCTGCTGCTGGATCAGAAGGGGTTCCCGGGGATCGGGAACTGGATGGCGGATGAAGTGGTGTGGCAGATGAAGGTGTGGCCGCATTTACTGACCCGGGATCTGCCGGATGGCGAGGTGCCGGAGCTGCAGAAGACGATCAAGATGGTGTGCCGAGTGGCGCTGAAGACGGTGGGTCGGGATTGGAGCGATCCACCGAAAGATTGGCTTTTTGCGCATCGATGGGGTAAAGACAAAGCCTGTCCACGATGCGGTACGACGCTAAAGCGCGAGGATCTGCGGGGACGGACGGTCTGCTGGTGTCCGGTGTGTCAGGCAAAGCCTGGAGGCTCCAAGGGCACGAAGGCCAAAAAGAAGGCGTAGTCCGACCGGCGACGGAGGGCGTTTGCTTATTTACTGATTTGGCTGATCGAGAGATTGGCTTTTCTGGTGTCATCGTCCTCTCTCCTCTTTCCTTTTCTCTCCCATTCAAAATGTCCATTAGTGCCGTGCTCAGGAATTGGCCTTCGCCTCAGTCAGAGGTGGAGTTGCAGGTAGAGGTCGAGAAGGATGAAGCGGTGAAGCTGGGGAAATCGGTGATCCGGCAGATTGGTTCGCTCGGGCATGTGTTTCTGAAGTTTGCGCAAGCGCGGTTCCTGTTGAAGAAGCGAGTGGGGAAGCTAGAGAACCTGGCGGCGCTGCGTCCGTGGGTAGAGAATTTGGAATTGGGCGGGACGGTGAAAGCCGAAGAAGAAGGAACGTTTGGTTCGGTATTCCGATGGGTGGGTGGGAAGCTGGAACTGGAGAAGATGTTTCTAGGTGAGGCGGAATTTAGTCAGTTCCAGCGGGTTCCGACGAAGGGTGCGGACGGTGATGATTCCGGGCCTGAGCCGAAAGGGCCTTTGTCCGTGCCTGAGGAAGCGAATGCGGCGATTTGGCCGGCGGTATTGAGGCTGCGGCCTTTGAGAGAGTTTTGGGAACAGGAACTCCGGCGGAATCATTTCGAAGGGATGCTGGGAATCATGCCGCAGGCATGGTTGCTGGATCCGGCACCGATCCCTCATGGTGGAGTCATTCCCGGGTTGGAGATCGAGAATTGGGATGCGTTTGGAGAGGAAGGCGAGGCGGAAGCGGGATTGTTCTCCGTAACGGATGCGAATGCGCCGGTGGAGTTTGGTGGGGGTGTGGTTAGAGATGAGGTGTTGGAGTCGCTGGCGGGCTTTCCGGGGAAGCGCAGTGTGCTGACGGCTCATGCCGTGGGTGAGGATGAGAGTGAGGCGTCTGCGTGGGTGGTGGCGATTTATAGGAAGGCCGGGCAGAACACGCAGATGGTTTCCGCGTTGATGTGCGAATCCGTGGGGGAAGGGAATAGTTTGCGGGTGAGGCGGGTGGAGGGGTGATTGGATGCGCATCCAAGCCCTCACAAGTTGGGGGTGTTGGAAACAGGCATGGCGTGCCGGAGGCCCGCCACCACGACTGACGGAATTGCCTGAACGCAGGGACTTTACGGGAAGAGGCCGCGGAGTTTTTTGGCTTCGACGACGCGTTTGATGCCGAGGCTGAGGGCGGCGGTGCGCATGCTGAGCTGGCGGTCGCGGGCCATGTTCACGGTTTGTTTGAAGGCGGTTTCGAGGATGTGATAGAGCTTCGCCATGATCTCGGATTCGCTCCAGAAGAAACTTTGGAGATCCTGCACCCACTCGAAGTAACTGACGATGACGCCGCCGGAATTGCAGAGGATGTCCGGAATGACGAAGATTTCGGGGCGCTGCTCGAGGATGGCATCGGCATCCGGCGTGGTGGGGCCGTTGGCGGCTTCCGCGAGAATGCGGCACTGGATTTTGGCGGCATTCTCGCCGGTGATCTGACGTTCCAAAGCGGCGGGCACGAGGATGTCGCAGGGGAGGAGAAGAAGCTCGGCATTGGAGATGGGTTCGGCCTCCGGGAAGCCTTGCATCGTGCGATGCTTCATGATGTAGGCATCGAGTTCATTCAACGCGATGCCGTTGGCATTGTAGAGACCGCCATCGACATCGCTCACGGCGATGATCTTGGTGCCGAAGTTTGCGATGGTGCCGGCGGCGACGGAGCCGACATTGCCGAAGCCCTGGACGACGGCGGTGGTTTTTTCGGGAGCGAGCCTGATCTGCTCCATGGCGCGACCCACGAGGAAGCCGACACCGCGACCGGTGGCCTCGCGGCGGCCAAGGGAGCCGCCCAGGCTGACGGGCTTGCCCGTGACGACGCCGGGGACGGTGTGGCCGGTGTAGATGGAATAGGTGTCCATCATCCAAGCCATGGTCTGCTCATTCGTGCCCATGTCCGGGGCGGGGATGTCGATCTGAGGTCCGATAAAGGGAATGATCTCCTGGGTGAAGCGGCGGGTGAGGCGTTCGAGTTCGTTTTGGGACATCTTGCGCGGGTCACAGGTGACGCCGCCTTTCGCGCCGCCGTAGGGCAGGCCGGTGAGGGCGCATTTCCAGCTCATCCACATGGCGAGGGCGGCGACTTCGCCGAGGGCGACTTCCGGATGGTAGCGCATGCCGCCTTTAGTGGGGCCGAGGGAGAGGTGGTGCTGGACACGGAAGCCGGTGAAGACTTCCACGCGGCCGTCATCCATGCGTACAGGAACCGCGACGGTGAAGGCTCGTTTGGGGTATTTCACACGGTCGCGTTCGGGCTGTGGTACTTCCAGAAGTTCGGCCACCCGGTCGAATTGAGCGCAGGCCATGTCGAAAGTGGGGTGGCGGTAGATGTCCATGAGTCGGGGGCGATTTGATGTGTGGTTGAACCGCGAAGGCTCGAAGGCGCGAAGACTGAGAAGGAAATGGGTCTGGTTTTGGAAAGTATGGGAGATGGGGGAGGAGATTCAATGATTTTGAACCATGAAGACACGTTGCGAGGCCCGAGGAATGGGGAGCGCATGAAGGTAGATAGAGGTGAAATTTGGAGGATGGGAGGGGGGCGAGGGCGTCGCTTGACAGGGGCGGGGGTTACGGCATGATGCGACGCTTCCCAACAGGCTGCCACGTCTATAGCGAGTCATATGTTCCGTCGATCCCCCTCAAATACCTTGACCAAGTTGAAGGGGTGGCGTGCAAACAATTTTGAGATTCGCATTCTACCGGTTGGCGGCAACCGGCGGATTGAGGTGAAAGAGGAGGTGGTCGATGTTTTCGGCTGCGAGTGCGAAGCAAAAGGATGGTTCCTGGCGCCTGAGGGAGTGACTCTCACCGGTCTGCGGGTGCTGATGGGTGAAACGAAGTTCGTGGCGAAGCGCAAGCAATTGCGTTTCGATGTATTGTCGAAGCATCCCCAGCATCCTGATGCGTTTGAAAGTGGATTTTCGGTGACCTTGCAACTGAAGCCGGGGACGAATTTTGCGCAATTCCAATACAAGGACGAAAAAAAGGTGTGGCATACCTATCTATCCTGCCGTCTGCGCGTACCCACCTTGTGGTGGCTGCGCAGAAACCGCCGTCGGGCACTGGCTGATCATGGCGAGCCGATCAACGACTACGAGGAGTGGCGGGCGGCTTTTGCCTGCTCAAGCAGCTCGGACTTGGAGAAGATGGCCAAGCACGCTGAGACCTTTGAGCGGAAGCCGCTCATCTCTCTCTTAATGCCGACCTATAACACGCCGGAGAAGTGGCTCAGGCGTGTGGTGGAGTCCGTGCAGCAACAGGCCTATCCGTATTGGGAATTCTGCATCGCGGATGATTGTTCCCCCGACCCTCAAGTGAAGATGGTGCTCGCGGAACTGGCGGCAGCGGACAAGCGCATCAAGGTCGTCTATCGCGAGAAGAACGGGCACATCTGCCATACGTCGAATTCGGCGCTGGAACTTTGCACGGGTGAGTTCACTGCGCTGCTGGATCACGATGACGAGCTGCCACCGGATGCGCTGTATTTCGTGGCGTGGGAAGTCAACCAGCACCCGGATTGCAACATCATCTTCTCCGATGAAGACAAGATCGATGAGCACGGGGTGCTGTCTGGTCCTTACTTTAAGCCAGGGTGGAATTACGATCTGCTCCTCGGGGAGAATGCCGTGAGTCATCTGGGCGTATTTCGCACTTCCCTGCTGAAGGAGATCGGCGGATTCCGGCCGGGTTGGGAAGGCAGTCAGGATTGGGATTTGACCTTGCGGTCAGTAGCGAAATCACCTCCCGGCGCGGTCCGGCACATCCCGCGTGTGCTGTATCATTGGAGGACGCTGCCGACTTCGACAGCCGCTTCCATGGAAGCGAAGCCGTATGCTTCGGTCGCGGCGCGAAGAGCGGTAACCGATCATCTGGAGCAAACGCAGAAGGGCGTAGAGATTCACGATCTTCCCGATGGGCGGTGGCACATCAAGTGGCCGGTGCCGGAGCCTGCGCCACTGGTAAGCATCATCATGCCGACGAAAGACATGGCTGAACTGCTAAGTGTGGCGGCCCGGACGGTTCTGACTTCGACGGCCTATCCAAACTTCGAACTGATCATTGTGGATCATGCCAGCGAAGAGGCGGAGACGAAGGATCTGCTGAAAGAGCTGGCGGCTAACTATGACAATGTGCGTGTGGTGGCAGCAGAGGGAGAGTTCAACTGGTCACGACTCAACAACGTGGGTGTGGCTGCCTGTCAGGGCGAAGTTCTGCTGTTTCTCAACAATGACGTGGAAGTGCAGGACGGTGACTGGCTGCAGGAAATGGTGTCGCAAGCCCTGCGGTCCGACATTGGAGCCGTAGGCGCAGCGCTGCTTTACCCAAGCGGCCTGCTGCAGCACGCCGGTGTGGTCCTGGGCATGAGCGGAGTCGCAGGGCATGTGTTCCGGAATTGTGCCCCGCATGTGAGCACGTATGGCGGGCGGCCGCAGTTGGTGAGGGAAGTGTCAGCTGTGACGGGCGCCTGTCTGGCGGTGCGTCGCAGTGTATTTGAAGAGGCTGGCCGTTTCGATGAGAACCTGCCGGTGAGCTACAACGACATCGACTTCTGTCTGCGGTTGCGGTCGTTGGGGTATCGCAATCTCTACACGCCCTTTGCAAGACTGGTGCATCACGAGTCTGCCTCCCGAGGTATGTGGGAGAAGGATAGCAGCCGCAAGGCCATGGCCACGGAGGAAGCAAAGCTGTTTTTCAGGCGCTGGCCGGATGTGGTGGAGAACGATCCGTTCTACAATGCGAATCTTACCCTGGAAAATGAGATCCCCATCCTGGGGAAACCTCGACTGAAAAAGCCTTGGCTGAAGGGTGGAGAAGAGGGTGAGGGTGAGGCTGAGTGAGGTTTTTTCGGCAAGCCGAGCTTCGGCGGCGCCGCTAAGACGTGAGGGTGTGGGGCCTGAAGCGGAGGAAACTTTTTCACCGCGAAGGCGCGAAGGCGCGAAGTTTTTTAAGGTGGGAAGACGGGCAGTGAAGCTTGACGCAGGGCATGCACAAATGGGGTGCGATAAAAGTTTTTGAAGAAAGCTCTTGTAGTTTACTAAACAGTCAACTATTATCGCTTTGTATGGGACGCACTAGTGATGCTAAAGAACGCCTACTGGAGGCTGCGCTGGAGATAATCTGGGAGCGCAGTTATGGCGTCGTCACGATTGATGCGATCTGTGAGAAGGCTGGGGTGAAGAAGGGGAGCTTTTATTACTTCTTCGATTCCAAGTCCGCTTTGGCGGTTGCCGCTTTGGAAGAGGATTGGAAGCAGTGTGGGAAGGGTAAGTGGGACAGCATGTTCTCGGCTTCCACACCGCCGCTGGAGCGGATCAAAGGTTACTTTGAGATGTGCTATACCTCGCAAGCTGCTCTGCAGAAAGAGCATGGCCAAGTGCTGGGATGCCCCTGTTTCTCCATTGGGTCCGAAATGAGCACGCAGGACGAGGCGATCCGGCTGAAGGTGCAGGAACTCCTGCAACGCCAAGTGAAGTATTTTGAGTCTGCGATACGCGATGCCCAAGCGGCGGGGGAACTGCCGCCAGGAGATGCTGGACTGAAGGCGAAGTGTCTTTTTGCTCTGGTGGAGGGCAGTCTTACGCAGGCGCGCATTCAAAATGATATCGAGGTACTTCGGGTGTTGCCTGAGGCGGCGATGCAGATCCTCGGGGCGCGTCTCGAGACGGCAGTTGCCTAAGTGTCGCCCCCTTTTTTTGGCATCTTTTTGTTTACTATACAGTCAACTATTAACTCATTCAAAATCAGATCCTTATGAAAACGACATCTCAGAAACTCGCCGGGAAAAGTGCCATCGTCACTGGAGCTTCCAAGGGCATCGGCGTTGCCATCGCCAAACATCTGGCGGCGGAAGGCGCGAGCGTGGTGGTAAACTATGCTTCCAGCAAAGAAGGCGCTGATCGCGTGGTCAAAGAGATCACGGAAGCGGGCGGTAAGGCGGTCGCCGTGCAGGCGGACATGTCCAAGCCCGAAGACATCGACCGGCTGGTGAGTGAAGCCGTGAAGGCTTTCGGCGGGCTGAACATCCTGGTGAACAACGCGGGAATCTTTGATTTCGCGCCGCTCGAAGAGGTCACGCCAGATCACTTCCACAAGCAGTTTAACATCAATGTGCTTGGCCTGATTCTGGCAACGCAGAAGGCGCTGCCGCACCTGGAAAAAGCGGGCGGTGGCAGTGTGATCAACATCAGCTCCGTGGCCGGGGTACATCCTCCGCCGACGGCATCGGTCTATAGCGCGACGAAAGGCGCGGTCGATACGATCACGAAGTCGCTTTCCAAGGAATTGGGCGGACGCAAGATCCGGGTGAACTCGCTGAATCCCGGTATGATCGAGACCAAAGGATTCCATTCCAAAGGCATCGCTGGCTCCGATTTCCACAAGCAGATCGAAACGCAGACGCCGCTGGGGCGCATTGGGCAACCCGATGACATCGGTCCTGTGGCCGTCTTCCTGGCATCCGATGACTCTGGCTGGATCACGGGAGAGACCATCCTGGTTTCCGGCGGGCAACACTGATCTCTCTTTTCGAGATCGACCGCTGCTCGTGTCGGTGAGGGCCGAGCAGTCGCCGAGCTCAGAGGCAAAAACCATCTCTCAAACTTCTTAGGTTATGAACTCAGAAACGAAGACCGAATCATCCAAAAAAGGGAATCTGGCGCGGATGTCGCTGCGGATTGTGCTGGCCCTAGCAATTGCCGTGACTGGCATTGTCATTTATCAGGCGAAAGCGCATGATCCGAATGAAGTCGCGCCTGCGGCGCCAGCTCCTCCAACGCCGCGCGTCACGGTTGCGACGGTGGAATCTCTGCCGGTAGTGGAAGAGCGTGAATTGCTCGGCCGAGTCGATGCGATGGAAACGGTGGAAGTGCGGCCACGTGTGTCCGGGCACATTGAAGAAGTGAGATTAAGTTCGGGTGCTGAAGTTAAAAAGGGCGATGTGCTGTTCGTGATCGATTCCCGCTGGTATGCGGCGGCGCGCGACATGGCTCAGTCCACGGTAGAGCGAGCGAAGGTGCGCGTGGGCATCGCGGAGCGCGATGCACGCCGATCCGAAGGGCTTTTGAAGAGCAGGGCCATCTCGGTGGAAGAAGCGGAGACGCGGACTTCCATGCTGGCGGAGGCCCGCGCGGAATTGTTGGTGGCGGAGGCTTCACTGGTGAGCACAAAGCTGGATCTTGAGCACACGGAAGTGCGGGCGCCTATCTCAGGTCGCATCAGCAGGGCTCTCGTGACGGAAGGCAATCTGGTGTCTGGGTCTCCCGGTGGAGCGACGTTGCTGACCACGATTGTTTCCGGTGGCGACATGTATGTGTATGCGGACGTGGATGAAGCGACGCTGCTGACGTTTCAGGAGATGGGGCTGAAATCAGATAAAGAAAACCTGGTGAATGGTCGCATCCCGGTGACGATGCAACTGACCGGCGAAAATGGTTATCCACATCGTGGTTATGTAGAGTCGCTGGACAACCGATTGGATCCGAAGAGCGGCAGTCTGATTCTTCGCATGGTGTTCCCCAATGAAGCTGGGAAGTTGCTGCCAGGCTTGGCGGCGCGAGTGATGCTGCCGATCAGTGCTGCTAATCCAAAGATGCTGGTGCAGGAGCGTGCGATTGGCACGAATCAAAGCCAGAAGTTTGTGATGACGGTGGATGCGAATAACACGGTGGTGCATCGCACAGTGAGGCTGGGTCCGATGGTGCAGGGAAAACGTGTGATCCGTGAGGGACTGCAGCCTGGAGACAAGATCATCGTGAATGGTCTGCAACGGGTAGCGGCGGGGATGACGGTGATGCCGGAGACCGCGGCGGTGGCGATGAAGTGACGGGAACGAGTTTCAAGTTTCAAGTTTCAAGTTTGAAGAGGGGAGTGCGGAGTGACGCGGTGACTGGGGGGAGGAGGAGGGTTTTTTTCACCGCGAAGGCGCGAAGAGTTAAAGGGAGGGCAGTTGGTGAGAGGGGTTTGGGGTGAGTTTGGGCTGGGTTGGGGTTTTTAAATTGTTAGGTGTAGTTGTTAGGTAATTTTTTGTGAGGGTGTTTTATGAACTTTTCGGATTTTTTTATTAAGCGGCCGATCTTTGCGGGGGTGCTTTCCATTATCATTGTGCTGGTGGGGGGGATTGCGCTGTGGCAGTTGCCGGTGAGTGAGTATCCTGAAGTGGTGCCGCCGACGGTGGTGGTGACGGCAAGGTATCCCGGGGCGAACCCGAAGACCATTGCGGAGACGGTGTCCACGCCGTTGGAGCAGGCGATCACGGGGGTGGAGAACTCGATCTATATGTTCTCCCAGGCGACGACGGATGGGGTGATGACGCTGACCATCACGTTCAAGCTGGGGACGGATCCGGATAAGGCGCAAGTGCAGGTGCAGAATCGCGTGGCGCAGGCGGAGCCGAAGCTGCCGGAAGAAGTGCGGCGTATCGGTGTGACTACGCTGAAGAGTTCGCCGGATATGACGCTGCTGGTGCATCTCTTTTCACCGGATGGCCGCTTCGATGAAGTCTACGTGCGGAACTACGCCACGCTACAAGTGCGAGATGTGCTAGCGCGTCTGCCGGGTGTGGGACAGGTGCAGCTCTTTGGATCAGGTGACTACTCGATGCGCATCTGGCTTGACCCTAACAAGATGGCGTCGCGGAACCTGACGGCGAGTGATGTGGTGGCGTCCATCCGCGAGCAAAACGTGCAAGTGGCGGCGGGATCCGTGGGACAACAACCCAACCCCGATGCGGTGGATACGGAACTGCTCATCAACACCAAGGGCCGCCTGGTGAATGAAGAAGAGTTTGAGACGATCGTGGTGAAGATTGGCGAGCGCGGTGAGCGTGTGTTGCTGCGTGATGTGGCGCGAGTGGAACTGGCGGCGTCTGAGTATGCGCTGCGATCCCTGCTGAACAACAAGGCAGCGGTGGCGATCCCGGTGTTTCAATTGCCGGGGGCGAACTCCCTGGAGTTGTCCCAAGCGGTGCGGGACACGATGAAAGAACTGAAGAAGAGTTTTCCGGAGGGGCTGGAGTATGCCTTTGCTTATGATCCGACGGTGTTCGTGCGGCACTCAATCAATGCGGTGGTGCATACGCTGATCGAAGCTGTGCTTTTGGTGGTGCTGGTGGTGATTCTGTTTCTGCAAACGTGGCGAGCTTCCATCATTCCACTAGCGGCGGTGCCTGTGTCACTCATCGGGACGTTCGCGGTGATGAGTATGCTGGGCTTCTCCATCAATGCGCTATCGCTCTTCGGGCTGGTGCTGGCGATCGGGATTGTGGTGGATGATGCCATCGTGGTGGTGGAGAATGTGGAGCGCAATATTGCCCTGGGGAAATCACCCTATGAGGCGACCAGGATCGCGATGCGCGAGGTGACGGGGCCCATCGTGGCCACAGCGCTGGTGCTCTCCGCGGTGTTCATTCCGACGGCCTTCATTCCGGGGTTAAGTGGGCAGTTTTACAAACAGTTCGCCATGACCATTGCCATATCGACCGTGATCTCTGCGATCAATTCCCTGACGTTGTCTCCGGCGTTGAGTGCGCTGCTGTTGAAAGGTCATCATGCGCCCAAAGATTGGCTGACGCGCGCCATGGACTTTAGTTTCGGCTGGTTCTTCCGGCCGTTTAACCGCTTCTTTGAATGGGCGTCCCACAAGTACTCCAACGGTGTGGCGCGGCTTATCCGTGTGAGTGCTGTGGGGTTGATCGTGTATGCAGGTTTGCTGGTCCTTACCTGGAAATCCTTCAGTGCGGTTCCCGCGGGCTTTGTGCCACCTCAGGACAAACAGTATTTGATCGCCTTCGCACAGCTGCCGGAAGGCGCGTCAATCGAGCGGACGGATGAAGTGATCCGTCGCATGAGCGAGATGGCGATGAAGCATCCCGGTGTTGCCGATGTCGTGGCGTTCCCTGGCTTGTCCATCAATGGCTTCACGAACAGTCCCAACTCAGGCATTGCGTTTGCGACGTTGAAGTCCTTCGATGAACGCAAGACACCGGACCTGAGCGGGGTGGCGATAGCGAAGGAATTGCAGGGCCAGTTTGGTGAGATCCAGGATGCGTTCGTGGCCATTTTCACACCGCCGCCGGTCAATGGGATTGGCACAACCGGTGGCTTTAAGTTCTATGTGGAGGATCGTGCTGACCTGGGATACGACGAACTCTATACGGCCGTGCAGGCGCTGATCGCCAAGGCGAATCAAACCCCGGGTCTGGCGGGTATGTTTACAAGTTTCACCGTGAACAATCCGCAACTGGAGGCGGACATCGATCGTGCAAAAGCAAAGCAACAGGGGGTGCCGCTGGCGAACATCTTTGAGACCATGCAGATCAATCTGGGGTCGCTCTATGTGAATGACTTCAACCGGTTCGGGAGAACGTATCAGGTGATCGCGCAAGCCGATGCGGAATTTCGCACAGGCGCGGCGGATATCACGCGGCTGAAGGCACGGAATCTGGCGGGTGATATGGTGCCACTGGGTTCGCTGATGAGCGTGAGTGAGACCTATGGGCCGGATCGCGCGATGCGCTACAACGGTTACCGCGCGGCAGAGATCAACGGCATGCCAGCTCCGGGGTTCAGTTCCGGGCAGGCGGAAGCGATCATGGAAAAGCTGGCGGCGGAAACCCTGCCAAAGGGCATGGTGCTGGACTGGACGGAACTGACCTTTCAGAAGCTGCTGGCTGGTAACACGGGCTTGTTAGTCTTTCCGATCAGCATTCTCCTGGTCTTCCTGGTGCTGGCAGCGCAGTATGAAAGCTTCCGGTTGCCGTTTGCGGTGTTGCTGATCGTGCCGATGGCGCTGCTGGCGGCCATGGCAGGTGTGTGGCTGACGAATGGGGACAATAACATTTTCACGCAGATCGGTCTGATTGTGCTGATCGGTCTGGCAGCGAAGAATGCAATCCTGATCGTGGAGTTTGCAGTGAAGCTGCGTGAAGAAGGGAAGACGATTGTCGAAGCCGCGCTAGAAGCGAGCCGGCTGCGGTTGCGTCCGATTTTGATGACGAGCATCGCATTCGTGGCGGGTGTGTTTCCGCTTGTGATCAGCACGGGCGCGGGGGCGGAGATGCGTAAGGCGATGGGCGTAGCGGTGTTTGCCGGGATGATCGGTGTGACAGTGTTCGGGTTGTTTCTGACGCCGATCTTTTATGTGGTGCTGGAAAAGATGGGGCTGAAGAACGGTGCGGTGCAGAATAAGTTGGCGCATCCTGAGGCCAGTGCTCCTGCGGCAGCGGCGCCATGAGGCTGAGCTTTATACTGGTTCTCGAAAAGACTGTCAGAAACGTTGGAACGGGAGGGCACGATTGGCTGGGTCAACGGCTCATCCGTTATGTCAACATAGCAAATTTCGCCCTTTCCTTGCCACTCATACCCTCCCGCCCCAAGTTTCAATATGACATTCTTTTCGAGAATCAGTCTAGCGACAAGTCCTGCGCAAGGACGCCGTGCAATTCCGGCAGCGCGCATTGGGTAGTGTTCGCATGCAGCGATGAAGCCCAACGAGGATACAAGGCGCGTGGAAGATAGAGCCGTCTGACACAACCCATACAGGGTTGTGAATTTGGGCAGCGTACCTAGGGTTGCGTCTACGCGCAACCCTAGGCTATACGTCGGAACGCCGTTGGCGTTCAGGAACTACGGCGGCATGATCTGTCTGGGAGATTATGCCAGGCTGACAACATGTGGGCGGCCAAACGTCGTGGGCGTTTATACCTGCGACGCGAGGATCTGTCGCGCGAGTGCGGCACGATCTGCCCTGGAGATTGTGCTTCGCTGCCGAGATGTAGGGTAAGCTCGGGCTATAATGCTCGGTAGGCGTGACTGCGAAAACCGCGCAACAGATGGCGCTTACGGGACTCGCGCAAAAACACTTTTTGGCGCGTCCACTGGTTTTGTGTCCTACGAAGGTACCGTTACGAGCGCGTAGTGGACGGCTAAAGAAAATCCGCATGGACTGACCGATGCCCCACGGCAGTGCTCACCCTTATATCATGTCTAGTTTCTTTATGCACGAACCATTGCCCTCGTTTTCCCATACGGATCCTGAGCGCACAGCCATGGGTGTGGAAGGACTCGATGACATCCTGAACGGCGGACTGCCCAAGCACCGACTTTACCTCGTGCAGGGGGATCCGGGGGTCGGTAAAACGACCATGGCGATGCAATTTCTCCTGGAAGGCGTGAAGCGGGGGGAGAAGGTTCTGTATATTACTCTTTCGGAGACCAAAGAGGAGATCGAACTGATCGCGAATTCTCACGGATGGGACATCAGTGGAATCAATCTCTTCGAAATGGCTTCCCTGGACGGAATCAGTGGTGAGGAAACTGACAACACTTTTTTCCATCCTTCCGAGGTGGAACTGAATCGAGTGGTCAATCTACTGCTGGAGGACATTGGGCGTTTGGAGCCTGCACGCATCGTGTTTGATTCGCTGTCCGAACTGCGACTTTTGGCGGAGACGCCTCTGCGATACCGCCGCCTCATTCTGCAACTGAAGCAATACTTTGCAGGACGCAAGATCACCGTGCTCCTCCTGGATGATAAGACGGCGAGTGCGGGAGATCTCCACATCGAAAGCATCGCGCATGGGGTACTGACGTTCACGCGCGTATTTCCCGAGTACGGGGTCGCGCGGCGCCAGATGCTGGTGCAAAAGCTGCGCGGTTCGGCGTTCCGTGAAGGCAGGCACGATTTTCTATTGCGTAAGGGGGGGATGGCAATTTTCCCCCGTTTAGTGGCCGCCGATCATGTCAAAAAAACTACGCATCAGACGCTTTCCACAGGTATTGAGGGTTTGGATCAGTTGCTGGGTGGCGGTTTCGATTTTGGGACCAGCACCATGCTGCTGGGTCCGTCGGGAAGCGGGAAATCCACTCTGATTCTGAAGATGCTGGAGCAAGCTGCAGACCAGGGCATCAAGTCGATGCTTTACATTTTCGATGAGACCGTGGGGAATCTCCTGACACGAGCGACCGGGTTGCAGATCAATATCGCGTCTCATATCGAGTCTGGAATGATCGAGATCAAGCAGGTGGATCCAGCCGAGGTTTCCCCTGGGGAGTTAACTCACCACATTCGAACTGCCGTCAGTGTCAGAGGAGTACGTCTGGTCGCGATTGATAGCATCAATGGCTATATGAATGCGATGCCTGAAGAGCGGTTCCTGGATCTGCAATTGCATGAGATGTTCACGTATCTGGGGCAGCAGGGAGTGGTGACCATCGCAGTGTACACGCAGCATGGCATCATGGGTGCGATGAAGTCCACGGTGGATCTAACCTACCTGGCGGACTCAGTGATCATGTTCCGTTATTTTGAAGCGAAAGGAACGGTAAGACAGGCGATCTCCGTGCTCAAGAAGAGGACGGGAACCCACGAACGCACCATCCGGGAGATGCGGGTGACGCAGGGAGGAATTGAGGTCGGAGAGCCTCTGCACGACATGCAGGGAGTGCTCACGGGCGTGCCGGTTTTCTTGAATGAAGCGGGTCAAACCAAGTCCAACAGAGGCATCGATAACGAATTGCTCAAGTGAATGATTCCAGCCGGCTCCATGTGCTAATTTTGACCAGGCTGAAGAATGATGCGAGCCTGAGTGCGAGATTCCTGCGGGGAGCTGACGTGGAGGCCACGCCGTGCGATGGTATCGAGGAATTGGCCTCGCAGGCGAGCCTTGGTTGCGGTGCGCTGATGATTGCCGAGGAATGTCTGAATAAAGAGACACTGCCGTATTTCAACAAGCTGCTGCAAAGCCAACCCTCGTGGTCGGACCTGCCGATCATCGTCATCACGACACGCGGAGATAATACGGTGGATCGTCGGCGCAGTCTGGCCGACTTGGGAGTGGAAGGGAATGTGATGCTCATTGAGCGTCCCTTCAGTCCACGCACGCTGATCAGCGTGGTGGACATGGCCTTGCGATCCCGCAAACGGCAGTATCAGGTTCGTGGCCTTTTGGAGAGCAGTCTCTCGCAACAGGAGCATTTGGAATTTGTGCTGGAGGCGGGTGATCTGGGAAATTGGCGGATCGATCTCGCTACTGGTGAGATGGTGTGCTCAGCGACATGCAAGGCCAACTTTGGCGTGCTGCCGGAAGAACCACTCACCTATGAGGATCTGTCCCTGATGGTGGATCCGCGCGACCGGGAACTGTGGTCCGGCAAAGTGCAGCGTGCTGTCGAAGATGGGACCGAGTTTCAGGTGGAATACCGCATCGTGACGCGAGCTGGTGAGATGCGCTGGATTCATGCCAAAGGGCGCGTGGGCCACGGCAATGGAAATGGGAATGGCAATGGAGGAACCTATCTCTCCGGCATCACGCAGAACATTACGCAACGCAAAGAGGCGGAAAGGGAGCTGGAGGAGCAGACGGTGATCCTGCGTGAGGCAGACCGTCGGAAGGATGAGTTTGTGGCGATGCTGGCGCATGAGCTGCGCAATCCTTTGGCGAGCGTGGCGAATGCGAGTCTCCTGCTCAAAGAAGATGAAGATGCGAAGGAAAGAGCCTGGGCCATGGAAGTGATCGAGCGCCAGAGTCAGCAACTGACGCGACTGGTGGATGACCTGCTGGATGTCTCCCGCATCACGCAGGGTAAGATCGAGCTGCGACGTGAGTTGCTGGATGGGGTATGGTGCCTGGAGAATGCTTACAACGCCGTGGCTCCACTCGTGGTGGAACGACGGCATACCTTGATCAAAGATTTGGAACAGCCTCTCTGGCTGGAGGCAGATCCGGCGAGGCTGGAGCAGATCGTGGGAAATTTGCTGGCGAATGCCGCCAAATATACTGACCCGGGCGGAACGATCTCGCTGACGGCGAGGAACGTGAACACCATGCAGGGGCCGGTGGTGGAGATAGCGGTGCGCGATAATGGTATGGGCATCTCGCCAGAGCGGATACCACGGATGTTTGAATTGTTTGCGCAAGGCGAGCGCACTTACGCGCGATCCGATGGGGGGCTAGGCATAGGTCTCACCCTGGTGCGAAAACTCTGTGAGATGCATGGGGGCAGCGTGAGTGCGCAATCCGAGGGACACGACAAGGGGAGCACCTTCATCGTGCGGCTGCCTGCGGCCAAGTCCAAGGGTGATGATACCTGTGGTGACAAGATAAAGACTGAAGTCGAAAGCAAAGGCCAGGGACTGCGCGTGCTCGTCGTGGATGACAACATGGACACGGCGCGCAGCCTGGGCAAGCTGCTGATGCGGCGTGGCTATGTGGTGGACTTATGTTTTGACGGGAGCGCGGCACTGGAAAAGGCGGCTGCGTTTCTGCCGCATGTGATGCTCTTAGACATTGGATTGCCGAATGTGGATGGCTATGAAGTCACCCGTCGGCTGCGACGCACTGCGCATGGACAGAAGATGATCATCGTCGCACTGTCCGGCTATGGGCAGGCGGAAGATATGGAGCACTCGCGGGCTGCGGGATTTGACCACCATCTGGTGAAGCCGGTGAATTTTGAGAAGCTGCTGGCTCTTTTGCAGAGTGTGGCTGCGAAACAAGACGAGATGGTGATCGTGAGACGAAGTCCCGTCAACGCGTGACAAGCGGAGGAGTTGTGAGAAGGGACGAAGTCGCGAAGGTGGGAATGATCTTGAGTGGCGAGTCAATCTGTCGTCTTGTTGATTCGAGCTTTCGTTGAATGGTTTTGAGATATTGTTCCATCTGTCTCGCCGTAACTGTCTGTTATGCGCATCGCGCTTGTACTGTTTCTGATGATTTTGGTTTGGGGGTTTTCGCTTCTACAGGCGGAAGCCGCTGAGCGGGAGTGGTGGTCATTTCGTCTATTGGCGAAGCCGATGGTGCCGGTGCTGCGGGAGGGTGCGGCGATTGAGATGGGGAATCCCATTGATGCTTTCATCGGGGTGAAGTTGCTGGAGAAGGGATTGCCGCAGTCCGGTATGGCTGATGCTCGGACGCTGGTGCGGAGGTTGCATTTTGATCTGACGGGGTTGCCGCCATCGCCGGAGGAGGTGCGGCGTTTTGAGGCTGAGTTTGCCAAAGAGCCGCAAGTCAGCGTGGCGAAGCTGGTGGATCATTTATTGGATTCGCCAGCATATGGGGAGCGCTGGGCGCGGCACTGGCTGGATGTGGTGCACTACGGGGAGACGCATGGCTATGACAAGGACAAGCTGCGTGAGAATGCCTGGCCGTATCGGGACTATGTGATCCGGGCGTTCAATGAAGACAAGCCGTATGGAAGGTTTGTGGAGGAGCAGATTGCGGGAGATGCGCTTTACCCGGATTCGTCCGAGGGGTTGGTGGCAATGGGCTTTCTGGCGGCGGGCCCTTGGGATCATATCGGGCACACGGAAGTGCCGGAGTCCAAGAAGGATGGTCGGATCGCGCGGCATCTGGACCGGGATGACATGGTGGGGAATGCCATCGGGGTTTTCAACTCCCTAACCATCCAATGCGCGCAATGTCACAACCACAAGTTTGATCCGATCAGTGCGGAAGACTATTACAGTTTGCAGGCGGTGTTCGCTGCGGTGGATCGGACGAATGTGCCGTATTTTGAGAATGCCGCTTTCAACAAGCCGTATCGGGAATTGGTAGTGCGGCGTGAGGCGCTTAAGACGGAGATTGAAGATCTGAAGAAAAAAGAGTCTGCGGCGGATAAGGATCGGTTGCAGAAGGTGGAGTTGGATTTGGCTGGAGTGGAGAAGGGGATGAAAGGCTATCCGACGCCGCGGCAGGTTTATACGGCGAGCATCCACTATGGGCGCGGGGCGTTCGCAGGAACGGGCGGGCAACAAGGAAAGCCGAGGGTGATTCAGGTGTTGAAGCGCGGGGATGTGGATAGGTTCGATGGGGTGGCGAGACCTGGGGGCATCACTTCACTGGCGCAAGCTTTTGGATTGCCCGCGCGGTTTGAATTGGGAGACGAAGGAGCGAGGCGGGCGGCTTTGGCCAAGTGGATCTCTGATGATCGGAATGTGCTGACGTGGCGCAGCATCGTAAACCGCGTGTGGTTTTATCATTTCGGGAAGGCGCTAGTGGATACGCCGAATGATTTCGGGAAGATGGGAGCGCTGCCGACTCATCCAGAATTGCTGGACTGGCTGGCGGTGACGTTTCGTGATGATCTGCGCGGGTCGCTGAAGCAACTGCACCGGTTGATCGTGACGAGCTACACGTATTTGCAGAGCGCTGCGGTGGTGAGTGATGGGGATGGTGCCAATGATTTTTATTCCCGGCAGAACCGGAGGAAGCTGGATGCGGAGGCGCTACGCGATCAAGTGCTGGCAGTGAGTGGCGTGCTGAATCCTGCGATGGGAGGGCCGAGTTATAAGGACTTTGTGATCGAGAAGCCGGAGCATTCGCCGCACTATCGTTATGATCTGCATGACCCTGGCGACGCGAGCACGTATCGGCGGAGTGTTTACCGTTTCATTGTGCGCTCGCAGCAGCAGCCATTCATGACGGTGCTGGATTGTGCGGATCCATCCATGCGGGTAGACAAGCGCAATGAGAGCGTGAGTCCGCTGCAATCACTGGCTCTGATGAACAATGGCTTCATGGTGGTGATGGCGGAACATTTGAGTGATCGTGTGAGGCGGGAGTTATCAGGACAAGGCTTGGAGGGGCAGGTTGGGCGCGCGTTTCAGTTGGCGCTAGGTCGAGTGGCAGAGGCTGAAGAGTTGGGCGCCCTGGTGGACTTGGCGCAGCAAGAGGGACTGGAGAATGCCTGCCGGGTTATCTTCAATCTGAATGAGTTCACCTTTATCGATTGATTAAGTGGCTATGATTTCGAGACGGACCTTTTTGCAATCGGCGGGGCAGGGCTTTGGAGCGCTGGCGTTTGCTTCACTGGAGGCGTCGCAGTCGCGGGCGTCGATTGGGGCAACGCAGCCGATGCCACATTTTCAGCCGAAGGCGACGCGGGTGATTCAGCTTTTCATGGCAGGCGCGGCCAGTCATGCGGACCTCTTTGATTTCAAGCCGGAGCTGATCAAGCGGGATGGGCAGCCCTCGGATTTCGGCGAAAAGGTGGAGACTTTTCAGAATGGATTGGGGCCGTGGAAGAAGCCGGTGTGGGAGTTTAAGCCCCACGGGCAAAGTGGGAAGATGCTGAGTGAGATTGTCGCGGCGTTTGGGAGTTGCGTGGATGACATGGCGTTCATCCATAACATGACCGGGAAGACGGGAGTGCATTCGCAGGGGACGCTGTTGCAGGCCACGGGCTTCAATTTCCCGGGGTTTCCGGGCATGGGGAGTTGGGTCAGCTATGGGTTGGGTTCGCTCAGTGAGAATCTGCCGGCGTTTGTGGTGCTGCCGGATCATCGAGGATATGCCTCCAATGGGCCGAAGAATTGGGACAGCGCCTTTCTACCGTCGCAACATGCGGGGACAGTTATTTTCCCGGGAGCGGAAACGCCGATCGATAATCTGTTTCCGCACAAAGCGGGCGGCTACATCAATGCGCATTCCGAGGCACAGTCCCTGGATGTGCTGAAGCGATTGAATCAGCGCCATCAACTGGCGCGGGCCGAAGACGAGAGATTGGAGGCGCGGATCCGCAGTTATGAACTGGCGGCGCGGATGCAACTTGCGGCACCCGAGGCGCTGGATATCTCTCGGGAGTCAGTGGCAGTGCGCAAGCAGTATGGCATTCAGGATCACCGCAAGGTGTGGCCGACAGAAATCAATGGCGAGGAAGAGGCGGATGCGATGGGGCGGAAGTGCCTGACGGCCCGGCGGCTGCTGGAGCGCGGGGTTCGGTTCGTGCAGATCTGGAGCGGGAATGACAATGGCTTTCCCCGGCGCAACTGGGATTCGCACGAGGACATCGAACGGGACCATGGCCCGCTGGCCTGGGGCATGGCGAAGGCGGTATCGGCGCTGATCCTGGATCTGAAGCAACGTGGGTTGCTTGAGGATACGACAATCCTCTGGACAACGGAGTTTGGGCGGATGCCGTCAACGCAGGGAGGCAAGGGACGGGATCATAACCCGCATTGTTTCACCAACTGGTTGTGTGGTGGTGGCATCAAAGGCGGGGTGACTTATGGCGAAAGCGATCAGTGGGGGTTCAAACCGGCGGATCGGGAGAATGCGACGACTTGTTATGATGTGCATGCGACGATCCTGAAGCTGTTGGGGATCGATCACGAGCGGCTGACGGTGAGGAATGGCGGGGTTGATCGCCGGCTCACGGATGTGCACGGGCACGTGATCGGGGATGTTATTGCGTGAGGGGGAGGTATGAGTGAATGAGCATTCACCGCGAAGGCGCGAAGTTTTTTTAGGGAGGAAGGGGATGTTTTTTTGGGTGACGAGTCTGGAAGGCAGGTGGGGTTTTTAGCCCAGAGCTACGTTCATGTTCTCTTTGAGGAATCGGGCGGCGGCGCGTTCCAGGAGGAGGGCTTTGCATTGATTGGCTGCATCGGCGTCCTGACACCAGACTTGCAGGGAGAGTTCGAGGCGGTCTGCGCGAACCTTGGTGACGGGGCATCCCTGCACCTCGATCACGCCGGGCAGTTCTTTGGCGACTTCAAACAGAATGGAGCGGACTTTTCCGATCTCGCCATCTCGGGGGAGTGAGACGGGAATGATAGTCATGGCGCGTGCATCCACAGAGGTGAGATTTGCCAGAACTTGCGAGACTGCCGCGCTGTTGGGGAGGATGATGCGGCGATTGTCGAAAGTGCGGAGAGCGGTGTATCCCAACGTGAGTGTCTCCACGACACCGGTTTCCAGACCGGTGGGAGCATTGACCTGGATGCGATCGCCTACTTTGAAAGGGCGGTAGATGAGCAGAGAGAAACCGGCGATGACATTGCCTAAAGTGCTTTGTGCGGCCAAACCGATCACGACGGACACAATGCTGACTCCTGCAAGCAAAGCGGTGCCGAGGTTGCGCAGTCCAGGGATAAGATGCGCGTACAGAACGAGCAAAACGATCCAGATCACAGCGACGCCGACCTGACGAAGAAACATGGCTGCGGTGCGGTCCACGATGCCGAAGCGGTCCTTGGACAGGCCGAGATCGATGAAGCCGCGGAAGAGCCGCGTCAGGAGAGCGGCTGCCACCAATGTAACAGCAAGGTAGACCAGAGCTCCGGCGAGGTGGTCGGGGGAGACGAATTGGGTGTAGTGTTCCTGCGTGAGGTCGATGAAGGCGAGCATGGGCGAGGCAGAATTTAGGAGAGCAGGGAGACTACGGGTAGATAGGCGAGAACTGAATAGGGAGGATAAGGCTGATAGGACAAATAGGACCAATGTTGTAGCGCGTCATTTTATAAGCACGAGTCGGGGGAAGGGGATCGGATAGTTGTAAAAAAAGCTCCGCAGACCAGTGGCCTGCGGAGCTCTTATTTTTTTTGAGATGTGGGACTAAACTTGTGGGCGATATTACGCACCGAACTTCTCACCAACGGCGGCCCAGTCTACGACGTTCCACCAAGCGGTGATGTAGTCGGGGCGCTTGTTTTGGTACTTCAGGTAGTAGGCGTGCTCCCAGACGTCGAGGCCGAGGAGAGGGGTGCCGGAACCGTCCATGAGGGGATTGTCCTGGTTCGGGGTGTGGGTGATGGCGACTTTATCGCCTTTTTTCACGAGCCAGACCCAGCCGGAGCCGAAGCGGGCGATACCGGCTTTGCCGAACTCTTCCTTGAACTTGTCGAAGCTGCCGAAAGCTTCGTCGATGGCTGCCGCGAGGGCTCCGGAGGGAGCGCCGCCGCCCTTGGGCGACATAATGTTCCAGAAGAAAGTGTGGTTCCAGTGACCGCCGCCGTTGTTGCGCACCGCGTTGCGAACGGCTTCGGGGACTTTGTCGAGATTGCTGACAATTTCGTCGATGGAGAGGGACTCAAGGTCGGCTTTGCCGGCGAGAGCTTCGTTCAGCTTGGTGACGTAAGCGGCATGGTGTTTGCCATGGTGGATTTCCATGGTGGTGGCGTCGATGGTGGGCTCGAGCGCTGCCTTTTCGTAAGGCAATGGAGGAAGGGTAAAGGCCATAACGGTGGTATTCGGTTTGATTTAGAATGAATGGTTCGCATCTCGTTCCACGAACGGATGCACCGCAATTGGTAGCGGGGCGGGGCGTTCCGGCAAGGAGAAGTGACGGGAAGGCGGCGCGAAGTGGGAGAATGTGTGGCTTCCCTGCTTGATTCCCAAGGCGTGAGGCGTAATGCATTTTCACACTTCGCACGCTGAATCCCGTTTCTGTCTAGCTAATGACCCCTCCCGACCCGAGCCGTACTGGCGATATTTTGATGGCGTTCCTGAGCATCCTTTTTGAAGGGGCGCCTTACATCCTGATCGGGACGCTGCTTTCCGGGTTCATTGATGCCTTTCTGCCAGCGAAGCTGCTGGAGCGGCTGCTGCCGAAGAGCAAGGTGCTCTCCACCTTCGCCGCAGGGTTCCTGGGGCTGATCTTCCCGGTGTGCGAGTGCGCGGTGGTGCCGGTGGTGCGACGGCTGGTGGAGAAGGGATTGCCGCTGTCCTGCGCTCTGACCTACCTGCTGAGCGCGCCGATCATCAATCCGATCGTGATCCTGAGTACGCTGACAGCCTTCAAGTTCACGGATCCCAACCGGCCGGAGAACGCCTTTTTCGACTCGCACAACCTGCCGATGACGCTGGCGCGGCTCTCTCTGGGGTATGTCGTGGCGGTGCTGGTCGGGATGGCGGTGCTGCGGAAGCGGCCCGGCCAGGTGCTGAATGCCAATATCGCAGCGGGCATCGAGAACGCAGCGGCGGGAGGCGGCGTTGAGGAGAAGCAGAGTTTTGACGCGAAGCTGACGCACGCGATGCGCACGGCGATGCGGGACTTTCTGGATACGGCGATGTATTTCGCCATCGGCGTGGCGATCACCAGTGTGTTCAACACGCAGGTGAATCAAGACATCGTCAAATCCGTCGCGGGGAATGATTTTCTGGCGATCCCGTCCATGATGGGACTGGCCTTTGTGCTGGCGCTTTGCAGCACGTCGGACGCCTTCATCGGGGCGACCATGGCCATGCCGGAAGCGGGGCTGCCGAGTGCGGCAAAGCTAGCCTTCCTGGTCTTCGGGCCGATGCTGGACGTGAAACTGGTGTTCATGTATGCTTCGGTGTTCCGGCGGAAGTTTCTGGTGGTGCTCTGCCTGGCGTTGTTCCTCCTCGTAGCGTTGCTGAGCAAGCCGTTCGCCATGCTGTTCAATTTCCCTGATCCCAACAAACCGGCTGCGGCCGCTGTCGAAACCTCCGCGCCCGCGAAACCTTAATCCTCTCTTCTGCGCCATGAAGACCCAGCGAATTGGAATTCATCTGATCAGTGTGTGCCTGCTCTTATTGTGGGGCGGCGTGATGCTCTATTTCTACGGAAGCGGGAGGCTACAGTATTATCTGCCGCCGACGGGCATTTTTCGTCCGCTCGTGCTCATCTCGGGCATTGGCATGGTGATTCTGGGTCTATTTAACCTGGCGACCATGGGATCCAAGGAAGCGGCGTGTTGCGCGGATGATCATGGGGACGGACATGACCACGATCATGATCACGGCGATGGGCACAAGCATGGGCCAGGGTGCGGACATGATCATGGGGATGAGCGCGGCCATAGCCATGCTCATGAGCATAAACACGATCACGAAGGGCATGAGTGCTGTGGGCACGATCATGACCACGGAGACCATGGGCATCATCACCATCACGCAGCAGCAGCGGTAGCACTTCAGCATGATCACGCTCACGGCCACAAGCATGATCATGGACATGAGCACTCACACAGTCACGCAGGCCATGCGCACGGGATTCTGGATGAAAGCGGATTCTTTGGACGGACGGTGGCGATCTTGATCCTGGCGGTGCCAGTGACTTATGCGGCGGTGAAGACCCCGGATCGCTACAGTGCGAACGCGGTGGTGAACAAGGGCGTGTACAGCACGGAATATGGTGTGGGTGCCCGCGCCGAGCGTTATTCCCTGAAGAACAAAGGTCAGGGGACGACCCAATCACAATCACAAGCTGAAGTGGCTGCGGTCTCGAGTTCAGGGATGCAGAGTCCTACGCCTGCGCCAAGCACTTCACCGGCCACCACACCACCACCCGCGACCGTGGCCAAGGTCGATCCTTCGACCTCAGCGCCGATGACACCTTCAGTTCAGGATACTCCGCCTGCCGAGACGGCCAAGGCCACGACTTCGGCTGATATGCCGCCACAGGGCACTCCGCCCGTGGTCACCGCAGACAAGGTGCCGCCACCAAAAGGGCAGGATACCAAGAGCTATGGCAGTTTCACCCTGAAGGATCTGGAGGCACAGGTGCCCAAGAGTCCTGAGGGCAACTTCATGCTGGAAGTGCCGGAGATTTTCTACACGGCGGGAGACAAGGAAGTTCAGTCCGTCATCACCGGGCAGCCGGTGGAAACCATCGCCCAAGTGCTGCCTGAAAAGGGCGAGCACAATCCCAATGGCACGCGAGTGCGCATCTTCCGTCTACAGGTGCAATGCTGTGCGGCGGATGCCCGGCCTTATTCCATCCCGGTGGACTTCGGCAAAGCGCCTCCGAGCTTCAAGGATATGAGCTGGGTGAAAGTGGTCGGGAAGATGAACTACCACAAAGAAGGGGATCAGGTCGTGCCGGTCATTGAAGCGGTCAGCATGACCCCGGCAGCGGAGCCGCAGGATACGATGGTGTATTGATACGCGCGCATGATCCTGAAGAAAGGGTCAGAATCGCGAGGCTGCCCCGTCTTGATTTGACGGCCTCGTGAGCGACGGTGTCGCAACTAAGTTTTTCAATTGGTTCATCGATGCCAGGATATGACAAACATTGAATCGTCCGACGCTCAATCCCAAATTAGCGAGCTATTGCGCCGCGTGGCGCTTGGGGAACGTTTTGTAATAACGGTTCAGGGCAAAGACGTTGCGCATCTGGCTCCTGTTCAGAATTCGCCTGACGCTACTCATCTAAGTGAACTGCTAGACGATCTTGAGAGTTTTCGGGCGAGTGTGTCAAAGAGTGGATCAATTCTCAACGCTGGCGAAAGTTACAAGGATCTCGCACGAGATGGGTCAAGTGGGCGAGACAGTTAGGCTCCTCTTCGATGCCCACAGCCACTATGCTGTGGGGAGTGCTCTTGCTTGTTCGGGTATTCACAAAACAGCGAAAGCCTAAAGCAAGCCACTGACATCAATCAAGTAAAGCTGCCTTCCATTACCGCCGTGCACTGAGTCGATGGTGACTTTCTTGCCGTCGTTGCTGGAGCGGGGATGCAGGTCGCAGCGGAATTCGCCTTTGTAATCGCGGGGCTCGAAGAAGTGGCCTAGTGGCACCTTTTTGTCAGTGGGGATGTGATAAAGGAAAGGGTGTTGCTCGCGGCGGACGGGATCGGGATAGGTATCGCAGAGGAGCCACTCGTTATTGGCGTGCGGCAGGTAGGTCATGTGACCGTCCACAGTGATCTGTTCAGGGCCGAGCTTCGTGTAGTTGCGGGTTTGATCTTCGTAAACGATGACGCGGGCCGCTGGTTCTGCATCCGGTTTCGCCCAGGCCACGAGGTGCTTCGGATCACGCCAGATGAAGTGACTGACGACGCCGCTAGGCTCGAGGATGTAAGGTTCAGTGCCATCCAGATTGATGGTGAACATGCGGGTGGTGAAGCCGCCAGCTTTCTTCTCGCGAGGAATGTCCACTTCATCGCGCCAGCGATGCAGGAAGATGAGGCGCTTGCTGTCCTGCGCGATGAGGAGGTGATTGAACCAGTTCCACTTTTGCGTGAGATCAATGGTGGGATGTTTCTGCGCGACAGCATCCGCGATGGAGAAGATGAGTTTGTGCTCGCCTGTCACCAGGTTCATGCGCCAGATGCCGCTGCCGGCGGGAGCTTTCTCGGTTTTGCAGGGGTCATCAATGCCGGAGTAGCCGTAACCGCTGCGGCAGTAGTCGATACGGGCGAAGTCTGGCGTGACGGCCCATTTGCCATCCGGGCTGAGACTGTAAACGGGAAGCGGAAGTGTGCGTTTGGCGCCGGTTTTCACATCGAGCACGTGGCTTACATACTTGCCGTTCTCGCGATCATTCCAGATGACGGTGCTTTCCGTGCCAGGGACCCATTGCAACATGCAACCCTGTTGCCAACCCCATGCGGTCGAGGTGCCGAGTTCTGTCCAGGCATCGTTGTTTTGGGTATCGATCATGCCGACGCGCAGGACGTCTTCCGGCGTCGGCGTGCGGCCTTCAAAGTCCACCTGATTGCAAAGGGCGTAGCGGTCGGTGGGATCGAACTGAAGTTTGTCGTAATAAGCGAACCAATGGAACTTGGGACCTTTGGTCAGGGCACGAATCGGAGGAAGGTTTTCCGCAACAGCTGAAGCCGGGTCAGGAGACGTCTGACCATGGCTGAATTTTGGGACCAGACCCAGAAGGCCGGAGCCAGCGGCGGAGTGCAGGAAGGTGCGTCTCTTCATGCCTGTGTTTTTAGCGGGAGAAGCTCCCGCGGGCAACAAAGATGCGCCCCGCAGTCGTCTATGGCTTCGAGACCTTCACCTTGTAAAACTTCCGCTCACCGGTCGCATTCGTATCGGTGATCGTCTGCGTGGATCCGTTGCCGGCAAAGGGACCGCTCAAGGTCGGCCATTCGATCAGGTCCGTGCTGACGAGAACCTCATAAGTGCGATCAGTCAGTGATGGGCTGAAGACAATGCTCCACTGTCCCGGTTGATTGTCGATGGGAGTAGCGCTGACATTGAAAGTCGAAGCCGCGTTGTTCGGCGTGAGACCTGCGGTGTACTTGAAGAGATTCGTTAGCCCACTGCCATCGCTCACATAGTCAGCGGCGGCCTGTGGATTATTCTGGCCGAAGTATTGCGTTTGCCATGTGTCGTCGATGCCGTCGCTGGCATAGGTGCCGAAATTATCGCTGATGGAATTTAGCACCGTGAGATTCAGCGTGCCGTTCAGTCCGGCGAAGGAGCCTTGCGCGACTGCGGAACTGTCTTGATAAACCAATCCCGCCGTGGCGAGACCGCCGCTGCTGATGCTCGTGAGAGGTCCGCTCTGGACACTCCAAGTCACCGATGTTGCTGGCACTTTGATCGTAGTGGCGTCGTTCAACAGTTGCGTGGCGCTGAGTTGAAGTGTCCCCGTCTCATTGATCGTGATGGGTGAGGAACTGAGTTGCAGTGTCGCCACTTCATAGAGTTGGCCGATGTAGCCTGCCTTGACCGTAACCATGGGTGTAACGACGGATGACACGCCGGAGACACCGCCCGTGCTGCCATCATTCGAATAAGCAGGACTGCTCGCACGCTGACCTCCGGAGTCGGTGGAGTCGGTGGCGATTGAATAGTTCGTGCTGCTACGCGGCCCAGCCTGGAGAGTGCAGACCAAGGCCAGCGCAATCATCCATGCAGCGGCGTGAGCCGAGTGCCGTGTTTTGCCAAAACAAGACTTGGTGAGCCCTGCTGCCTGTTGGGTTGGAACGCGCTTCATGGGTACTCTCCAACATTCAAGGCTGCGGTGCTGGGGCCGTTGCTCTTGGGTTCAGCGGGGATGAATTGCTCCAGTCGTGTCAGCCGTGCTTCGCGTTCCTTGTCCTTCGTTTCGAGTTCGGCGAGACGCTTTTCCAACTCTGCCACGCGTTTGTGCTGCTTGAGGAATTCATTGAGGAGCATGGCATTCACCTGCTCGTAGCGGACGGTCTGGATCTCGCCCTTCTCATTGCGGATCACCAGATCGGGAGCGACTTCGTTGACTTCCTCAGCGATGAGCCCGTATTGAGGTATGGCTTTGGGATCGATCTCTGGCTTATAGTTGAACGTAACAGGACGCAGGGACAGCAGCGCTTCGCTGGACTTGTCCATGTCCTTGATCTCATCTTTATAGCGGCGGGAGGAGACCGTGGTGCCGAGCTGGCCGTTGGCGTCGACAAAGACTGAGACGCCGCCGGAAACAGAAACGCCGGTGATGCCCGCAACGAAAGCCCTGGTCTGAGAACTGCCAATGCGGGTGGTGGCGGTATCTCCAGCCACGGCCGCATTGCCGATGATGATGTTGTTGTTCGCACTGTTTGTGAGATTTGATGCCGCTGCGACGCCGATGGCGATGTTGCCGGAACCTGACAAGACGTTGGAGGCAGCACCATGACCCAAGGCGATGTTGCCGTTGCCATTGGTTAGATTGCGCAGTGCTGTCCAGCCAAAGGCAGTATTGTTGTTGGAGGCCCCGCTTGATCGAAGTGCCGAATATCCGACCGCAGTATTACTGCTGCCGGTAGTAGTCTCCATCGCATAGGAACCACCTGCGAAATTCTGGCCAGCACCAACACTGGTAGCCAATGCGTTGGTGCCGATCGCCACATTGTCGAGACCGGTCTGGTGGAGAGTCAGAGCGCCTGTGCCGATCGCGATATTTTTTCGTGCTGTGGTGGTGGAGGTCAACGTCTGAAAACCGATTCCCACATTGTCAGCTCCGGTCGTGGTGAAATTACCTGCGCTGATGCCTGCGAAGAAATTGTTCGTTTCGTAGGTGTGGATCAGCGGCACGCCATTTTGGATGATGACGCCCGCGGTGGCACTGGTGGTCGGGGGGAGTGAGATAGTGCCTGTCGTCACGGAACCAGTGGAAAATTTACCGTCAGCGTCTCGTTTGACGATCGTGCTTGCCGTATTGGCATTTGTCGCTGCATTTGCGGCCAACTCAGCGGTGTGAACATTTGCGGCAGAGGAACCGCCCACGGAAGAAACCACTGTGGCGTTTTGTGTGCCGGTCACGTCTCCGGTCAACGTGCCACTGAAACTTGCCGCCGTGGTTGCAGTTGTGGCATTGCCGGTGAGGCTCCCGCTGAAGCTGCCAATGGTGGTGCCTGCGAGCGTCAGGCCGCTGCTAAGTTGAGCGCTTGAAAATGTTCCTGACACATTTGCTGCCGGGACATTTGTCAGACCGGAACCGTCACCATGAATGACTCCGGCAATATAAGTATCTGTCTGGGAGCTGCCGATACGGATGATGCCCGTATCTCCCGCGACGCCTGCATGACCGATGTCGATGTTGTTGTTGCCGGTGGTGAGGTTCAAACCTGCCGCACTGCCAATGGCGATATTGCCCGCACCCGAGGTAAGGTTCGTGGCGGCGGCATGGCCAATGGCGGTATTGCTGTTACCTGTAACGATATTGCGCAGTGTGGACCAGCCGAAGCCCGTGTTGTTGCTGCCGGTGCTTGCCTGCAGAGAGGCGTAGCCAATGGCGGTGTTGGCGCCACCGGTGGAGGCGCTATAGAGGGCATAGGCGCCGCCCGCGAAGTTCTGATTGCCGGAGACATTGGAAGCCAGGGCGTTGTGGCCGATGGCGATGTTGAGGATGCCGGTGGTGTTTAAGGTGAGGTTCTCCAGGCCGATCGCGATGTTTTTGTGGCCGGTGGTATTGGAAAGCAGTGACTGCTGGCCAATGCCAATGTTGTCGCTGCCTGTCAGGGTGAAGTTCCCAGCGTCACTACCGGCAAAGAAGTTACGGGTGCCAAAGGTGTGGATGAGCGGCACTCCTGCTTGAGCGATAACCCCTTCGGTATCGCTGCTCGTGACTGGCAGTTCCAAGCCTGCCGCGACGATGGCATAACCCACGGCGACGATGCGCTGATCCGGGGTCAGAAGCTGGAAACCATTGGTGCCGTCATTGAACCAGACACGGAGCCGGACGTCGGAATTGATGAAGACCGTGACTGGCAGGAGGGTCATCCCGACCAGTGAAGTGTCACCCAATTGCACGGAATACAGGCCTTTCGCCACGGTAAGCGATACAGGGTTGGTGGGTTGCGAGCCCGCCACGCTGGTGCCGTCATTGCTCCAATAGGTGGTACTGCCGTTTGTGTTCACCAAGGCGAACTTGAACTGACCTACCCCGTCGAAATTGACGGAGCCGACGGCTACGCGGCCCTGGTAATTGATGAGCTGAGGCACCTGCGCCTCCAGAGTGGTCGCGGTGATGCACAAAACCAGGATGAGAATTCGCACGAGATGGGTGATCATAATTGGATGCGAGGAGGGCGCTGCACGCCTGGGATATTCTTGGGGGGACTCCCATGGGCTCTATATAAATAGAGGGAAGGTGAGCGTTTGAACGGAGCGACCCATACGAATCCTTCTATTATTCCAGTGTCGAATATTATTTGGGCATCGAATAATTGCCTTTGTGTTCGGACTTTCGGGAGGGGGGCGGGAGGTTCTAGCCCTTGAGTGTAGAAAAAGCTTCCGCTTCGCGCTTGGGTCGCTCTAGTATCAAAAAAATGAGGTCTGCCCTGCTTTCACGCCGCGCCTGGTTTGTCATATTGGCTACCGTCTTAACCTTCAAGAACGCCCTCTGCGCCGCCGATGCGGGACCGGTCTATGAGATGCGGATTTATACCTGCAACGAGGGGAAATTACCGGATCTGCAAAAACGATTCCGAGAGCACACCTGCAAGCTCTTCGAGAAGCACGGTATCGTGAATCTGGGATACTTTGTTCCCGTGGATAAAGAAAACGGGGCGGACACGACCTTGATCTACCTGCTGAAACACAAGTCGCGGGACGCGGCCAAGGCTTCCTTTGCGGCCTTCGCAGCAGATCCGGAGTGGAAAGCGGCCAGGGAGGCGAGCGAGGCCAGTGGGAAAATCCTGAGTAAACCACCGGAATCGACGTTTCTCGCATCGACGCCGTATTCTCCCGAGATCCATGATCAGCTCACGGCCGGGCCGAGGGTGTTTGAAT